>JAGZQO010000048.1 GCA_018382125.1 Collinsella sp.
GGCGCCCCCGGGGCCCGGATGGGGCCTCGGGGGCGTTCGGCTAGCTGCGGGAACGGCCTGTCCGCCTAATGTGTTCGGCTGAGATCGGAAATCAACCAAAGTGGCAAATATGAGTACTGTCACCAATTTAGTAGCAGCAAAATCGAGAGCAAATTGCCTAATTTGAGCGATTCGAAGAGGTTGAAAGCCGTCAAACGCCCTTTAAAGGGAGTTAGATAAATCGATTTTGAGCCCATTTTCGCTCAGAGCAGGCCGAAAAATATGGCACTTCTTTTGCAACAGTACTCATATTTGGCATTTTTTGACCACGGGGGCCAAGACCATGCCCCAAAACACAAAAGGAGGGGCCTCGTAAGGCCCCTCCTTAGGAAAGGGAATCGATTTATTCCACAGCCGTAGATTAATCCTAGCCGCTACTCCATCATATCGAGGACGGAAGGGCGAAGCTCGTTCTCGGCGGCCTCGGGATCGGTCTCGCGCAGGCGGTTGATGTAGCGGTTGTACCACATCACGGCAAGGCCCAAGAAGACAACCACACCGCCAACGTTGTAGACCAGCGTCAGCCACAGCGGCTGATCGAGCGGAATGGTGCCGCAGATAAGCACGAAGCAGAAGACCACAAGCAGGAATGCGGCAACGACCAGGCCAAAGCTGCGCGAACCCATGCGGAAGCCACGGGGAGCGGCGTCAAAGTTCTTGCGCAGCATAAAGTAGGCAAGCAAAATCAGCAGCGGTGGGAGCAGAGCGGTGGCAGCCGTCATGTTGGTGACGATCATGAGCAGGTCGTCGAGGTTACCGGAGCCCAGGGCCGGAATGATCAGGATGGGGACGACGATGGCGAACTGCAGCCAAGCAGCGCGGGCAGGAATGCCATGCTCGTTGAGCTCGACGATCTTGCTACCAAAGACGCCCTTGGGGATCTCGGTGAAGAAGACCTTGATGGGAGCGGAGGTCCACATCATGAGGGAGCCCAGCGTGGCGGCGAGAAGGATCAAGACGATGGCGCGCGTAGACACTTCCATGGGAATGCCAAAGTGGGCAAAGACAGCGCCGAATACGTCGAAGATACCGGTGGAGATGGCAACGCCGCCCTCGGGGATGAACAGGTTAACCAGCAGCGAAGCGCCTGCATACAGAAGGCCGATGGTCAGGCCGGCGATAACGACGGTGCGCACGAAGGCCTTGACGCCACCCTTAAGGTCGTTAAGGAACACGCCGACAGACTCAGCGCCGCCAACGCCCTGGATGATCCAGGCAAGCGTACCGAAGAAGCCCCACGCAGTTGCGAAGTTGCTCATGTCGGGAGCCATGTTAGCGGGAGTAGGAGCCGTAGCGAACTCAACGCCGCCAAAGGCAGCAGCCAGGGACAGCAGGATGAACACGGCGGTCAGGCCGAGAGCCGCGGTCGAACCGAAGGAGGAAATGGAGCCGATCCACTTAGCGCCCTTGGTCGAAACCCACGTGGCGATAGCAAAGACGACGATCTCGATAATGGTGATCCACAGCTGCGAAAGCTCGGCGTTGGCACCAAAGAACACGTAGCTCGCGTAGATGATGACGTTGGGCAGGACGGACGCAAAGAAGAACAGGTTAACAAACCAGTAGCTAAATGCCGTCAGGAACGCCCAGCGACCACCCATCGAGGTCTTAACCCATGCGTACACGCCAGACTCGGAGTCCTTGTTGAGGCCGACGAACTCGGCGGTAACCAGGGTATAGGGGACAAAGTACAAAAGCGTGGCGAAGAAGAACGACGGCGCAGCTGCCAAGCCGATGGCCGCGTTGTTGTTGATGATGTTCTTGATACCGAACACGGCGGCGACCGTCATGCCCAGCAGAGCGAACGAACCAATCGTTCCTCGTTTTTCAGAGCTCATAAGCCCTCCCAATCATCTGTTAAATGTCATCTAAAACCGTCCGAGCTGCAAGTGCAAACACGGACGGCGCACCTGCTAAGGGGAATGGGGAAAAGGGAGTCAACAAAGCCATCCCCCTTAACGGCGCGAAGCAAACGTCCAGGCGGACGAATACTACTTGTTGGGGAAGGAATAACCTTCGACTGTCACGTGCAGTACCACGACGCGGGGATCCGCGGCATCGGCCACGACACGGTAGGCCTCGTCAATTTCGACGACGGCAACGCCGCCGGCGGGAATCGTCACGGTCTCCCCCGTACCCTCAAAGCGCTCGCGATCATCGATATCGCTGTAGGCGCGGGTGCAGGTGAGGCCTGCCTTGGGGGCAACCTCGACAGTCAGGTCGCCGTCGAGCGGGGCGAGCACGGCATGATAGCGACGGTGACCGACCAGATCGGCGGTAGCCGCCTCGTGGGCGTTCACCCACCAATACACCAGCGAGTCGCCGATGGAGTACGCCACATCGTGCTGCAGTTCAGAAACGCCGTCGAGCGCCTGTCCGGTACGCATCCACTTCTTGACGGACTTCATCTGAGCGTCGAAATCGGCGCGCGAGTTAAAGACATGCATGACTTATGCCTCCTTAATGGGTGCCAGTGCCTGAGCCAGATCGGCAGACGTCAGCGGTCGCAGGGACACCTCAAAGCTGAAGCTCTCAAAACGGGTGCGATAGGAATCGAGCACCTCGGAACCCCAAGAGTTCGAACCAAGGCCGAGCAGCTGGTCGTTGATGTTGACCGTAACCGTGTCGCCCTTGACAAGGTCGTAGACGTGCTTGGCGTTATCGATGGCCTCGCAGCTATAGGGCCATGCCGAGAACGAGAACGGATTGGAGGCAGCGTCAGCCGGACGCGTCACCAGCACGCCGTCACCGTGGCTAGAGCGCAGGGCAACCCAGCGGGTACCCTCGCGGTTGGCACAATCCTGGGGCATGACATACGGCGTGAACATGTCGTCGACCGTAGTGCGGTAATGACCGACCGGGTTGGCGCGCAGCGAGTCCGGATAGTTCTCGCCCGGGCCGTGGCCATACCACTCGACGGCACGATCGCAACCGGGGACCTCAAAGGAGATGCCGATGCGCGGGATGATATCCGAGTAATCGCCGTAGGGCTCGCCGGAAACCTTGAGGTCGACGCGACCGCTCGGAAGCACGGTGTAGACAAGCTCGACGCGCATGCCGAACGCACGGACGGGAGGAGCAATGCGTTGGCTCACGGTAACGGCGACCGCATTGCCGTCCTGCTTCCAAGAAACCTTGCGGGTGGACGTCTGCATTACATCGATGAAGTTGTCCTTCCACAGGGAGTCGTACTCCTGGGCGTGGTTGTCGACGAGCGGATGCCAAAAACCAACCTGGGGGCCAGAGGCCATGACGTCGCGGCCGGATGCCTTCCACTCGCTCACGGTGCCGTTTACCTTGCTGAAGGTCAGCTCGCCGTTGAGGGAGTGAATGCGAATCTCCTGCTCGGTCTCCTCGACCGTAAGCTCAGGACGAGTGGGGGCCGCAATGGCCGGCGCCGGATGGTTTGCGATGGCAAACTGGTTTGCGCCCAGTTGGAACATCGGCTCGCACCAGACGTGAGCGGCCATGGTGTAGGCGCGCACAGTCAGCAGGGTCTCGCCTACCGCGGCCTCGTGAATCACCAGCGGAAGCTGGACGGACTCACCGGGGGCAACCGCACCGGGCATGAGCGTCTTGCGGCAGACCACGTCGCCGTCCACCAGGGTCTCCGCCGACAGGCAAACATCCTCGAGGGTGGTAAACCAGCGCTTGTTGGTGACGGTCAGCTCGCCCGCCTCGGTGTCATAAGCCATGCGAACCGGGCAGATGACCTGGCCATACTCAGTGAGGCCCGGGCTCGGCTGCTGCCAAGGGAACACCATGCCATCGATGCAGAAGTTGCTGTTGTTGGGGTAGTCGCCGTTGTCGCCGCCGTACATGTCGTAGGCAACGCCGTCCTCGGTCACAGCGGCCAAGCCGTGGTCGCACCATTCCCAAATGAACTGGCCCTGGATGCAATCCCAGCGATCGAAGACCTCCTGGTACTCGGACAGGCCTCCGGGGCCATTGCCCATGGAGTGACCGTACTCGCAGTTAATGCGCGGCTTGGGGAACGGATGCTCGCCAAAGTCGTTCATCTGCGACACACGGGAGTACATCGTGGAAATGACGTCGACGGTATCGGCGTTGCGATCCTCCTCGTAGTGGACCGGACGACCGTCGAGCTCGTGAGCCTTGGCGTACATCGCGCGGATGTTACAGCCATAGCCGCTCTCGTTGCCCATCGACCACATAATGATGCAGGCGTGGTTGCGCTCCTGCATCACCAGGCGCTCAATGCGGTCGACGTAGGCCGGCTCCCATGCCGGGTCGTCGGTGACCAGGGCGATATTGCCGATATTCTCGAAGCCGTGGCTCTCCATATCGGTCTCGGCGACCAGCATGATGCCATACTCGTCGCACAGCTCGTAAAAGCGCGGGTCGTTGGCGTAATGGGACGTGCGCACCGCGTTGATGTTGTGCTGCTTCATGAGCTCCAGGTCGCGGCGCATGCGATCGAGGCCCACGGCGCGGCCCTTGTGATCGTCGTGATCGTGGCGGTTGACGCCATGCATCTTAAAGTAAGTGCCGTTGAGGTAGATATGATTACCCTCGACCGTCACCTCGGCAAGACCCTGGCGATGCGGGACGTACTCGCTGACCTGATCACCGTCGTAGACCTCAAACGTAAGGTCATAGAGGAAGGGGTCCTCGGGATTCCAGAAGTGGGCATCGGTCACGCTGCACTCGGCATGGCCGTCGACGCACTCGCCCGTAGCCACCACGTTCTCGCCATCGCTGAGCGTAAACACGACGCGGGAAGCGCCCTCGGCCACCGTATCGAGCGTAATCAGAGCGGCATCGCCCTCGCGGTGCGTGCGGAACCTAAAGTCGACCAGGTGTGCGGCGGGACGCTGCATAAGGTACACATCGCGGAAGATGCCCGATGCCCACCACATGTCTTGGTCCTCGATATAGCTACCATCGCTGTACTGCAGAACCTTGACCGCAAACAGGTTGTCGCCCTCGACGAGCGCGTCGGTCACGTCGAACTCGGCAGACAGGCGCGAGCCTTTGGTCATGCCGATAAACTTGCCGTTGACGTACAGCTCGCCATAGCTCTCGATGCCGTCAAAGCGAATGATCTCGCGAGCGCCGGCAGGCACGGCGGGAAGATTGACGATGCGCTGGTACACGCCCGTGGGATCGTCAGAGGGAACGAACGGCTGATCCACCGGGAACGGGAAACCCTCGTCGGTGTAGGCAAGGTTGCCATAGCCGTCTACCTGCCACAGGTGCGGAACCTCCACGTGATCCCACTCGGGCTCGTACGTGGAAAGCTCCTCGTTAGAGACGGCAGCAGGCCCCTCAAAGAGGCGGAACTGCCACGAGCCGGACAGCTGGACAAACCCGCGCGACAGCTCGCGGCTGTACGTAGCGGCGAGATCGGCGGTCTCGTAACCCATAAAGTACGCATGGGGTGCCAGGCGGTTCCTGTGGGTGAGCGCTTGGTTTTCCCAATCGTTAATGGCGTCCATGGTGATGCTCCTTCGTCATCGTAGTGATTCTTGTGCAACCGGTTGTCCTTATCTTACGGTCGATGCAAAAAACTGTGCAACCGGTTGTCCGCTGAACGGTCGATTTGGTCGGGTTAACGGTGCAACCGGTTGTACAACCGGGACACTTATGTCACCCTGAGTATCGACACTCAGCGCAAGACATCGTTCTTAAGCTCGTAGGCAACCACCACGCCCGCTGATATCTCACCCACACGAGACGTATTCGATTGTGGCTTGGTTGCAAAACGACACCGGTCACCGGATACCATGAACGCTGTTCAGGCGCACTATAGTATGCTGTATCCGCACCAACCCGTATCAGCGACAACATCGACCGCATTCTCCAGGAGACGCCATGACCCAACCAGTTCGCACCGCACCTACGCTTGCCGAGGTTGCCGCAGCTGCCGGCGTGTCGCGCTCCACGGCATCGCGCGCTCTCAACGATTCGCCCCGCATTAGCGAGGAAACCAAAAAGCGCGTCCGCGCGGCGGCCAAGGAAGTCAATTTTGTCCCCAACGCTCGTGGCCGAGCGCTCGCTGTCGGGCGCACGGAAATCATCGCCGTGCTCGTGACCGAGCCCCTAAGTGAACTCTTCAGCGACCCCACCTATAGCGAGTTTTTGAGCGGCATTACCGAGGAACTGTCGGAGTCGTCCTATCTGCCCGTTATCTTGCAGGCGTCTTCTACGCATGAGCGCAACCGCGCACGCGAGCACTTTGAGCGCCGCTCGTTCGACGCCGTGATCGACGTCTCCCCCTACAAGGGCAGCGAGCTGCTCGAGGTGCTGCGCGAGCTGGGCGTACCCACCGTGTTGTGCGGCCAGCTCGAGGGCCACCCCTATCGCGATGTGTTCTCGACAGTCTACTCTGACGACGAAGAGGGCGGACACTTTGCGGCACTCGCCATGAAGGAACGCGGGCGCAAAGATATCGTCGCCGTGTTGGGACCGCAAGACAACCCCGCTGTTGTCGACCGCCTGCGCGGCTACCGTGCCGTCTTGGGCGAAGACCTCCCAGACGCAAACGTTATCTATACCGGCTGGAACAACGGAGACGGCTATCAGGCCATGCACCAGATCCTCGCGCGCGAGATTGCTTTCGATGGCGTGCTCTGCGGATCGGACCGTATCGCGGCTGGCGTCATCACCGCGCTCAACGAGGCAGGCCTATCCGTTCCTGCGGACGTTTCTGTCGTCGGCTTCGACGATCACGAGATTGCGGCGCGCTGTGTCCCCGCGCTCACGACCGTCCGTCAGCCCCTGCGCGAAGAAGGCCACATGGCCGCCAACATTGCGCTCGACATGATCAAGGGTGCCGAGCCCACCACCTCCGTGATGCACATGCAGCTGATCCAGAGAGACTCGCTATAAAAAACTGGGGCAGTCTTTCCGCCAGACAATTGTTGCGGGGTAGCGCGCAGAGATGTGGTGTAAGAGGCGGGGCATGCCCCGCCTCTTCTCTTTTCTTGAAAGGGAGGGGACACCGCCTAGAATTCGTCGTTGGAGT
>JAGZQO010000013.1 GCA_018382125.1 Collinsella sp.
ATTGCATCGACTCTGTGATGCATGTTTGTACGTTCCCGGCGGTCGGTTTGCCAGAAGCGCCCCGTCGGTTGTTTCAGACCCGTTTCGAAGAAAGGAAACAACACTAACCTATGGCAGCTAAAAAATCATCTCCCTTGAAGATCATCCCGCTCGGCGGCCTTGACGGCATCGGCAAGAACATGACGGTCTTCGAGTGCGGCGACGACATGGTGCTCGTCGACGCCGGCCTCATGTTCCCGGATGACTCCCAGCCCGGTATCGACCTGGTGCTTCCCGACTACACCTATGTTTTGGAGAACGAGGAAAAGCTCCGCGGTATCGTCGTCACCCACGGCCACGAGGACCACACCGGTTCGCTTCCGTATCTGCTGCAGGACCTCAACAACAAGGTGCCCATCTTTTCGAGCAAGCTGACGCTTGGCTTTATCGAGGGTAAGCTTTCTGAGTTCCGCATCCGCGCACCCAAGTTCCGCGAGGTCAAGGGCGGCAGCCATGTCAACCTCGGCGGCATCTCGCTCGACTTCTTCTCGATGACGCACTCCATCCCCGGCGCTCTGGGCGTGTTCATCCGCACCAATCAGGGCACCGTTATGCACACCGGCGACTTTAAGCTCGACCAGACGCCCATCGACGGCGTCACGCCCGACTATGCCGCTATCAGCCGCTTTGCCAAGCAGGGCATCGACCTGTTGCTGTCCGACTCCACCAATGCCACGGTTCCCGGCTTTACCAAGTCCGAGGCCGAGGTTGGTCCCAACCTGCTGCATGCCATCAAGAACGCCCCGGGTCGCGTGTTCGTCGCTTCGTTCTCGAGCCATATCCATCGTTTGCAGCAGATCTGCGATGCCGCCCGCAAGTGCGGCCGTAAGGTCGTTGTGACCGGTCGTTCCATGCTCACCAACACCCGCGTCGCGCGCGAGCTGGGCTACCTCAACATCGACGATGCCGATATCATCGATGCCTTCGATATCGATAACCTGCCCGACGACAAGATCGTCGTCATGTGCACCGGTTCGCAGGGCGAGCCGCTGTCGGCCCTGTCCCGCATGGCCAATGGCGAGCACAAGACGCTCTCTATCCACGAGGGCGATACCGTCATCCTCTCGGCAACTCCCGTTCCCGGCAACGAGAAAGCCGTCCAGCAGGTCGTCAACAGCCTGGCCAAGCTCGGCTGCGACGTGTGGGATAAGAACCGCGCTCTTGTCCACGTCTCGGGCCACGGTAGCCAGGAGGAGCTCAAGCTCCTGATGGCCATGGCCAAGCCCACTTACTTTATGCCGGTTCACGGTGAGGCCGTGCATCTGCGCGCCCATGCCCAGCTTGCCCGCAAGATGGGCATCAAGGACGATCATATCTTTATCCTCGATAACGGCGACACGCTCGAGATGCGCGGCGGTATCGTCAAGCGCGGTACGCCCGTCGAGTCCGGCGTCGTCTACGTCGACGGCCTTCGTATCGGCGATACCGACCCCATCGTCTTGCGCGATCGTCAGAAGCTCGCCAATGACGGTATGGTTACCGCTGTTGCCATCGTCTCGCTCAAGCACAAGAAGATCGAGGCCATCGAGTTCTCGGGCCGCGGCGTCTCGTTTGCCATCGACGACCAGTTCTCTGAGGATGCCTCCGCGTCCATCATGAAGACGATCGAGAAGGGCAAGTTCAGCTTTACGAGCAGCGGTTCCGATGCTATTCGTAAGGCCGTGCGCGATTCGCTCTCTAACTTTATCTGGAGCCGTACGCGCACCCGTCCGATGATCATCCCGGTCGTCATGGAGGTTTAGTTTGGCGCGTGGATCTGCACAAAACGCCAAAGGCAATAAGGCCAATAACCAACCGGCATCTGCTAAGGGTGCCGGTTCCCATCTGCGTGCCAATAAGGGCCACGAGGCGGACTTCGACGATTTTGAGCCTTTGGTTGAGCCCTCGGCCAACCGTGATATCGCCGGCGTGGTCATCGCCGTTTTGGCGATTGCGTCCTTCATTGCCGTGATTTCGCCGGCGACCGCACCCGTTACGGCTGCGGTTGCCGGTTTCTACCACCTGGGCTTTGGTCTGGGCGCCTACGTGCTGCCGATCGTCATTTTGCTGTTTGCCGCCACGCTCTTTTTAGGCGAGGACTCGCCGCTCAACGTACGCTCTGTTGCGGGCGGCGCCGTGGTCTTTATCGCCGTCGTCTCCATTCTTTCGCTGATGGTGCCGGGTACGAGTGTCTCTTGTGACCTTATGTTCACGCCGCAAAATTTGTCCGCCTCGGGTGGCTACATCGGTGCGTTTATTGCGAGTGCGCTGCAGAATGCCCTGGGTAAGCCTATCGCGATGGTAGTCCTGTTGGGCTTTGTCGTCGTGGGCTTGGTCATCATTGGCTTTTCGGTTGGCGGCGTTTTGCGCTCTGCTCGCGACCGTGCGGCCGATTTTGCCGAGCGCCGCCGTGCCGATGTCAACGCCAGCCCGTGGGGTGACGACGAAGCCCTGTCGGTGCCCGGCGTTGCCCGTCCGCACCTGAGCATTCTTCGTCAAAAGGGCTCCGATGCTGCCGTGACCACGGTCATGGGCAACGATGTGGACCCGGTTTTGGACGATGACGACGAGGACGAGAATCCGTTTGTCGACGTGTCCGAGTCGGTTGAGGCTGAGCGCGCTAAGACGACGCTGCTGCCGCGCCGCCATGCCAAGAAGGACAAGGCCACACCCAAGTTGAATACAAGCGAGCCCGACCCGTCTTGGTCCGATAGCGAGATTGAGCTCACCGAGGGCGATGACGAGGATGACGAGGCTCCGATTGAGACCGCAAAGACAACTTTGCTGCCGCGCCGCCACGCCAAGCGCGGTCAGGTCACTGGACAGCTTTCGATGGAGGACGATCCGGACAAGGTTGACGAGTCCGAGCCGCCGTTTGCCGTGAATCCTGTTTCGGCAGCACCTCAGATCCCCGACTTCTTGAAGCATCCCAAGGTTGCCGATGCGTCTGCATCGAGTGCTGTCGAATCGGCTGCGGCTAGCGATGGGAGAGCGGACGGTGGCGCCGCAGATAACGAGGGCGAAGAAGAGGACGGCCTCAAGCTTCCGCCGCTCGAGATCCTGCACGCCAACCCGCAGTCGGCGTCCTCCGCGTCTTCTGACAAGGAACTTGAGCAGACTGCCGAGTCGCTTCAGTCCACGTTGCTTGAGTTTGGCCGCAGTGCCCGCGTGGTCGGCTGGATCGCCGGCCCCACGGTGACGACCTTTAAACTGCAGCCCGGTGAGGGCGAGCGCGTGAGCAAGATCTCGAGCCTCGAGGACGATATCGCGCTTTCGCTTGCCGCCCAGTCGGTGCGCATCTTCGCGCCGATTCCGGGCACATCGCTCGTTGGTATCGAGATCCCCAATCGCAAGCGCCAAAACGTCAATCTGGGCGACGTGCTGCCCTATGTGAAGGGCGGTCCGCTCGAGCTCGCCATCGGCCGCGACGCCGAGGGCACGCCGGTCGTCGCCGACCTCGCCAAGATGCCTCACCTGCTGATTGCCGGTACGACCGGTTCTGGTAAGTCGGTGATGATCAATTCCATCATCACGACCCTGCTCATGCGCGCGCTTCCCGAGGATGTTCGCCTGATCATGGTCGACCCCAAGCGCGTCGAGCTCGCGGGCTATAACGGCCTGCCGCATCTCTATGTGCCGGTCGTTACCGAACCCAAGCAGGCCGCGAGCGCTTTGCAATGGGCCGTGTCCGAGATGGAGCGTCGCCTGAAGGTCTTCGAGCGCCTTAACGTGCGTAAGATCTCGACCTACAACGAAAAGCAGGCCGCCGGCGAGTTTGAGCATTACGACAACCCGCCGCAAAAGATGCCCTACCTGGTCATCATCATTGACGAGCTCTCGGATCTGATGATGGTTGCCGGAAAGGATGTCGAGGCCTCGATCGTGCGTATTGCGCAGCTGGGCCGTGCCGCCGGTATTCACCTCATCGTGGCTACGCAGCGTCCGAGCTCCAACGTGGTGACGGGCCTTATCAAGGCCAACATCACCAACCGCATCGCCTTTAACGTTGCCACGGGCATCGACTCGCGCGTCATCATTGACCAGATGGGTGCCGAAAAGCTCACCGGTTTGGGCGACATGCTGTTTTCCAAGGTCGACTGGGGCAAGCCTCGCCGTATTCAGGGCTGCTTTGTCTCGGACGACGAAATCAACGAGATTGTCGAGTTCGTCAAGTCGCAGAGCGAGCCCGACTACCACGAGGAGATCCTGTCTGCCGTGGCGCCCGCTTCGATGTCCATGGCGGGTGGCGGCATTGTCCGCACCGGAGTCGCCGAGCCGCAGGACGACGACCCGCTCATTTGGGAAGCCGCCCATATTGTGGTGGAATCGCAGCTGGGCTCCACATCTGGCCTGCAACGCCGTCTGAAGGTTGGCTATGCGCGTGCCGGGCGTATTATGGATATGCTGGAAGAAAAGGGTGTCGTTGGTCCGCCTGACGGTTCCAAGCCGCGTGAGGTTCTCCTAGACGAAGAGGGTCTTGCCGCGCTGAAATCTGTCGACGCCGAGATGGCACGTGAAGATCGTGAGTTTGGAGGATTCTGATGGCTGCACGCTTTGGTGACATGCTGCTCGAGCAGCGTCGCCGAATGGGCCTTTCCATTCAGCAGGTCGCCAACACCATCAAAATCAGGCCGCAGATCATCGAGTTTTTCGAGACCGGTAACTTTGCTTCGATGCCGCCGCGCGGCTATGCGCAGGGCATGATTTCGAGCTATGCTCGCTTTTTGGGCCTCAATCCGCGCGAGGTCGTCAATGCCTACTTTGACGACCTGATGGCATACGAACGCGAGACGTCGCAGCAGGGCGGTCGTTTTCAGGACGCCGCCGGCTACGTTAATTCGCGTTCCTCGGTCGATAACGGGCGTTTTCTGATGGTTCAGGGCGGTCGTTCGACCCGCTATGGACAGCGTCCTCAGCAGGCCGGTTATATTACCGAGACGGGTTCGGGCGAGGAGATTCGCTTGCAGCGTGACCGGTTCCGCAGTACGCCGATGCCCGAGGACCGCGCACTTCCCGCTGCCCGTGGCGTGGCGCGTGACCCTCGTGCCGGCTACGGCGACGGCGGCTATTCCGATCGCGGTTGCCGTGGTGTCTCTACCGGACGCTCTCGCGGTGGCTATGCGGACGCCGATGCCACGCAGGTGACGCCGCGTCTTCGCTCTCAATCACAGCCGTATGACCAGCGCTCTTCGGCTCCGCGTTCGGGCCAGCGTGGCTATCAAGGCCGCGGTGAACTTGCGCCCCGCTCGGGTCAGCGCAGCCTTCAGGGCCAGGGCGGCTATCGCGGCCGTTCCGATAGCAATCGCGGTCGTATGCCTCAGGGAGGCGGCCGCAGCAGTTCCGGTCGTGGACGCGGCGGATCCCGTACTCCTCAAAACAACGGGCTCGATCCGCGTATCGTCTACGCCGGCATCGGCGCCGTGGCATTGCTGCTGATTGTGCTCATCGTGGTGCTTCTGCGCGGCTGCGCATCTTCGACGCCCGAGACCACGCCCGAGACGCCCGCTGCCACCAAGACGACGACTAAGAAGTCTTCTAAGAAGACCGAAACGGTCGACGAGGACGAAGACACCGATGAGGCGACGGATGAGTCGACTGATTCGGACGCTACCAAGACGACGGCCAAGAAGGAAGAGAGCGAGGTCACGAAGGTCAAGGTCTCCGTTGCCAAGGGAAAGACCGCGTGGATTGAGGTCAAGGTCGACGGCAAGTCGGTCTATGGCGCCCAGGCGACTGGCCCCTTTGAGCAGGAGTATACGCCCGAGTCCTCGATCGAGATCACCACGTCCAAGCCTTCCGATGTCACCGTTACCAAGAACGGTGAAAAGGTCCGTTACGATACCAAGACCTCGGGCGTGGCGCGCGTGACGATCACCGTTCCCAAGAAGGAGACGTCTGATTCCGAGAATGGTGAAAGTTCTGATGGTACCGACACCACCGATGGTACCGATACCCAGTCCACGGATGGCGCCGATACCGCAACTGACGGTCAGACACCCACCGATTCTACCGACAATTCGTACGATAGCTACTAGGCCGCTCGTACGCGAAAGGAAACATCATGGCTAAAGATTCCAGCTTCGACGTCGTGTCCGAGGTCAACATGCAAGAGGTCGACAACGCCTTCCAGCAGACCACGCGCGAGATTTCCCAGCGCTATGACCTTAAGGATTCCGGCGCCACGATCGAGCTTTCGAAGGGCGACAAGCTCTTTACGATAAACGCCCCGGCCGACTTTGTCTCCAAACAGATTGTCGACGTGCTGAGCTCCAAGCTCATCAAGCGCGGCATCGACCTCAAGGCCGTCTCGTGGGATGCTCCGCAGGCGGCATCGGGCGGCACCGTGCGCGTGCTCGGCCATATCGTCGAGGGTATTGACCAGGCGACCGCCAAGAAGATCAACAAGGACATCAAGGATCAAAAGCTCAAGGTCAAGGTGACCATCGAGGCCGACAAGCTGCGTGTTTCCTCTGCTTCGAAGGACGCGTTGCAGACCGTGATCCAGTTCCTGCGCGACCAGGACTACGGCCAGCCGCTGCAGTTCACCAACTACCGCTAATATCAATCGAAAGGACTGCTCTCCAACATGGATACACCGTTGGGCTCCGTGCTCTACATCACCCTCGGGTGCGCTAAGAACGAGGTTGACACCGACCGCATGCGTTCTCTTTTGACCGCCGCAGGCTACGAGGAGGCATTCGACCCGCAGGACGCCGATATCGCCATCGTCAATACATGCTCGTTCCTCGCCTCCGCAACGTCCGAGAGCATCGAGACCACGCTCGAGCTCGCCAACGAGGTTCAGGACGGCGTTCGTTCTTGCCCCATCGTCATGTGCGGCTGCGTGCCGTCGCGCTATGGCGACGACCTGCCTGATGAGCTGCCCGAGGTCGCTGCCTTTGTGAAGGCTGACGAGGAGGACGGCATCGTGGCGGTCATCGATGGCGTGTTGGGTGTCGAGCGTGAGATTGCAGCCTATATCCCGCAGGTCAAACGTACCGTCGAGGGCGCTGTCGCCTACGTCAAGATTTCCGATGGCTGCAACCGCTTCTGCAGCTTCTGCATGATTCCCTACATCCGCGGCCGCTATCACTCGCGCAATGCCGAGAGCATTATCTCCGAGGTGCGTGACCTGGTTGCCGGCGGTGTGCGTGAGATCGTGCTGATCGGCCAGGACACGGGTATTTGGGGCACCGACTTTGCTGACGAGGACGTCGCCGAGGGCTTGCCGCGCAATCTGGCGCAGCTGCTGCGTGCCGTCGCCGAGGCCGTGCGCCCGCACAACGTCTGGGTCCGCGTGCTCTATCTGCAGCCCGAGGGCATGACTGACGAACTCATCGAGACGATTCGCGATACGCCCGAGGTGCTGCCCTATATCGATATCCCCGTGCAGCACTGCGACGCGCGCATTCTCAAGGCCATGCGTCGCTCCGGTTCGCGCCAGGAGCTCGAGGATCTGTTCCGCGACCTTCGCGAGCGCATCCCCGGCATCGTGATTCGTTCCACGGCCATGGTCGGCTTCCCGACCGAGACCGACGACGAGTTCCGCGACCTTATCGACTTTATGGACACCGTCGGCTTTGATTACACGAGTGTCTTTGCCTACTCGCAGGAGGAGGGCAGCCTGGCCGCTAAGATGGAGGGTCAGGTCGACGAAGAGGTCAAGCTCGAGCGCGCCCAGGAGGCCATGGACCTGGCCGAGTCGCTCGGTTTTGCCGCCACCGCCGCACATGTGGGCGAGCGCGCCCAGGTAATCGTCGACGGTATCGAAGAGACCGAGGATGGCGCCGAGCTGATCGGCCATGCCTGGTTCCAGGCGCCCGATTCCGATGGCGCGGTGCATCTGGACGCCAGCGAGGCGTCCGTGGGCGATATTCTGACCGTCGAGTTTACCGATAGCTTCTGCTATGAGCTTATCGGTCATGTTGTGGAGTAGGAGAGCGTCGTGGCTAACGAGAGCAATAAGGAACTGACGAGTGTCTGGACGCCCGCCAACATCGTGACGTGCGTTCGCATCGTCTTTATCCCAGTGTTCATGATCGTGTCGGCGCTTTCTCACACGAGTGTTGCCGGTACGGATTGGAGCACCTTCGATGGCCCGCTCGCCGCCGCTGCCTTCATTCTGTATATGATCCTGTCGTGCACCGATAAGGTCGACGGTTATCTGGCGCGTTCGCGCAACGAGATCACCGACTTCGGTAAGTTCTTGGACCCCATCGCCGATAAGCTGCTCGTGTTCTCGGCCCTGCTGCTGTTCTTGGATTTTGGCGCGGTGACCGTGTGGTCCGTGTTCATTATCCTGTTCCGTGAGCTTCTGGTGAGCGCCCTTCGCATGGTCGCGAGTGCGGCCGGTGTGGTCGTTGCGGCCGATAAGCTCGGCAAGTACAAAACGGCAACCACGATGGTCTCCATTTGCGGTTACCTGTGCGTTTTTGCTATGGCCGGCTTGCACCTTGGCCCGGTGGCGCTGACGCTCGGCATCTACTCGGTGTCGCGCTTCCTGTACGCCGTTGCCGTTGTCCTGACCGTTATCTCGGGCGCCCAGTACTTCTGGAACTGCCGCAAGATCGTCTTTTCGGTCTAGGTCCTGGTAGGCATGACGGAATCATTTGAGCAGATTACCGCACATAACGAAGAGCTGGCGCGTGATATTGTCGAGCGCGCGAGCGCTCGGGGCGTGACGGTTTCGACGGCTGAGTCGCTGACGGCGGGTATGATCGCCTCGACGATTGCCGATATCCCGGGCGCCTCGGCGGTGCTGCGTGGTGGTGCGGTGACCTACTGCGATGAGATCAAGCATCGCGTTCTGGGTGTTGAGCAGGAGACGCTCGACCGCTATACCGCTGTGTCGCATCAGACCGCGCGCGAGATGGCGGTGGGTTCGCTGGAGCTGTACCAGAGCGATATTGCAGTGAGCGCAACGGGTTATGCCGGCCCAGGCGGTGGCACTGAGGACGATCCGGCTGGCACTTTCTATATTGGCTGGGCGTATCGTTCCGCCGATGGGGGCGTGCCGGTCGTGGACTCTGTGCGCTGCCACTATGAGGGCGACCGTTCGTGTGTTCGTGCCCATGCGGTCGCGGAGGCATTGGGTCGCATTGCCCTTGTGCTCAACTCTATGGAATAGACATGTTTTAAGGGGCCTTAGGGCCCCTTAATTGTGGAGATAGGGACCTCTGACAAATTTAGCGTTTGTGCTGGTCATAGGTTTTATTTTCGCCTTCCTTGCTTATATTTGGCCCTATGTGGTCAAGCATTTGGTCAGTATTTGGTCGGCGTTTGGTTGGGTTTTGGAAAGACTGCCTGCATATGATTTATCTGAACGGTTGACCACGAACAGCCGTTCGTTTATTATCGATGCAGGTTGTTAAGAGGAGGGCTTTTCATGGCCAAGAATTCAGGTCCCGTACGTACCGTTCATGCTCGCACGACGGGTAAAGAGCGCGATGAGATGATCGCCACCACCAAGGCCGAGATCGAGAAGAAATTCGGCCAGGGTTCCATCATGAGGTACGGCGACGGTGGCCCCGAGCTCGAGGTCGAGGCCATCCCTACGGGCGCTCTGGCACTCGATGCCGCTCTGGGTATCGGCGGTGTGCCGCGCGGCCGCATCGTCGAGATTTACGGTCCTGAGTCCTCCGGTAAGACGACGCTTTCGCTTGAGATCCTGGCCGAGGCCCAGGCAATGGGTGGCGTGGTGGCATTTATCGATGCCGAGCACGCGCTCGATCCCACGTATGCCGCGCGCATTGGCGTGGATATCGACGAGGTACTGATTTCCCAGCCTGATACGGGTGAGCAGGCGCTCGAGATTGTTGACATGCTCGTGCGTTCCGGCGCCATCGATGCCATCGTCGTCGACTCCGTCGCCGCGCTGACCCCGCGTGCCGAGATCGAGGGAGAGATCGGCGATACCACGGTCGGTTTGCAAGCTCGCCTGATGAGTCAGGCGCTCCGCAAGCTCGCCGGCTCGCTGTCCAAGTCCAACACGACATGCATCTTCATTAACCAGCTGCGAGAGAAGATCGGCGTCATGTTCGGCAACCCCGAGACCACGACGGGCGGCCGCGCCCTTAAGTTCTTCTCTTCGGTGCGTATCGACATTCGCCGCATCGACAGCATTAAGCTTAAGGATGAGGTTATCGGTAACCGCGTGCGCGCCAAGGTCGTTAAGAACAAGGTGGCAGCTCCGTTCCGTTCTGCTGAGTTCGACATCATGTACGGTACGGGCATCTCTAAGGAGGGCTCGATTCTGGACATGGCTGTCGAGTGCGGCATCTGCAAGAAGATGGGCTCCTGGTTTGCCTATGGCGAGGACAAGCTCGGCAACGGTCGCGAGGCCGCCAAGGCGTTCCTGCGCGAACACCCTGATTGCGCCGACGAGATTGAGCATAAGGTCCGCCTTGCCTGCGGGCTTGAGTTTGACGACGATGCTCCATCCGAGGTCGAGCTGACCGATCAGCCTGCGCCTGAGGAGTTTGACGAGCTTTACGCCATCGATGGTTCCGCCATGCTCGATGATGACGACGAGTAGCGGTTACGCTCATGTCGTATACGGTGACCGAGGCCACGGTCGTCTTTCCCGATAAGAAGGCGGCCTCCTCGTTCTCGAGCGGGTATGCGTCCAAAAAGCCTTGCGCACATATCGATTGTGAGCTTGAGGGCGGTTTTGAGCGGTCCATTTGGATTCCCGTGCGGGTCGCGCGCCTGTATGTCAAAAACCGCCCCGATCTTCCCTGTGATTGGGACAACTTTCGTGAGGCGGTGCAGCTCGTCGAGCGTAAATGTGCACTTACCATGGTGACCGAGATGTTATCGCGCCGAGACCATGCGACGGGCGAGGTCCGTGACAAGCTGGCTCGCTACGACTTTCACCAGACCGCGATCGATTTCGCCGTCGAGCGCGCCACCAAGTATCGCTTTTTAGACGAGAACCGCTTTTGCTCGTACTTTATCGAGGAGCGCAAGCGGCGCGGTTGGGGACAGCGCAAAATCGAGACCGAGCTCAAGCGCCGTCATGTTGTGCTCGATGACATTCCCGGTTATCCCGAGGATTATTTTGCCGTCGAAGACGATTTGGCGCGTGCGTCAGCCCTGCTCGCCAAGCGGCGTGTTCCAGAGGCGCGCGGATTCGAAAAACTGGTTCGGTTTTTGATGGGCAAGGGCTTCTCGTATCATATCGCCGCCGATGCCGTTAAGGCACGTCTCGATGCCGAACGCGAGGAATGTGCGGTTTAGGCGTATGCGTTTTGTGGCCCTGCCGCTCACCGTGTTTTAGCCGCCGTGTTGGGGGCATTTATTTGACAGTTGTTGTGGTTCAACGTACGATAAACAGCGTCATTTGCTTTGTGATATGTGCTCATCTGTGATGAGTTTGTTTATATGTTTATCTGTATCCGACCCGCATAAGCTGCGCCCATATTACTCAAATGTCGCGAGCCGTTCGTAAGGACGGTTCGCTTTGTTGTGTAACGAATCCATAAAAAGGAGTGAGCATGCCTATCATCGCAGCGCTCGTTGGCATCGTTTTGGGTGCCATCGCCGCCATTGCCTACATGCGCACCGCCAAGCAGGGTAGTCTTCACGAGGCCGACGAAAAAATCCAGTCGGCACACGCACAGGCTGAGTCCCTGATCGGTGATGCTAAGCGTCAGGCCGAGACCCTCAAAAAAGAGGCTCTGCTCGAGGCTAAAGAGGAGATCATCAAGAACAAGCAGGCCGCCGAGGCCGAGGACAAGCAGCGTAAGAACGAGATTCGTACGCTCGAGAACCGCGTGATGCAGCGCGAGGAATCCCTTGATCGCCGCAACGACGCTCTCGACAAGCGCGAGCATCAGCTGTCCAGCCAGGCCGGTCAGGTCGAGAAGCGCTCCCGTGAGCTCGAGGAGCTCTGTGCAAAGCAGACCTCCGAGCTCGAGCGTATCGCCGACCTTACCCGCGAGGACGCCCACAAGGAGCTCCTCGATAAGGTTCGCGGCGAGGTCACCCACGAGGCCGCCACGATCATTCGCGAGTCCGAGCAGCAGGTTCGCGCCGAGTGCCACAAGACCGCCCAGGAGATTCTGTCTCTGGCGATTCAGCGCTGCGCTGCCGACCACACTGCCGAGGTCACCGTTACCTCCGTGCACATTCCCTCTGATGACCTCAAGGGCCGTATCATCGGTCGCGAGGGTCGCAACATCCGGACCTTCGAGCAGGTTTCCGGCGTCAACCTCGTGATCGACGACACGCCCGAGACCGTCGTTCTTTCGAGCTTCGACCCGGTCCGTCGTGAGACCGCCCGTGTCGCCCTCGAGAACCTCATCGCCGACGGCCGCATTCACCCTGCCCGTATCGAGGAGATGTATCACAAGGCCGCCGACCTGGTTCAGCAGCGCGTGCGCGAGGCTGGCGAGCAGGCTGCCTTCGATACCGGCATCCACGATCTGCACCCCGAGATCGTCAAGACCCTTGGTGCCCTGCGCTACCGTACCTCGTTTGGTCAGAACGTGCTTCAGCATTCCCTCGAGGTCTCTGATCTGTGCGGCGTGATGGCTTCCGAGCTTGGCCTGGACGTTGTGACCGCCAAGCGCGCCGGCCTGCTTCATGACCTGGGCAAGGCAATCGACCACGACGTCGAGGGCCCGCATGCCGTCATCGGTGCCGAGCTTGCCCGCCGTTATGGCGAGAAGCCCGTTATCGTCCACGCTATTGAGGCTCACCATGCCGATGTCGACCCCAACACGGTGCTCGATGTCCTGGTGCAGGCCGCCGATGCTGTCTCTGCCTCTCGCCCCGGTGCCCGTCGCGAGTCTGCCGAGAACTACATCAAGCGTCTTGAGAAGCTCGAGGAGATCGCCAACTCCCATGACGGCGTCGAACGTACCTATGCCATGCAGGCCGGTCGCGAGGTCCACGTCATGGTCCAGCCGGACAAGATTTCCGATGCCCAGTCCACGGTTCTGGCTCACGATATCGCCCATCAGATCGAGGAAGAGATGGAGTATCCCGGTCAGGTGCGCGTCGTCGTGATTCGCGAGAGCCGCGCTGTCGATATCGCTAAATAACATGAGCGACGCGAACGAGCTTATCTCATTTATCGCGTCGATGTCGGGGGAGGGCAACCTTCGCGTCGAGGAGAACCTTGGCGAGGGGTATGTCCGCCTCCGCGTTTCGGAGGCCGAGCGGCGCCAGGCTAAGCACGACATTCAGCATGTCGAGGACATCGTCATCGAAATGCTCCGTAATGCTCGCGATGCCGGCGCCGACAAGGTCTATCTCGCCACGACCAAGGAAGATGGCGTCCGCACGCTTGTCTTTCTGGATAACGGTTCTGGCGTTCCGCAGGATATGCAAGAGCGAATCTTTGATGCCCGCGTTACCTCCAAGCTCGAGAGCATGAAGATGGACCGTTGGGGCGTTCACGGTCGTGGCATGGCATTGTTTTCGATCAAGCAGAACACCGACGAGGCCCGTGTGGTCACTTCCGGCGTCGATCTTGGTTCAGCCTTCAAGGTGAGCGTTGCGGCCGACCGCCTCAGTGAGCGTGCCGATCAGTCCAGCTGGCCCCAGGCCGTCAAGGATGAGGACGGACGTTATGTCTGCGCTCGCGGTCCACATAATATTATTCGCGCTGCTTGTGAGTTTGCGCTCGAGGAGTTGCGTGGTTGCGATGTCTATCTTGGTTCTCCGTCTGAGATTGCCGCGACCCTTTATGCTCAAGCGTCAAGTCGGCTCGATACGTCTCGTCTCCTGTTCATTGATGACGAGAGCGAGCTTCCGGTTGTCGATCGTTTAGGCCTTGCTTCTGATGCCGAGGACTTTATCCGTATTTGTTCGGGTTTGGGTCTTGAGATGTCCGAGCGCACGGCCCATCGCATTTTGGCAGGGCAGATTAAGCCCGTTCGCGGTGTGACCGCGCGTCTGCTGCGCGAGCGTGATTCGTCCTCGCATGCGCCGGCTCCTGTCGATCTCGCGAAGGATCGTCGCGGGCTACGTATTGCCAAGGATGACATGGCACAGTTTTCGCGCGCTGTGGAACGCGACTTTAATGACCTTGCCGCCCGGTACTATCTCAACCTTTGCGGCGACCCAAAGATCCGTGTTTCGCGTGATCGAATCACCGTGATCTTTGATCTTGCCAAAGAGGAATAGTGCCTTTACCGAGTCCACTCGGTACGATACAGTTATTGCAGTTAAAACGTACTTTTAAATGCAGGAGTTTCTTCATGGATTGCCTGAAGGTATCAAGCAAATCATCGCCCGCGTCCGTTGCCGGCGCCATCGCCGGCATGGTCAAGGATGGTGTACCCGTCAACATCCAGTGTGTCGGCGCCGGTGCCGTCAACCAGGCCATTAAGGCCGTGGCTATCGCGCGCGGTTTTTTGATTCCAACCGGTTTTGATATTTCCTGCGCGCCCGTGTTCTCCGACATCCTCATTAACGGGGAGTCGCGCACGGCCATCCGCCTTTCTATCTACGTTCACCAGATCAATCGAGCTGCTATGGATAACGTCGTCATGGATGATGTTAAGCCTGTGGCATAGCTTCTGCTTGCCTTGTTTCGCTCCCCATCGTTAGGACTTATGCACATGGACCAGCGTTCCGTACGCGATATTCTTGCCGGTAAAACCTACTTTATCCGCACCTTTGGCTGCCAGATGAATCAGCACGACTCCGAGCGTGTGAGCGGTCTGCTTGATTCGTATGGCTGCCTCATGGCGCTCGATCCCGCGCATGCCGATATCGTTGTCTTCATGACGTGCTGCGTGCGCGAGGCCGCCGATACTCGCCTGTACGGTCAGTGCAATTCCTGCAAAAGCCTGCCGCCTTCGCCTTCGGGCAAGCGCGTGGTTGCCGTTGGCGGTTGCATCGCGCAGCGCGATGGCGAGGGCCTGCTCACCAACGTCGATAACGTCAATGTCATCTTTGGCACGCATTCCATTGCACATGTGGCCGAGCTCATTGCCGAGGCGTTCCTTGATGGTAAGCGTCATATCCGCACCAATGAGCATGAGGATACGGATGCCATGAGCATGCCGTGGCATCGCGAGACTCAGTATCACGCCTGGGTGCCCATCATGACGGGCTGCAATAATTTCTGCACCTATTGCATCGTGCCGTACGTGCGCGGTCGCGAAAAGAGCCGCCCCTTCGAGGAGATTGTCGACGAGGTGACCGGTTTGGTGCGCCAGGGCGTGCGTGAGATTACGCTGCTGGGCCAAAACGTTAACTCATATGGTCGCGATCTGTTTGGCAAGCCGCGTTTTGCCGATCTGCTGCGTGCCGTGGGCGATACGGGCGTGGAGCGCATCTTCTTTACGTCTTCGCATCCCAAGGACCTGTTGCCCGAGACCATCGACGCCATGGCCGAGACGCCTGCCGTTATGCCGCAGCTGCACTTGGCCGTCCAGTCAGGTTCGACGCGGATCCTCAAAGAGATGAATCGCCGTTATACACGCGAGGACTATCTGGGCCTTGTCGATCGCATTCGCAACCGCATGCCCGATATCGCGCTCTCGACCGACATTATCGTTGGCTTCCCGGGTGAGACTGAAGAAGACTTTGAGCAGACGCTCTCACTTGCCGAGACGGTGCGCTATGCCCAAGCCTACACGTTTATTTACTCCAAGCGCGCCGGTACCCCGGCCGCCGAGATTTATGATCCCACCCCGCATGAGGTTATCCTTGAGCGCTTTAACCGTCTGGTCAAGGTTATCGAGACGACGGCACACGAGTTTAACCAGGGCGAGCTTCACACTGTGGTGCCTGCGCTCATTGAGGGCACGAGCAAGAAGAACGACGCTGTCCTTCTGGGCAAGAGCCCTAAGAACCAGACGGTGCATGCGCCGATTCCTGCTGGCTATAGCATCGATCAGCTTATCGGCAAGATCGTCGATGTTGATATTGATGTCGCCAAGACGTGGTATCTGTCTGGCTCCGTCGTGGGCGAGCCTCGCTAATGATTTCTCCTGGTGCAAGCCTTTCTGCTGTAGCGATTGTCGGTCCGACAGCGGTCGGAAAAAGCGATGTTGCCGACCGCCTGGCCGCTCGTCTATCGTCCGAAGTGTTGTCGTGCGACGCGATGCAAATCTATCGCGGCATGGACATCGGTACGGCCAAAATGATGCCCGAGGAGTGCTCGGCACCTCTGCGCCTTATCGATATCGTGGATCCCGGCGTCGCGTATTCTGCTGCGCTCTACCAGTCGGACGCCCGAGCACATGTCGAGCGTTTGCTTGGCGAGCAGCGTCTTCCGGTCTTTTGCGGCGGTACGGGCTTGTATCTCAAGGCCGCTCTCGATGAAATGGATTTTCCTTCGGGAGAACTCGAGGACGAACGCCGCGTGGGCTATCAGGAGCTTGCCGAGCGCATTGGCGAGGAAGCATTGCATGCCCTGCTTGCCGAGCGCGACCCCGAATCAGCTGCCGTGATTCATCCCCATAACGTGCGTCGTGTGATTCGTGCGCTCGAGATGCACGATGATGGCGTGTCATATGCCCAGCAGAAGTCGAAATTCAGTGTTCCGCGTGAGCGTTATCATGCCTTGTGGTTTGGTCTGACGCGTAGTCGTGAAGTGCTCTATGAGCGCATTAACCTGCGTGTCGACCTTATGTTTGAGCAGGGACTGGTTGATGAGGTCCGTGGCCTTATGGACCAGGGCCTGGGCGATGCGCTCACGTCGATGCAGGCAATTGGTTACAAAGAGATTATTGATGCCTTGCGTGGCGCTATTACCATGGATGAGGCCCGTGAGCTTATCAAGATGCGTTCACGTCGCTATGCCAAGCGCCAGCTTTCCTGGTTTAAGCGTGACGATCGCATCGTGTGGTTCGATATGGATGAGTTTACGATCGATGAGGTCGTTAATGATATTTACCGTCGCATCGAGGCTGCCTAATGGCTCGTTTCCCTTTGGTCCCCACGGCGCCTGAACCTGAGCGCGCCATCTTGGTTGGTGTCGAGTGGCGCGATAACGCCTGGCCGCTCGACCGTTCGCTCGACGAGCTCGAGCGTCTAGCCCACACTGCTGGGGCCCAATGCGTGGCACGCTTGTCTCAGCGCCTGGTCAAACCCTATCCCAAATCGTTTATCGGTTCTGGCAAGGTCGAGGAGCTGTGCGGCTTGGTGCATCGCATGGATGCGGATGTTGTTATCTTCGACGACGACCTGACGCCCTCACAGCAGTCCTATCTTGAGAAAGCCGTGGGCGAACCGGTCAAGATTATTGACCGTACGGCGTTGATTTTGGATATCTTTGGCCTGCATGCCCAGACGCGTGAGGGCCGCTTACAGGTTCAGCTGGCACAGTTGCAGTATCTGCTGCCTCGTCTGCGAGGTATGTGGAGCCATCTTGCCAAGGAACAGACGCGTGGCGGCATTGGATCGCGTTTTGGCCAGGGCGAAAGCCAGCTCGAGGTCGACCGTCGCCTGATTCGCAATAAGATCGCTGCGCTTCGACGCGAACTGAAACAGGTTGAACAACGTCGCGATGTGCAATCGAAAAGCCGTATTGAATCGCCGGCGTTTCGCGTGGCGTTGGCTGGCTACACCAATGCCGGCAAGTCGACGTTGCTTAATCGTTTGACGGGATCCACGGTACTTTCGCAGGATAAGCTGTTTGCCACGCTCGACCCGACGACGCGTTCGTATCGCCTGCCCGGCGGTCGTGGCATGACGATTACCGATACCGTCGGCTTTATTCAAAAGCTACCGCATGGTCTCGTTGATGCCTTTAAGTCCACGCTGTCTGAGGTTCTTGGTGCCGATCTGATCCTTAAAGTTGTGGATGCCTCTGACGAGGACTACGAGCGCCAGCTCGAGGCAGTCGATCGCGTTCTTGACGAGATCGGTGCTGGCGAGCGTTTGACGCTTACGGTGTTCAATAAAATCGATCTTCTCGATAGCGTCGACCGCTTGAGCTTCCGCCGACGCTATCCCGAGGCGGTGCTGTTCTCGGCTCAGACGGGTGAGGGTCTTGATGACTTAGTCGACCGCATCGCTCGTGAAGCGGCCGCCACGGACGTGTTGCTCTCGGCCGATATCCCGTATCGAGAGGGCGCGTTAATCACGCTCGTGCACGAACAGGGAACCCTTCTGCACGAGGAATACCTCGAGGACGGCGTTCGTATTGTGGCAAAGCTTCCGGACCGTATCGCACCACGTCTTGAGCGTTACCGAACGGAATAAATCAGCTCCAGTACACCCAAGATAACCGGTTGATGAAGCAGGTAGAACGGCAGCGCATGGCGTCCGAGGCTTGCGAGCACCGGGATGGGATTTTCATAGGCCCATGCTGGTGCCTCGCAGTTTGCTTTCTGAGCCGTGCGCGCGGCAAAGAAGCCTGCGAGGTACATAAATAAGAATGGTATGAGCGGATAGTAATCACCGGAGACGAAGTCTGGACTTGGGAAACCCAGCCAAGCTAGATAGAGGATAGGGTAGACCGCTTTAGGAATGCTCCAGGTACAGGCAAAGAGTATGAGGCAAATCGATATACCCCATACCGCCGGCAACCTATCGAGAGCCGGGCGAGCGAGTGCAACAATGGCAGTGCTTGCCGCCATGCAGAAAATGATGCCGAAGTTCACCGAGTCATCGACCGAGACGAGCGTCGTTGCGACCCATACAATTAAAGCGGCAACGGCATATTTGGCGGCACGCTTGATGTTGTTGCGCGAGAGAGTGCACATCCAGCCGGCAATAAACAAAAATACCCAACTGATGCTGGCGCGCCAGATGTCTTGGAAGATGGTCTGGGTAAACCAGGGCATCTTCCAACCATATAGGTAGGCAAGGTCGTAGCAGGCATGAAATCCCGCCATCGACAGCATGGTAAACCCGCGAATGGTATCAAAGACCGTGATGCGTTTTTGCATTACGAGAACCGGCGCATCAAGCCGACGACCTTGCCCAGGATTGTGGGATTTGTCGCATAGATAGGCTCCATAGTGTCGTTTTCGGGCTGCAGGCGAACGCGTCCCTGTTCCTTATAGAACGTTTTGACTGTTGCGGAACCATCGATCATGGCCACGACAATCTCACCATTCATGGCACTCTTCTGCTCGCGGACGATGATGTAGTCGCCGTTATAGATACCGACGTTAATCATCGAATTGCCGTGGACCTCGAGGATAAAGGACCCCTGGTCCGTTGCGATCTCTGTTGGGATAGTAAAGGTGTCCTCGATATTCTGCTCGGCAAGAATAGGAATCCCTGCAGCGACACGGCCTACGAGAGGCAGCGATACGGTGCCGCGAGGCGCCGTGGGCTCATCGGACTTTGAGATGGAGACGGAAGATCCGTCCTCGTCAAAGAGCTCGAGAGCGCGAGGCTTGGTGGCATCACGCTTGAGTAGGCCGCGTGCTTCCAGCGCGGAGAGATGAGCATGTACGGTGCTAGGGGAGGAAAGGCCCACGGCCGAAGCCATCTCGCGCACACTGGGCGGATAGCCCTTCTCCTGCTGATATTCCTTGATGAAGTCGTAAATTTGCTGCTGACGCTTGGTAATTTTGCGAGCCATCAGGGATTCCTCTCTACCCATACCAAACAAATGTTCTATTTTTGCTTGACAGGAACAACTGTTCGAAGATAATAATAACCGAACACTCGTTCCCGCGCTAGACTTTTTTGTCCCCGCGGCTTGATAAAACAGTTCTCGTCAAAACAAACGAGAGGAGAACAGAATGAACGCAGCGGATATGGTCCAGGGAAACCTTGCTCTTAAGCTCGAGGCGCCCGCCTCGCCTGCCTTCACGGTCGTGAAGGGTGGACGCTCCCATTTTCAGGCCGTGGCCACTAAACCCGTTCGCACCCAGCGTGCGCCCGCTGCTTCGGCTCCTGTTGCCCTGAAGGCCTCGACGATTGTTGCTGTTGCTGTAGCGTTCACCCTGTTCTTTGTGTTCGCCACGTCAGTCTTTTCTGCTCGTCACGCAGCATATGCCGATTCCGTAGCCAACGTCACCTACGAAACGGTTCGTGTGCAGTCCGGCGATTCCCTGTGGTCGCTTGCCCAGGAGCATCCCATCGATGGCCTTTCCACACAGGAGACTTCCGACATGATTCGTAGCGTCAATCACCTCGATCGCGGCTCTCTTGATGCTGGTGCAGTTCTGAAAGTTCCGGCCCGTTCGTAAGATTTCGGGTCGGTCGCATGGTACCCTTGTTATCGTTTAAGAGGAGGTTCCATGCGCTGTCCCAAATGCGGCAAGGCACACACCCGCGTTGTCGATTCCCGTATGCAGGAGTCGAACAACACTATCAAGCGTCGTCGCGAATGCTGTTCGTGCAATTATCGTTTTACGACGTTCGAGCGCTGCGAAGATCCCATCGAGGTCATCAAATCCGACGGGTCAAAGCAGCGGTTCGATCGCAACAAGCTGCTGGTCGGCCTGATGCGTGCCACGATTAAGCGCGATATCGATACGAAAAAGCTCAACGAGATCATCGATGATATCGAGGTGGAACTGCGTTCCCGTACGCTGACGGCCGTTACGTCTCACGAACTGGGCGATATGGTGCTCAAGCGCCTGGCCAAGATCGACAAGGTGGCTTACATTCGTTTTGCCTCGGTCTATCGCGATTTCAAAGACGTCGACGAGTTTTTGCAAGAGCTCGACAAGCTAAGGTGATTTCATGTCCAACATTACCGTTAACATTAAGCGACTCGATCCCACGGTCGAGCTTCCCAAATACGCTCACCCCACAGATGCCGGTCTTGACCTCCGCGCCAACGAAGACTGCACCCTCAAGCCCTTTGAGCGTCGTCTGGTCTCCACGGGCCTCGCTATCGCCCTGCCCGATGGCTACGCCGGCTTCGTCCAGCCCCGCAGCGGCTTGGCCATCAAGCAGGGCCTGTCTATAGTTAACACGCCGGGCCTCATCGACGCCCACTACCGAGGAGAACTCAAGGTTATCCTCATCAACCTGGATCCCACCAACGACATCCATATCAACAAAGGCGACCGCATAGCCCAACTCGTCATCCAAGAAGTCCCCACGGTCAATCTCCTAGAAGTAGAAGAACTAGACAAAACTGACCGAGGAGCCGGCGGTTTCGGCTCTTCCGGTGTAGCTTAGATTGTTATGTCCGCTCACCCGTTGGAGGGCCCTATATATCATCCCGTGCTCAAACATTCTCGCTGCGCTGCGAAACTGCGCGCGGGACGATATATATGGGGCTCAGGCGAAAGGGCTACATGCTTGATATAAAAACAATCTTTCTAGTAAGCCGGTACGATAAAGAGATTGCTCATTTGTCGTACCGGCTTACTATTTAGATTTCACCTTGGCAGGTCTAACGGGGGGTCAAACGTAGCTGCTAGTACGTAAACGTAGCTGCTCAGAGGGAGCCGCCCATATATCGTTCCACGCGCAGTTTCGCAGCGAAGCGAGAATGTTTGAGCATGGAATGATATATGGGCGGCTCCCTCTGAGCAGCGGGCTTTAAGACTCTAGCGGATGTGAGCTGGCTTGCCGCCCCAGTAGAAGCGGCAGAAGGCTCGTTTTCGTTTTTGGGGCTTGCCAACGAGCTCCATGGTGGCGATGGCTATGTCTTCGGCTGCATGGGGACGGCGTAGGACTTCGCCATTGATGAGCAGGGCTTTGAGCGACTCCGGATGATCGTGCAGGTGGCGCAACGTCACGATGAGCTCTCGTGCCGTGGTGACGTGCATGCTGGCGCCCATGCCGGTGAGCATGGTGGTGTTGGCCTTTTCCTGGCCATATGACTTGCCCAGCAGAATCATAGGCAGGTGTGCGCACAGGCATTCGGTAACAGTGAGTCCGCCAGATTTGAGGATTGCCAGGTCACAGCCGTGCATAAGCGCTGCCATGTCATCGACGTAGTCAAGAACCGTGACGTTCTCGAGTTTCATGGCATCGAAAAGCGTTTTGAGACGGGTGGCATATTCGGCATCCTTGCCCGGCAAAAAGACAAAGTGCATGTCCTCGAAGCTGCGCAGGAAGGGGAGGGTGCGGTCCATCTCCGCGCGAAAGCGAACGTACGGTTGAGGCAAGCTTGCGCCGGCCATCACCAGCACAACGAGCTTGTCTGTGGGGAGATTGAACTTCTCGAGTTCTTCCTCGCGGTTGTAGTCCGTATCAAACCCGGCGCGAATGGGGATGCCCGTAATGCGGATCTTTGCCTCGGGAACCTTACGGGGGCGGAGTGTTTCGGCCATAAACTCGTTTGCTACGCAGAATAGGTCGGTGTCCTTATGGGGCCACCAACCCTCGACCTCGTAATCGGTCGGTACGCAAATGACGGGATAGTCGATGCCCGTAATGACGCGCGCGCCGACGGCGACGTTGGCTGCCGTGATATGTGTGGCTACCACGGCAATGGGCCTGCGAGTTCGAACGTATTCGTTAAATGCGGGGAACATGATGCGCGACCATGCCGTGCCACCGCCCCAAAGCAGGTGTCCGGTAAGGGTATAACGCCAGGTCAAGTCATAAATTGGGCGCGTGGCGCCGGTAAACGAGGCGGCCGTTTTGTTGCCGTCGAATTTTATGCGTCCAAAATCAAGGATATCGAGCACTTCAATCTCAACATCCTCGGGGATGCCATTGGTGCCGCGGATGTGGTCGAATGCCTGCGCAATCGCATTTGCGGCGGCCTTGTGGCCCGAGCCGACCGAGGCGTGCACGATAGTCACGAGAGGTTTTTGCTGAGCCAAGAGCGTGGTTTGTCCCGATTGGGGAGTGCTGTGCGTGAGCAGGGGAGCGTCATCGCTCGTCTGCGTCTGATCCATCGATATCTCCCCTTCATCTTTGTTTCACAGAGAATCATTGTAGTGCATGAGTGTCACGTTCGCATAAATTTGGGTATGAGCGCAAAGAACGCCAATCTTTCGACAGGAGGTCTCTTCATGACTACTCATCAGCCGATCGATGTTGCGATTATCGGCGGCGGGCCTGCGGGCTATGCTGCAGCCATTTACGCGGCGCGCGCCAACCTAACGACGACCGTGATTGAGCAAGGTATGTCGGGAGGACAGATCGCCACAACCAATGAGGTCGAGAACTATCCGGGCATTCCGCTCTTGAGTGGCGCCGAACTCGGCGAGCGGTTTCAGCAACATGCAGAGGGCCTGGGAGCACAGGTTGCATGGAGCATGGTTGCGGGTATCGATTACGATGCGGATGCGGCGCTGTTTACGGTGCATCACGATATGGGCGATACGCTGGCCTCGAGCGTTATCGCTTGCATGGGTGCCACGCCGCGATCTGCTGGTTTTGTTGGCGAGGATACGTATCGCGGTCGTGGCGTTTCTTATTGCGCGACGTGCGATGGCATGTTCTTTCGCGGTAAACAGGTCTTTGTCATCGGTGGCGGTAATGCTGCCTGCGAGGAAGCCCTGTTCTTGTCAGAAATCGCCAGCAGCGTGACCATCGTCTTGCGACGCGATCAGTTCCGTGCCCCCGATGGCGTGGTTCAAAAGGTGCTCGCAAAAGATAATATTTCAGTTAGGTACCAAACTAGTATTGTTGAGCTTTCTGGTGAGGCGATGCCCACGACAATCACGTTTAAGGACAATGCGACTAGTGAAATGCACGTTGAGTCCTTTGATCCTGGTTCGTTTGGCATTTTTGTCTTTGCTGGCACGCAGCCTCATACCGAGCTTGTTGAGCATCTGGTAGATCTGGCGCCCGACGGCGGTATTGTGACCGACGAATCGATGGCCACCCGCACACCTGGCTTATTTGCCGCCGGCGATATTCGCTCCAAGCGTTTACGCCAAGTTGTGACCGCCGTTTCGGACGGAGCTATAGCGGCTACCAGCGCATACGCTTTCTTACGCGGATAAGTACGATAATATATCTTATGTAAGGTTGCTATCTTTAAACAAAGTGGTTGGACGATGCATCAATGTGCAGTCCAACCACTTTTACTTAGCGGCTATGTGGTATGCAAAACTAGATAACCTAGAATACAATATAGCAAACGAACGGAGGCCTCTGATGAACCACGTCAAACATGTTATCCCGATGTCCGATACGTCGGTCGGCATTAAGCCGGAGGATATTCAACCGACGGTACTGCCGGACGCATTTATTCAGTCCGATATGGTGGGTAAACTCAACGCTTTGAGCCTGCCACGCTATGAACAGCTGCCCAATGTAACGCTCTATCGCGATCAGGTTATTGAATATGTTGCGCTGTGGATGGAGCCGCTTTCGATTTGCGTAGAGCAGCCCGTTATCACGCCTTCAATGATTAATAACTACGTGAAGGTCGGCCTCGTTCCTGCTCCGGTTAAAAAGCAGTATGGCCGTGAGCAGATTGCGCGTCTCATCGCCATTTGTATCTTTAAGCAGGTGCTGCCTATCGCTGCGGTTCAGGCGCTTTTTAATATTCAGCGCTTGAGCTACGACGCTCCGACGGCTTTCGATTATGTAGTCGATCAACTTGAGGCATCGATTCGTGCGGCGTTTTCCGTCGAGCAGACTCCCGTGCCCGATACCGCACATCAGGTTACGCGCGAGTCGCTGCTTGTACGCAGTGCAGTATCGTCCTTCGTTTCGAAGGCCTACCTGATGAGCTATCTAAAGTTCAATGGGTTTAATAGCTAACTGAGGTATAAAACGGGCGGGATAAGAGGCCAGTGGCCCCTTATCCCGCCCGTGCGTTTGTCTAGTTGGACATTATCGGCCCGAAGCCACGTCCATGCCGTAGCCGATGATGAGGCCGTGCATCTCGGCATAGTATGAATCTAACCCGTTACAGGGCATGATGATAGTCTTGGAGCCTGGCCAGCGCTCCACAATGCGGCTGGTAAGCGCCTGGGCTCCAGATTCGTTCTCAACGTGATCGATGATGACCTCGCCGCCCGTGAAACCCTCGGCCTCCATGGTGTCGACAATCTTGGTGAGCATCTTCTTTTCGCCGCGCGTGTGCCCAACGAGTTCAATTTTGCCCGCTTCGCTCGCCGTGCCCAAAATGCGGATATTGAGCTTGTTGGCAATGACGCCGGCTGCCTTAGGAATGCGTCCGGCCTTCGCAAGGTTTTCGTAATTACACAGGCTAAAGAGGATCTTGCTGTTCTGCTCCAAGCTATCAAAGTAAGCGCAGGCGTCCTCAAAGGAAACATCCGGGTTACACGCAAGATATCGATCAAACAGTAAGAAGATCAGGTCCATCTTGCCGCCCGCTGCCCGCGAATTGACCAGGTGAATCTGGCGGTTGGGCTCCTCGGCAAGTACCATATCGCGTGCCGTAGCAGCAGCATTGTAGCTTCCCGAGACGCCCTCAGAGATGGGCATGCAGATCGTCTTGTCGGCAAGTCTGAAGAGTTCGGCCCACTCCCCTACGCTTGGACAGGCGCTCGAAGAAGCGCTCGACTCCGCCTGCACGGCGCAATTGAGCTCGTGAACATCGAGCGAGAGGTCGTCAACGAATTCACGCTCCCCCACTCGGATCTTAAGGGGTGCAAATGCAAAGGTGGTATGAGGTGCGGTTGGTTGCCAATCGCGAAGATTGCAGCTCGAATCGGAGATAAGTGCCCAGCTCATTGAGGGTCCTTTCTAATTGTTCCCCAACAATTATAGCCATCTTTTTGATTGATCAGTACGGCTATCTAGTTTTGAATACTAGATAGCCGTACTGATCATATGCCAAACGGTAAGGGAAAAAAGAATGGGCCTCGTGACTCAAGATCGCGAGGCCCACGTTCGTTCGCTGCAGTAATAAATTAGTAGCGCACGAAAATGTAATTGTTGTTCATGCCAGCAGCGACGGAGCTGATGATGACGCCCGTTTTGTAGTCGGAAGCATGGATCATCTGACCATTACCGATATAGATGCCTGTATGGTAGGAGTTAACCACAACATCGCCGGGTTGCGGATCGGACACGCGGGTCCAACCCATGAAGGTGCCGGTGGTGCCCAGGCGGCAGTAGCGGCCCGTGAGGCAATAGCTTACAAAACCGGAGCAGTCAAAGCTGTTCGGTCCAATGCCGCCCCAGGAATAAGCGTATCCGAGCTTGCTGTAGGCGCGCGAAACAACGGTACCGCCGTCAACGGACTGGCTCGGTGCGGAAGGCGTCGGAGTCGGAGCGGGCGTCACGGGCTGCGGCGTGGGGGCAGGAGCGGGCGCGGGCGCGGGCGCGGGCGTGTTGCCGCCGCCGTTGTTGGTCGTACCGCCACCATTGTTGGTGTTCTCGGTCGTACCGGCAGTGTCGTTGCTCACCGTGGCCTTTTCGGCGGTGCTGGCATTGATGCCAGCCTGAAGCGCGGCGTTGGCCTCGGCCTCGGCAGCAAGCTCGGCCTGCAGCTGTGAATCCAGGGAGTTCACGACACTCTGGGCCTCAGCCTGCTGGGCATTGAGCTCGTCGACCTTCTTCTGCGTCGCGGCGACGTTCTTCTCCTGCTCGGTCTGCTTATCGGTGAGCTGCTGCTTAAGGTCCTTGACCTCCTGAATGGTCTGGGCCTGCTTGTCGGAAACCTTGCCGTAGTAGAACAGACGGTTGAGCATGTCGCCCAGATCGTCGACGCCCGTCAGAACCTGAAGGAGACTCAGACCGCCAGTCTTGTACTCACCGGCAACGTAGCTCGAAAGCTTTGCCTGACCCTCGGCAATCTCTTGCTGCTTTTGCGTGATCTCGCCTGCAGTCTGATCAAGCTCCTGCGTCTGTGCGGAGAGTTCTTCATGAATTTGCTGGGTTTGGGTGCCAATCTGCTCGAGTTTGGTACGAGCAGCGGCAAGGTCGGATGCGGTATCGGCATAGGCCGGAGCCACGAGGCCCAGGCCCAAAACACAAGCGAGGGTTGCCGTAGCAGCGCAGCGTGCCATGTTTTTGTGCGTGTTTGCTGTGCGCATGGAGCTTCCTTTCCGGTATCTAAGGGTAGCGGCTAGTCCACCGTTACCAGGCTAAAGAGCTCAACGTCTTCGTTAGAAGGCGTGAGCTTCTTGCGCGGGTTGAGAAACGCAAGCTCAAGGATACAACCGTAGCCCACAAGCTTTGCGCCCATATCTCGCACCAGTTTACCTGTTGCCTCGACGGTTCCGCCCGTCGCGACCAAGTCGTCCAGAATCAACACGGTATCTTTAGAGCTGATAGCGTCGGCATGGATCTCGATAGAATCCGTTCCATACTCGAGTTCGTAGCTCTCGCTGACCGTCTTACGCGGCAGTTTGCCCGGCTTACGTGCGGGGACAAAGCCGGCACCCAGGGCGACGGCCACGGGCACACCGACCATAAAGCCGCGGGCCTCGGGTCCTACGACCTTGGTAATGCCCATGCCAGCAAAATGCTCGGCGAGCGCATCGACCATGGCCTTCAGAGCCTCGGGATTGCCAAAGAGCGGCGTGATGTCCTTAAATACGACTCCGGGTTCGGGATAGTCGGGGATGTCGACGATATGAGATTCGAAGTCGTACACTTTGTGACCTTTCATGGATTGCCGGGTGGACGGCGATTATTTACTCGTGTTAGCAGACGAGCTATGCGAGGGGACGACGACCTTGGACGGCTGCACGAGCGACTCGTCGTGCGCGGCAACCGCAGGGACACTTACCCCATCACTTTTAGCCTTGGTGGATTCGGAACGCGCAATCTCCTCATCGAGAGCATCGATGTCAGCGTCCTCGACCACGGCGTTGAGCGACTCAAAGACGCGGTTCTTAAGGAGCGCGGTGTGCACACCCTCGGTGAGGTCGTGCAGCTTCTTAAAAGCGCGCTCGAGCTTGGCGTCACGCTCGTCATCAGAGGTATCCATGCCGAGCATGCTCACGAGAACCTGCTCAAACATCGAAGACTCGCGGTTTGCCGACGATACGTACTGACGCAGGTTGCGCGGCTCAATGTGGAAGCGCGACAGCTCCGAGCAGTAACGGATAATCGGGAAATCTCGGCCATCGACGAGCTCTCGGTTCTGCGGGCTCTTGATGATGCGGATTAAATCGTTCTCGGCAAGGGAGCGGATAAACGAAATCTCGACGCCGAGCATGTCGGGAATGGTCTCGATGGGATGCAGCTTTTGCTTGGTTTCCTTGGGCTCCGTCTTAAGCGGAACATCGGACAGAAGACCCACCTCGTAAGCCAGAGTGGAAAGGTCCGTTGCGTTTTCCAAGCGCTGCTTAATGACGTTGAGCGGCATATAGCGGGTCTTCTGCAGGTGCAGGATGACCTCGAGACGGTCAACGTCTTCCTTGGAATACTGGCGATACCCCTTAGGCGTACGATGAGGGGTGATGAGCCCCTCATCTTCTAGAAATCTAATTTTTGAGTTCGATAGATCGGGGTATGCGCCTCGAAGAAGGTTGACGACTTGGCCGATACTCAGATAGTTGCGTTCGGCCATTACCTACTCACCGGTTTCGATGCGCTCCGGCGTGCTCTCGTGATAGATGAGCGTGAACGTACCGATCTGAACGGAAGAGCCGTCGTGCAGCGGAGCACCGTTGACGATGGCTCCGTCAACCCAGGTGCCATTGAGCGAGCCCAGGTCCTCAATACGGGCGCCCAAGCCCTCACGAATAATGCGTGCGTGGCTGCGCGAGACGGTCATGTCGTTGAGGAAGATACCGTTCGCGGGATCGCGGCCGATGGTGGTCACGTCGTCCTCGAGCTCAAAGGCAGCTCCGGTCTGCGGGCCCTTGACGATGGACAGAACCGGAGCGGTGATCCGCACGTTGGCCATGAGGTCGGGAACGGTGACATCGCTCGAAGGAACACGGAAAACGCAGGTAGCGTCCGCAGTCTTATCGTTCTGAGGCATATTGTTAACCTTGTTGTCCATGACAACCCCTATCTAACGCGGACGTGCCGCAAAAAATGAACCGTACGTAATCATACCCCAATAAATCAGTCTTCGATTTCGGGGTTGAGAAAGTCGGTGTCCTCGTCCTCGGGATGCGCGATGGCCTGTTTAATGGCCACCCCTCCCTTAATGGAATAGATGACGGCGGTGAGCATGGAGAAGATGACGCCGCCGTACACAAAGAAGATGCCGAGGGGCACCGAGCTACCGTTGAGGCCTGGGAATGCCGTGAACGTGGCGGGCAGCAAATGCCAGCCGTCGATGACGGGGAACCCAAGCAGCATGAGCGAGAAGCCGGTCATGAGCAGTGCCGTGGCAATCTTGCCGGGAAAGACGACGTCGATGGGGCGCCGGTGGTAGTGGCGCACGATGAGCGTGCCGATACCCAGATAGATATCGCGACCAATGATGAGTACGCAGACCCAGATGGGCAGCTCGCCGCGGACCACCAGGCCCAGTACGCCGGTAAACAATAGCGCGCGGTCGCAGATGGGGTCCATGACTTTGCCGAGCCACGAAACCGTCTTGGTCATGCGGGCAATCTGGCCATCCATCCAGTCGGTGGAAGCCGCGATGGCATAGATGACAATGGCGACGACACGGTTGTTGTCCGTCACAAACAGGTACAAAAAGACGAGCGTGAGGACCAGGCGCGTAAAGGTGATGAAATTGGAGATCGTAAAGATCTTATTCGACGGGTAATCGGAAGTGCCGATAAGCTCCTTTTTGATCTTCTTCTTGATGCCCACAGGACTCCCCCGCTGGTAAACGACAAAACTTTCGATACTATACCCGTTCCGGCGATGTCTATCCAGCGCACCTATAGAGAGTCCAGACATGTGGAGGGCGTTCCTGGGCTTCAAGGGTCTCTGCATTCGTGTACGTCAGCCTCCAAATATGTCGAAAAATGTCGGTTTTGGAGGCTGATGTACACGTTTTGTTGTGTGGCGGGCATCGATTGGGAATGTTGTTGATTAAAGCAACGAGAATCAATTGACTCAAAAACAAAAAAGGTCAGGCACTAGATGCCTGACCTGCAAACTTCTGGTCGGGACGACTGGATTCGAACCAGCGACCCCTTGACCCCCAGTCAAGTGCGCTACCAAGCTGCGCCACGTCCCGAAGCTTTTGTTTGTTGCTCTGCTCTCGCTCGCAACAGGGAGTATATTAACCCGAAACTTTGCCCTTGTGCAAGAACTTTTTTAAATATTTTGAAGCAAGTCCAAAATTGTATCTGCGAGCTGGGGTTTTGTTAGCACGGGGAGTTCTTGCGTGCCCGCTGTGCTCACAATCCAGGCCTTGTTGGTATCGGTTCCAAAGCCCGAATCGGCGCGCGAGACATCGTTGGCGATAATGGCATCGCAACCCTTGTGGGCGAGCTTTCGCTGCGCGTACTCCACGACGTTATCGGTCTCGGCCGCAAAGCCGATCACGCACCGCTCCCCCTTCTGGCGCGAGAGCTCAGCCAAAATATCGACCGTCTCGACCAGTTCGATGCGGTCCAGGCGCTCGTTGGCCTTTTTGAGTTTGTGGTCCGCAGGGGCGGCAGGCGTGTAGTCGGCGACGGCGGCCGCGCAAATGGCCGCATCGGCCGTCTGAAAGGCGCTCAGAGCCGCCTGGAGCATCTCTGCTGCGGTCTGCACGCGCACGCACTCCACGCCGCGGCTCACGTCGAGCGATGTCGGTCCCAGCACAAGCGTGACCTCGGCACCGCGGCGAGCGGCCTCCCCCGCCAGGGCGATGCCCATCTTGCCCGACGACCGGTTGCCAATAAAGCGCACCGGGTCGATTGGCTCGTGCGTGGGGCCGGCAGTGATCACGATGCGTTTGCCCGCCAGGTCTTGCGGGGCGGGGTTGAGCACCTCGCAGACGGCCTCGACGATGTCCTCGGGCTCGCTCATGCGTCCCGTGTCCACGTCACCGCAGGCAAGGTAGCCGCTGCCGGGCCCCACCACATGGACACCGCGCTCGCGCAGCGTGGCCATATTGGCCTGCGTCGCCGGCGCCTTCCACATACCGTTGTTCATGGCGGGTGCGACCACGATGGGTCGCGGTGTGGCAAGCAGCGTGGTGGAGATGAGGTCGTCGGCGATACCGTTTGCCATCTTGGCGATGATATTGGCCGTCGTGGGCGCCACGACCACCAGATCGGGCTCCTGCGCCAGCGAAATGTGGTGGATGGGGTCGGAGGGGTCGTCAAACAGACCCACGGCAACGGGTTCGTGGGTGAGCGCACGGAAGGTGAGCGGGCCCACAAACTCGGTGGCATGCTCACTCATGACGACCTTGACGTGCGCGCCGCGCTTTTGCAGCAGGCGCACGATATTGCACGACTTATAGGCGGCGATCCCGCCGGTAATGCCCAGCAGGATCGTTTTTCCCTCAAGTTGCATTGAATTGTTGGGTGCTGCCGTCATCGTTAGGCTTCCTTGCTGGGGAGCACGAGCAGGCGGTGGCAGTACGGGCAGTGCGTGATCTCGCTACCGTCGTGGTTGAGGTCGCTCATGGACGACGCCTGCAGCGCGGTGTGGCAGACCGTGGGGATGTTACCCTTGATGGTCTCGACTGCCAGGCCGCGGAACTGCTTGAGCAGGCGCTCGTAATCGGTGAGCACGTCAGTCGGAAGCGTAGCGGCTAGTGCGGTGCGCTCCTTGGTGGCGGCATCGATCTGGGCCTGGAGGTCGGCGGCCTTGGCGCGGGCGGCCTTGGTATCGGCCTTCACACCCTCCTCGAACTTGGCGATGATGGCCTGCGCGCGAGCCTCGCGGTCGAGCGCTTCCTTGTGGGCGACGACGACGTCCTTGCGGGTGTGCACGATCTTGTCCAGACGCTTGGCCAGGGTGGCGAGCTCATTCTCCAGGTCCCGCACCTCGCGGTAATCAGAGCCGTCAACGTGGCGCTTCTTGGCGGCCTCGATGGCGTTGTTGGTCTGGATCTCGGTGGTGTTGAGGTCGTCGAGCTCAATGTCCAGATCCTTGCGCTGGGCGTAGAGCTTGGTCATCTCGGACTTGAGCTTTACATAGGTCTTGCGCTTGGAAGCGAGCTCCTTGAGCTCCGGCATATTGGCAAGTTCGCTCTTGTTGCGGGCGAGCTCCAAATCGATCTGTTGCAGCTTGAGTAGCGTAGCGCCGGCGCTCATAAGTTCTCTCCTTTTGTCACAGTCCACCATTGGCAAGGGTTCAGTATTTTAATCGCATGACGGGGGTCGACCCCGGCGTCAACTGCAGAGTTCATCAATATATCAACGAACGGCTCCTCGGAGCGGTCATGGCCGAGCAAAACCACTGGCAGCCCGCGCAAGGCAAGGTCTTGCGCCACGTGGTAGCCCGCCTCGCCCGTCACGACAACATCCGCACCGGCGGCAATGGCGAGCTCTCCAAAGTCGCCCAAGGAGCCGCCCAAAATGGCGAGGTTGCGGCACGGGTGCTCGGCATCGCCCCACACACGGGGGTCGCTGCCAAACGCCGTGGCGGCGCGCGTGGCAAGGTCGCGCAGCGTGCACGGATCGTTGAGCGTTGCTAACGCGCCCAGACCGGTTGACTCGGGGTCGTCCACGTGCTCCAGCGAGCTTGCGGGCGCGGCGTCCAACAGCTCACTTAGGCAGGCGCGCGCCTCGTGCGAGCGGTCCAGATTGGTATGGAGCGAGATGATACTCACCCCGCAGCGGGCAGCCTCGTAGAGCGCCGCACTGCACTGGGGACGCATCGCGCTAGGCGGACAAAAGGCCTCGGGCGCCTTGATATAGATGGGATGATGCGTCAGCAGCACGTTGGCGCCGGCTTCCAAGGCGCGCTGCACGTTGGCCTCGGTCGCGTCGAGCGCGCAGGCAACGCCGCGGATCTCATCGTCGGGGTCGCCTACGGATAAGCCTACGTGGTCCCAGGGTTCGGCATCCGTCTTGGGATAGCGTGCCAGCAGGGCGCACTCGAGCTCGGCGACGATCATGCGGCACCTACGATCGAGAGCAGCGTCTGGGCAAAGTCGTCCAGATCGTCCGGATTAACGCGGTCATCGAAGGAGATGCGCAGTGCGCCCAACGCCTGCTCGCGACCGATGCCCATCGCGCTCAAAACGTGGCTGGGGTCCATGCTGCCGCTCGAGCATGCCGAGCCTGCCGACACCTCAAAGCCGGCGGCGTCGAGCTTGATGATGAGCTCCTCGGAGTCCATTCCGTCAATGTAGATCGATGCCATGCCGGGTAGACGGTCGGCATGCGCATAGTCGCCCATCGTGGCGTGAATGCGCGGATGGGCCGTAAGCGTGGCGTAGAGCTTGTCGGAAAGGGCTTGCAGCTTCTCGCGCTCCTCGGCCACATGGGGCGTCAGCGTGCGGGCGGCAGCGGCAAAGGCGAGCTGCGTGCGCAGATCCTGCGTGCCGGCGCGACGTCCGGCTTCCTGTCCGCCGCCAAAGATGCGCGGGCGCAGCGGCGTGCGGTTCTTAAGGTAGAGCGCGCCGGATGCCACGGGGCCACCGATCTTGTGCGCAGCAACGGTCATGGCGTCAACTCCCAGCTCGGTAACATCGAGCGGAATATGCAGATACCCCTGGATGGCATCGGTGTGGAACAGGGCGCCCACGGTATGCGCGGCCGCGGCAAGCTCGCGGATGGGCTGCACCACGCCGGTCTCGTTGTTGGCAACCATGATGCTCACGAGCGCCACGTCGTCGCCGAGCAAGTCGCTCAGCGCGACAGGCTCAATATAACCTGCACGGCAGGGCTGCACCAGCTCGACGGTAAAGCCGGCGGCACGCAGCAGCGGCAGGTTGTCCAGAATCGAATCGTGCTCGATGGCAGATACGATCACGCGGTTACGCTTACGGTCGCGCTGACGTGCACCCTCGGCAAGACCGAGTAGCGCTAGCTGGTTGGCTTCGGTGCCGCCGTTGGTCAGAACAATCTCAGACGGACGGACGCGCGCGCCAAAGCTGCGGGCAATCTCGCGACGCGCGACTTCAAGGCGCGCAGCGGCCTTGCGGCCGAGCGAATGCAGCGAGTTGGGGTTGACGCCGGCAAGCTCGCTGTCGTCGTATTCGTGCTGCGCATGGAGCGCCTCGGCGCGCATGGGCGTCGAGGCGGCATAGTCAAGATTCACGGGTATGCGGTTTTGACCTGCGGTCATAAGGGTTTATGCCTCCTGTGCGGCCTCGTTGCCCAGCTTCTGCAGCAGCGCAACCTCGGCAGCGGGATCTTCGGACTTAAATACGGCGGAGCCGGCCACGAGCACGTTGGCGCCAGCCTTGACGACCTCGGCGATGTTCTTGGAAGAAATACCGCCGTCGACCTCGATGAGGGGTGAAACGCCGTGACGCTCGCACATGGCTTTAAGCTCGTGGAGCTTGGCGATGGTACCGGGGATAAAGCTCTGGCCGCCAAAGCCGGGGTTCACGCTCATGAGCAGTACCATGTCGACAACGTCGATGATGCTTTCGAGCACACAAACGGGCGTGGCGGGGTTGAGCACAACGCCGGCCTTGACGCCGCGCTGCTGCAGATGCGTGAGCGTGCGGTGCAGGTGTGTGGAGGCCTCGTAGTGAACGGTAATCATATCGGCACCGGCGTCGGCGTACCAATCGACCGTCTCGTCGGGGTTCGATACCATCAGGTGCGCGTCGACCGGCACGTCGGTGGAGCGCTTGACGGCCTTGAGGATGTCAACGCCAAAGGTGAGGTTGCCGGTAAAATGACCGTCCATAACGTCAAAGTGCACGTAATCGGCGCCGGCGATCTTGTCGAGCTCGCCCTTGAGGTTGGCCATGTCGGCCGAAAGGACGGACGGAGCGATTTTAATGGAACCCATGGTAGAAGCCTTTCTGCGCTAGTCGTTGAGTCCGTAGAACTCTTGAGAGGGGACGCGGTCGGTAAGGATCTCGAGCGCCCTATCCAAAGTAACACCGTTGTAGAGCGTTTGCTCCACGGCAAAGGTGAGCGGAATGTCTACGCCCAGTGAACGGGCGAGCTCGCTCACGCTGCGGGCGGCGACGGCGCCCTCGACCACCATATGCGTGCGCGTCTGGTACTCGTCGAGCGACACGCCGTGGGCAAACTCGTAGCCAAAGGTGCGGTTGCGCGAATGCTCCGAGGTGCAGGTGGCAATGAGGTCGCCCATGCCGGCAAGTCCCATGCAGGTCATAGCTTGACCGCCGCGGGCCTGCACCAGACGGCTGATCTCGGCTAGGCCGCGTGTCATGATGAGGGCGAGCGTGTTGTCGCCCGCGCCGGTGCCGGCGGAGATGCCGCACACGATGGCGATGACATTTTTCATGGCGCCGCAGACCTCGACACCGGTCATGTCTTGCGACAGATAAATGCGGAAGGCCGTGGATAGGAGCAGGTCCTTAAAGGTCTCCCCTATCTGCGGATCTTTGCTGGCGATGACGGCGGCAGAAAGCCCGCCGCGGCAGATCTCCTCGGCATGGTTGGGACCCGAGAGCGCCGCCACGCGCGCCTCGTTGCCGATCTCGCTGGCGATGACCTCGCTCATGAGCAGGCCGGACTCGGGCTCAATGCCCTTGGTGAGGCAGAGCACCGGGGTATCGGCGGCGATAAAGGGCACGGCCTGGTGGCAGACGCCACGCAGGTGCGTCGAAGGAACGGCGAAGATGATGGCCTCGGCGCCGTCGAGCGCCTGGGCGAGCTCGGTCGTTGCTACCACGTTATCGGGCAGCTCGTAGCCCACAAGGTAGCGAGGATTACGGTGCTCGCCGTTAATGCCAGCGGCCGTCTGCTCACTATGGGCCCACATGGTCATGCGCTCGGCTCGCGCGGCAGCAAGGCCGGCGACGGCGGTTCCCCAGGAGCCGGAGCCAATCAGCGCAACATTCATGACTCTCTCCTACTTATCGTCGGGCTCGGTGACGCGCTTGGTAAACGAGAGCTTGGACTCCTTACCGGCCATGAGCTTTTTGATGTTCGCGCGATGGGCCCACACCACGGTGATGCCGATCATCGCCATGCAAAACTTAAGTCCCAGGCTGCTGTACGGAAAGACCGCGCAGGCGGCGATGGGAAGACCGATGGCCGCGGCAAGCGAGCCTACCGACACAAACTTGGTGATGGCGACGGCTACGATAAACATGCCCAACAGCGAAAGTCCGATTGGCCAGTACCAGGCGAGGATCACGCCCAAGCCCACGGCGATACCTTTGCCTCCGTGAAAGTTGAGGTAGGGCGAGAAGATGTGACCCCACACCGCAGCCAGGCAGATGACGCCAAGCATCCAGTCGCCGGGGGCTCCAGGCGCCATGATGCTCACAGGGAAGCCGTAGCCCACGCTCGCGATGAGCGGACGCGCGATAAGGACGCAGATAGCGCCCTTAAGGCAGTCGAGCAGCAGGGTGAGCGCGGCCACCTTGGGGCCGGCCACACGCAGGGCGTTGGTGGTGCCGATGTTGCCGGAGCCCGCCTTGCGAATATCGGTGTGGTTGAACACGCGGCCCAGGATCAGGCCAAACGGAATCGCCCCGATAAAGAACGAGACCACGGCGCAGATGGCGGTCAGCAGAATCGGATTATGCATCCTTTTGCTCCTTCTTCCTAAAGAAGAGTCGAATGGGTGTGCCGGCAAAGTCGAAGGTCGAGCGCATGCGGTTCTCCACATAGCGCTGGTAGGTGTCGTTGACCAAGTCGCTGTGGTTGACGAAGAACGTGAACGTCGGCGGGTTGACGCCCGTCTGGGTCACGTAGTGCATGCGCAGGCGGCGCTTGCCGTCCACCACGGTATGACCGAACTCGCGCAGGTCGGTGAGGAACGTGTTGAGGCGCGAGGTGCTGATCTTTTGCGAGCGCGTCTTTTCGGCGGCGTCTACCATTGCCCAGATCTTCTCGACGCTGCGGCCGGTCAGGGCAGAGATGCGCAGGTACTGGGCCCAGGGAGCCATGACGCCCAGACGGCGGTCGATGGTCTCCATGCAGGCCTCGCGCTTGCGGTCGTCGTCGAGCAGGTCCCACTTGTTGAGCAGCACCACGATGGCGCAGCCGCGCTCGATGGCAAGGCCCATGACCTTCTGGTCCTGCTCGGTGACGCCCACGGAGGCGTCGACGACGAGCAGCGCCACGTCGGCGCGGTCGATGGCGCGCAGGCCGCGAACCATAGAGTAGTACTCGATGTTCTCGTACACGGTGCTCTTCTTGCGAATGCCCGCGGTGTCGACCATGCGGTAGTGCTTGCCGTTGCGCTCGACGACCGTGTCGATGGCGTCGCGCGTGGTGCCGGCAATGTTGGACACGATGGAGCGGTCGGCGCCGAGGATGCGGTTGAACAGCGAGGACTTACCGGCGTTGGGGCGGCCGATGATGGCCACGTTCAGCGCATCGGGGAACTCGTCGGCGACCTCGTCCTCCTCCTCGGGCAACAGGGCCACGATGTCGTCGAGCAGGTCGCCCGTGCCATGGCCGTGCAGGGCCGAGAGCGGCGTGGGCTCACCGATGCCGAGCGAATAGAACTCCCAGATGCTGTCGTTTTCGCGGTCGGGGTTGTCGAGCTTGTTCACCAGCAGAAAGACCGGCTTGTCGCAGCGCTTGAGCATGCGAGCGACCGACTCGTCCTCCTCGGTGACGCCGGTGCGGCCGTCGACCACAAACAGGATGACGGCGGCTTCCTCGGCGGCGGCGAGGGCCTGGTCGCGGATGGACGTGGCAAAGACGTCATCGCTCTTGAGCGGTTCGATGCCGCCCGTGTCGACGATGGTGAACTCGCGGCCGTTCCAGTCGGCCGTGTGATACGAGCGGTCGCGCGTGACGCCGCGGGACTCGTGGACGATGGCGTCCGAGGTCTGGGCCAGGCGGTTAACGAGCGTGGACTTGCCCACGTTGGGGCGTCCGACGACGGCGACGATAGGTTTCATCTGCTCTCCTTTAATGGGTAGGGTCAGTGGAAGTGTTAGAGTCGGCAGGCACAATGCCAAGGATGTGCTCCAGGGTATCGAGCAGCTCATGCGGCATGGTCGACACCACATGGACCTCGGCGCCGCGACTGGTAAGGCTTGCGAGTAAATCGTCACGATGATACTCGTCAAGCGTCATGCCGTCAGCGTTGAACATGAGCTTAGGCACAAAGAGCATAACCCCCGACAGGTCTTTGGGTAGCTGCTCCAGAATGTCACACGCGACGATGAGGCCGGTCACGTCCACGTTGCCGCCAAAGTAGCGATTCTTGATGGCCGTGACGGTGCCGGCGAGCCCCTGCGGCGATTCCACGAAACGTGCCACGGTGTCGCGCGCGCTGGCGCCCGAGAGGCACAGCAGCTGCTGGCTGCGAGCGGCGATGGCCTCGCGGACGCGGGCCAGTCGCTCGGCATCGGCGGCAAGCACATCGTCCGTCTCGTCTAGGTATGAGCGGATCATGCCGATACCGTCGTAGTACTGCGGATAGCCGTCGTAAAAGTCCGCCTCGGGCGGATCGATGCCGGCGTCCAGGTAGAACTCGTCGCTCATCTGGAAGGTGTGGCGGCCAAAACGCTCGAAGGCGCGGTCCTGGTAGGGACGGATCATAGCAATGGTCTCGCGCGCCAGTTCGGGCTTGTCGCTGTATGACCAGCTAAAGCGGTTCTGATGCTTGGTAAAACCGAGCGGCACAATGCCCAGGCTTGTGATTTGCTCGTGCTCCTCGCAAAAGCGCAGGGTCTTTTCCAGCTCCTCGCCGTCGTTCATGCCGGGGCACAACACGATCTGCGCGTGAATCTCGATGCCGGCGGCCATGATGGCCTCGAGTACGTCCATGCCGCGCTGGGCGTTGCGGCCCATCATACGACGGCGGACGTCGGGGCTCACGGCATGGACCGACACGTTCATAGGGCTCATGTTGCGTTGGATGACGTTCTGCACGTCCTCGTCGGTGAGGTTCGTGAGCGTGACGAAGTTGCCCTGCAAAAAGCTCAGGCGGTAGTCGTCGTCGCGAATATAGAGCGTGGAGCGGCCGCCCTTGGGCAACATGGTCATAAAGCAGAACACGCAGGCGTTTACGCAGGTACGCATGCCGTCGAAGATGGGGCCATCGAACTCAAAACCCCAGTCCTCGCCCGGGAAGCGGTCGAGCTCGACGGGGGTGACGGTGCCGTCGCGCGGGTCGAATACCTCCAAATCAACGGTGTCGTCGTCGGCCTCCCAAAGCCATACGATCATGTCGGTGAGCGCCTCACCGTTGACCGTGAGCACGCGCATGCCCGGCTCGATACCCACATCCCACGCGGGCGATTCGGGACGCACGTTCTTTACGAGCGCGCCCTCACCCGGCTCGGGGTCGCGGCTGCGCCCGTAATCGGCCACCTCGGCGGCGTATGCGGGTACGGTCTGGTCCATGGTTAGCGGCAAAGCTCCTTGATGCGCGCAACGGCGCGCTCGATGTGTTCTTGCGGGGTGGAGGCTCCGGCGGTGATGCCGATGTGGTGAGCGTCGGCAAACCACGCGGCCTGGATCTCGGAAGCTTCCTCGATGTGATGCGTATGCTCGCAGGCGTCTGCGCAAATCTGAGCCAGGCGGCGGGTGTTGCCCGAGTTCTTGCCGCCCACGACGACCATGCAATCACAGCGTTTGGCAAGTGTGGCTGCTGCCTGTTGACGCTCGCTCGTGGCGGCGCAGATGGTGTTGATCACGCGCAGCTCCTGCACGCGCGGGGTGATGGCAGCCACGACCTCGGCGAGGTTCTGCGCGGTCTGGGTGGTCTGCACAACCAAGCCCACCTTGCCCTTGAGCGGCAAAGCGTTGGCATCGGCGGCACAGCTCACGACCTGCGCATCAGTGCCGGCGTGGCCCAGGATGCCCTCCACCTCAGGGTGACCTGGCTCGCCTACGACCACCACGCGGTAGCCCTCGCGCACCAGGCGCTCGGCTGCCATATGGACCTTCTTCACGTAAGGGCAGGTGGCGTCGACGACGTTAAGGCCACGCTCGCGAGCGGCATCGATCACCTGCGGCACCACTCCGTGCGCGCGAATGATTACGGTGCCCGATGCGGCGTCGTCCAGGTTCTCGGCCAGGCCAACGCCTGCCTCAGCAAGCTCGCGCACCACGATGGGGTTATGGATGAGCGGACCCAAGGTATGAACCTGAGTGCACTCCCCTGCCTGCGGCGCGGCGGCTAGCGCCATATCGAGCGCACGCTGTACGCCGTAGCAAGTACCGGCGTGGGCGGCGATCTCGATGGTAGGCGCTGTTGCCTGGTCGGACGCGGTCGCGGCAGTGTTCGTAACGTTCTCGCTCATGGCTAGAACCTGCCCGGATGCTCGGCGCACAGCTCGTCTCGCATAGCGTAGACGCGGTTCATGGCCTCGGACTCAAACCATTCCAGGCGCTCCGTGCGCTTAAGCCCGGCCGGTGCGTCGGAAAGCGAGACGGCCTTGCCGGCGCGGATCCAGCACTTCTTGGGACGCATGATCTTTTTGTCCGAGGGCGTGATGTCGGACCAGCCGCAGATGGCGAGCGGGTTAACGGGCGCCTTGCCCATCTGAGCGATGAGCGCAAAACCGCCGTGGACCTCGGGCTTGATCTCGCGTGAGCGGATGCGCGTGCCCTCGGGGAAGATCAGAACGTCCTCGCCGCGCTGCAGCGCATGCTGGGCGGCGCGCAGGCACTTCATATCGGCAGTACCACGCTCCACGGGGATGCCGCCTACGCGGCTAAAGGCCCAGCGCACAATCTTGCTCTTGGCGAACTCGGACTTAAAGATGGGACGAATGCGGCGCCCCCCAAAGAACAGCGCCGTCTCCACGGCCAAGAGCTCGGCCATCGAGGTGTGGTTGCAGATGACCACGCTTCCGCGGCCTTCCTGGCGCTCAAACAGCAGATCGGCGTCCTCGACCTTCCAGCGCCACATGAGCTTGGAGAAGGCCCAAAGGATGGCCATGACTACGACGACGGTGCCGCGGATGATCGCCGGGAACTCGGCGTAGGGGGCGTTGTAATAGTCCTCTGGCGTCTGCTTAAACAGGCGCATGGGCTACCTCCTTTGGTTAATGAGGTCCTCGATTATCGAGACGACCTCGTCGATGGTGTGGGCGGTGGAGTCGACGTGCACGGCGTCCTCGGCGGGCACGAGCGGGGCGACCTCGCGGCTGCTGTCGAGCTTGTCGCGCTGCTTAAGGGCGTCGAGGGTCTCGTCGACCTCGGCCTCGAGCTGCTCGGACGTGAGCGGCTGGGCATCGTTTTGGTGGCGCTGAAGCACGCGGCGGCGGGCGCGCTCGCGCGGGTCGGCTGTCAGGAAGATCTTGACCTGCGCGTTAGGGAACACGACGGTTCCGATGTCGCGACCCTCGGCTACGATATCGCGGTCCTCGGCGGCACGGCGCTGATGGATGAGCATGGCGGCGCGCACGCCCGGATAGGCCGAGACCTTGGACACGTTGGCGTCAACCTGCGGGGTGCGGATGGCGACCGAAGCGTCCTGGCCGTCAACGGTCAGGCGCGTGTCCTCGCCGGTGCCGTTGGTAAAGCGGATCTCGATCTGCTCGGCGAGGGCGTCGATGGCCGCTTCGTCATCCAGGTCGATGCCGCGGTCGAGCGCGGCGAAGGTGACGGCGCGATACATGGCGCCCGTGTCGAGCTTGTTAAAGCCCAGCTGGCGGGCGATCTCCTTGGCGATGGTGGACTTGCCGGAACCGGCGGGGCCGTCGATGGCGACGATCATGCAATGCTTCCTTTCGATGATTGACGTGCTGGTATGGTTCGCGGGCGTTAGGGCGCGGCGGGTTGCCTAGCCCGTGTAGCGCTCGCGGTAGGTGTTGCGCTTGGGTGCGGAGCCGTGGCTGCCGTGGTGACGCGTGCGGCTGGCGGGCGTGTCTTGGGGCTTGCCGCCGTTGCACTTGGCGCTCGCCTGCTTGGGCGGGATGCCGCCGGCCTTGAGGATCTGCACCTCGCGGTCGGTGAGCTCGCGCCACGAGCCCTTGGCCACGCCCTCGAGCTCCAGGCCGGCAAAGTTGCAGCGATGCAGACGGATTACCGGATGGTGAATCTTGCTCAGCATGCGCTTGACCTGGTTCTTGCGGCCCTCGCGGATGATGACCTCCACGGCGGTGGTGCCGGGCTTGACGCCCTGGGGAGCTACGGCCTCGGCCTCGCGTGCGGTGATGACTCGGCAGATTGCCGGCTGGCAGAGGCCGTCGTCGAGCTCGATGCCGCGACGCAGCGGTTCCAAGTCGCGATCGGTCAGGCGGCCGTCTACCAGTGCCTGATAGGTCTTGTAGACGTGCTTGCTGGGGTGCAGCAGATCCTGCGAAAGGTCGCCGTCGGTGGTAAAGAGCAGAAGGCCCGTGGTGTCGCGGTCCAGGCGACCCACCGGGAAGAGCCCCGGAAAGCGGTCGCGCGGCACCAGGTCGGCCACACAAGGGCGCTCCTGCGGATCGCTCATGGTGGTGAGGTAGCCGGTCGGTTTGTAGAGCATCAGGTACACGGCGCCCTGGTTGAGCTTGACGGGCATGCCGTCGACCTCGATATGGTCGCGGTCGACATCGACCTTGGTGCCCAGTTCGGTCGCGACCTGGCCGTTGACGGTCACGCGACCGGCGGTCATCAGGTCCTCCGAGCCGCGGCGGCTCGCCACGCCCGCGCGCGCCAAAAAGCGCTGAAGACGCATGGTGTGCGGGTAGACGGGCTGGGCGCCGGCTGCGGGCGCTGCGGCGTCCGTGGCGCTTGCGGCGCGCGTGTCCCCTGCTTCGTTAGTCCTCGTCATGCATGTCCTCCGAGGTATCGTCGACAACCAGGGTATCCTCGTCCTCGACTGCCTCAACATCTTCAACATCGATATCGATCAGTTCGCGCTCTTCGTCCAGGTCCTCGGCCTGCTCCTCGAGCGTGGACTGAATGCTGCGGCCGCTCAGACGCTCGCGGATAAACTGTCGCGACTGCTCGTCGGGGGCAAACTGCTCCAGATCGGGCAGGTCGCGGGTGGAGCGCAGGCCGAACTTTTCCAAAAAGGCGTTGGTCGTGCCGTAGATGATTGCCTGACCGCGCTCGGGGTCGCGGCCGAGCTCGCGCACCAGACCCTTGTCCACGAGCGACGCGATGACGCCGTCGGAGTTGACGCCGCGGATGCCCTTAACAACCTCACGCGTGACGGGCTGGTGGTAGGCGATGACGGCCAGGGTCTCGAGAGCCGCCTGCGACAGCTTTTGCGTGTCCCAGCTCAGCACATAGGCCTCGACCACATCGTGGTAGACGGGGTGTGTAAACAGACGCCAGCCGCCGGCGACCTCGCGCAGCTGAAAGCCGCGGTTGGCCTCCTCGTACTCAACCTTGAGCTCGGCCAAAAGCGACGCGCACTCGCCGGGGGCGATGTCGAGCGCGCTTGCCAGCGCAGACGCGCTCACGGGGTCGCTCGACACCAGCAGTAACGCCTCGAGGGCGCCTTTGAGGCTGTTTGCCTCCAGCGTGGAAAGGTTCGACATGGTTGCGGCTCCTATTCGGTGAGCCCGGGGCCCTCACCGGGCACGTATGCCTCGGCGCCCTCGACTCGGTTAATGCAGATGGTTCCAAAGATCTCGTCCTGGCTCAGCGTGAGCGAGCCGCGCTTGGCGAGTTCGAGCATGGCCAAGAAGGTGACGACGAGCTGCTCGGTGGTGGCGTCGCCGTCCAGCAGCTCGCGGAAGGTGCAGGTTTGGTGTGACATGGTAAAGCGGTCGACTGAGGCCACGGTCAGGTCGAGCGGTACGCGATGCGGCGCCACATGCTCGGCCTCCAGCAGGAAGGTCTGGCGCTTGCCGTCCAGGTCGGCACAGATGACGGCCAGGCCGCGCAGCGTGATGCCGGCCAGGTAGTCGGGCATGAGGCCCAAGAACTCGGGATCGGGGCCGGCCACACGCGGGTGCATGCGGCTCTCGGCCTGCATGCGAGCACCAAGGGCTGCCGCCGCGCCTTTAAACTGCTTGTAGGCAATCAGGCGCTGGATCAGGACCTCGCGCAAGGCGTCACCGTCGAGCGTGCTGAGCTCCTCGAGGTCTTCGTCGAACTCGTCATCGTCGTCATCGGCTTTGCGCGGGGCCTCCTGCGGCACCAGAGAGGCAGCCTTGATGTCCAAAAGGGTTGCCGCGACTAGCAAAAAGTCGCTCGCCACGTCCAGGTCCAGCGCCTCGATGCGCTCGGCCTCGGCAAGGTACTGCTCGGCCACCTCGCTGATAGAGATGGCGCCGATATCTACTTTTTGGCGGGTTACCAGCTGCAGCAGCAGGTCGAACGGTCCGCTGTAGACCTGCGTCGACACACGATACGACATATTCGACCTCCTTTGACGGCGCCTTCGCGGCGCGGTTTGGGTGCATGTTACGACCGCTTTGCAGGGTCGACCTGTAAGTTTACCTTAGATGCCGGCGATTGCGAAGTTGAGCAGCTGCTCAGCAAGCGGATACACGGTAACGTCGAAATAGCGGCCGATTACATCGATGCCGGTCCACATAGGCAGCAGGTATAGAACCAGGATGAGTATGGGCATAGCGTATTGCTGCAGGCGGTAATAGTTGTTGAGCGCTTTGCCCTTGAGGAAGGGCACGATGATCGACGAGCCATCAAGCGGCGGAATCGGGATGAGGTTAAAGAACGCGAGCGACAAGTTGACCACGATAAACGTGGCGCCGAAGTTCATGATTTGTGACGCCAGGGCAAAGGACATGCTGGTGTAGAGGCTGCCATAGGCCAGGCGCATGAGGACCGCGGCAAGACACGCGAGCGCGATATTCGATGCGGGGCCGGCTGCGCTCACCAGGACCTCGTCGCGCTTGGGGTGCTTGAGGTTGTTGAGGTAGACGGGCACGGGCTTGGCAAAGGCGAACACCGGGCCGCCGGCGGCAAGCATGAGCAGCGGCAGGATGATGGTGCCAAACGGGTCGATATGGTTGAGCGGGTTGAGCGAGACACGACCGCGTGATCGGGCTGTCTTGTCGCCGAGAGCCCAGGCTGCGGCGGCGTGCGCGCTCTCGTGGATAACGATGCCCAGGATGACGGCGACCGCGCTGGCGAGCAGGTTCATGAAGTAGCTGCTGGACATGGCGCTCCCCTAGCGGATGCGGCGCGAGGCGCGCGTGAGCAGGTAGTCAATTACAAACAGGATCACAACGACGATGGCGTAATCTAAGCGGAACACGCCGCCAAACGGTGAGGTGATGACTCCGTAGCCGGCGATGGCGCTCGGCAGCGCGCGCGAAAGCTCAACGACAAAGCCCACGATCTGCAGCTTGGCGGTGAGGCCGCTAAAGCACAGAAGCACGGTCATCGCGCTCATAAAGATGCCGCAGATGCGACAAGTGATGGCGATGATGCTCATCGCCACGGCAGCGGCCTTACGAGAGTTCACGCGCGGTCTCCTCTTCGATCTGGGTGGAAAGCTCCAGCCATTCGTCCTCGAGCTTGGGCAGCTCTTGCTTAAGGCCGTTATATTCCCCCAGCGCGGCGTTGAACTTGTCCTGATCGGCATAAAGCTCTTCGCTGGCCATCAATTCCATAAGCTCGTCATAGCGGGCGCGCTTTTTGTCGAGCTCCGCCTCGATCTTCTTGAGCTGGTTGCGCACGCCCTTGAGCTTTTTGTTGAGCGCAGCGCGGGCCTGGGCCTCGGCGCGCTTTTGCTCCTTGGTCTTTTTGCCCTCGGCAGGCTTGGGGGCGGCGACGCTGGGCTGGGCGGAACTGGTCGGCTTGGCTGCCTTGGTCGTGGCCGGTGTGTCCTCCCCTGCCGCCTCGGCGGCGGCGCGGGCCGCGAGGTCCTCGCGCTTGTAGAGGTAATAGTCGTAGTCGCCGTCATAGACCGTGACCTTGCCATCGCGGATGTCGATCACGCGGTTGGCCACGGCGCGCACCAGGTGCTCGTCGTGGCTGATTAGCACGATGGTACCGGGGAAGTTTTGCAGGGCGTTCTCGAGCATGTCCACCGAGTCGATGTCCAAGTGGTTGGTGGGCTCGTCCAGGCACAGGAGCGCCTCGGGGGCCACGAGCATCTTTGCCAGGGCCAGACGCGCCTTTTCGCCGCCGGAGAGGACACGGACCTGCTTTTCAATTGCGTCGTTGTCGCTAAATAGGAAGGCGCCCAGCAGGCTGCGCTGCTGCGGCACGGTCCACTTGGGCGTGACGGTGTCGATTTCTTGCAGTACGGTATTGGACTCGGTCATGCCCTCGAGCGCGTGCTGGGCGTAGTAGGCCACGCCCACGTTGGTGCCCAGATCGCGGGTGCCGGTGGTGGGAGGCTCCAGGCCGGCGAGGATCTTCATGAGCGTGGACTTGCCGGCGCCGTTGGGGCCGACGAGCGCCACGTGCTCGCCGCGGTAGAGCTTGAGGTCGATGTCGCTGTAAATGTGCTTGTTGCCGTAGGACTTGGATACACCTTCGAGGCCCACGACCATGTCGCCGGAGCGCGGCGGATCGGGGAACTTAAAGTCGATGTGCTTGTGACCCTCGGGCAGGATGACGAGCTCCTTTTTGATCTGCTCGATTTTGCGGATGCGCTCCTGGGCCTGGGCTGCCTTGGTGGGCTTGTAGCGGAACTTATCGACGAAGACCTGCATGTGGGCGATGTCGCGCTCCTGGGCGGCGCGCTTGGCGCGCATCTGCTCCAGGTTGTCCTCGCGCTGCTTGAGGTAGCTGCTGTAGTTGCCGGTGTAGGTGGTTACGCGACGGTTTTCGAGTGCGGCGACGTGGTCGACGCAGGCGTCCATGAAGGCGCGGTCGTGGCTGACGATGAGCACGGCGCCGTCGTAGTTGGCGATAAAGCCGCGCAGCCACTGGACGCTTTCGAGGTCCAGGTGGTTGGTGGGCTCGTCGAGCAGCAGCAGGTCGGGGTGGCGCAGGAAGAGCTTAGCAAGTGCGATGCGCATCTGCCAGCCGCCCGAGAACTCGGAGCACGGGCGCTCAAAGTCGGCGACCTTAAAGCCCAGGCCGGACAGGATCTTGCGAGCGTTGGTCTCGAGCTCGTAGCCGCCCAGGTGCTCAAAGCGGTCCTGGACCTGGCCGTACTCGTTGAGGAGCGCGTTGACGTCCTTCCCCTGTTCGGAGAGCTCGGTGATCTGGGCCTGCAGCTCGTTGGCGCGCTCGCCCATGCGGCGGATTTCCTTGGCGGCGGCCATGACCTCGGCAAGGATGGTGGTGTCCTTTTGCTCCAGATTAGTTTCCTGCTCTAGGTAGCCTACCTGGCAGTCCTTGGCGTACTGGACCTGGCCGGCGTCTGGGCTGTCGATGCCCATGATGATCTTGAGCATGGTGGTTTTTCCGGCGCCGTTGGGTCCCACGAGCGCAAAGCGCTCGCCGGGGTTGATCTGGAAGGACGCGCCGCTAAAGAGGACGCGTGCGCCGAAGCTTTTTTCGATCTTGTCGACCAGGAGGATCATGGTGCCGCCTTTGACCTTGTGTGCCTATATGAAAAAAGCCCCAACTTGCGTTGGAGCCTCATTCAATGCTCGGGTGGAGACGAGGGGGATCGAACCCCTGACCTCTTGACTGCCAGTCAAGCGCTCTCCC
>JAGZQO010000049.1 GCA_018382125.1 Collinsella sp.
CGTTCAGCATCAGGGTAGCGCTGCGACGCGGAAATCGCGCGCCGTTGACGCGCCCCCGCAGTGCCCGCTTCCCCCAAGGACAATTATCAGTGCAGGTCAGAGCTGTGGCGTTTTGGGGCGTGCTTGGTCTCCTACAAAAAGCCTGCTCACTTGGTTTTTCTGCTAGAAGACCGCCGCGATGGAAGGCAGCTCCCTCGTGGCGGCAGACATTTGCCCAGATAAAACCTGCCAAAATAAACCTGTCTACTCTTTGAGCCAGAGCCGACAATAATTCAAATGGCGAAATCAAAGGGCGTTCTCCACATGGAGGGCGCCCTTTTTTATCGCGGGATGTTTTGCGTGGCAGTCATGAGGCCCAGGCGGTTGCTGACGCCGAGCTTGCGATAGATGGCGTTGACATGCTTCTTGACGGTTGACTCGCTTATGAATAGCTCGTTTGCCATCTGTTTGTTCGTTTTGCCGTCGAGCATGAGCCGCATGACTTCGGCTTCGCGCGGTTGGATATTGTGTTCTGTAATGAAAGCATTCAGCTGGTTTGTGTCTTCTGTCTGGGTGAGTTTAATGCCCCGAGGATAGAGGTTGGCGAGCGCGAGGCTCGCGTGCCGAGCGATTTCGAGCAGGATTGCGAGCTCGGTGTCGGTGAAGTCTCCGGCTGTGCGTTCGCGAAACAGGGTGATGCTTCCTAGCGGCCTGTCGTTGTGCGCGAGCGTGGCCGTACAGCCAAAGTAGACGCCCTGCGGTTCCATCCATTTGCGATAGATGGGCGTGGCATCGCGTCGCTCGACGTCGACGAGGTCGAGGTCGCGGTAGACGCCGACCTTATGTAAGTCAAAGCTCCATGTTGTATAGTCCATCGCGGCGTAGCGGTTGTAGTAGTCGCTCAGTGCGCGGTCGTCCATTCCGCTGCTTGCGGGGTGGACGTAACGTGGGGCATCACTGCCCGCCGCCTCGATCAGGTCGAACATGGCGATCCGATGGGGCACGAGCCCTGTCGTTCCCTCGAGGGTCTCCTTTTGCAGCTTATCGACACCGTGTGATGCGTGGATTGCAAGCGCAAGCTCGTTGAGAGCAGTCCAGGTCGTACTGTCCAACTCAATAGTCTGCTGTTTATTGCATGGGGGCATAGGGCGTCCTTTCCATTGTGGAACCCAGTATGTCATGTTCTCGGTCTGAATAGAACTTTAGGTCAGCGAATGGTATACCGTCGGTCGCTGAAAGGGGCTCGAGGGACCATTGAGGACATCTGGCTACGGCTGCATCATGGTCTCGTCAAGCAAAAGCACCGAGATTTAGGAGCTTGAAATGAAGACCATCTATGAGAGTGAATCCACGCCTAAGAAGGACGGGTTCTATATGCCCGGCGAGTATGAGGAACAGGAGCGCACCTGGATTCTGTGGCCGCACCGCTCCGACGTGTGGCGCTGCGGCGCCAAGCCGGCGCAGAAGGTCTTCACCGAGATCATCATGACCATTGCACGTTTTCAGCCCATCACTGTGGGCGTCAACACCGAAGACTTCCCCGCGGTGTGTGAGATCTTCGACGGCGTTGAAAACGTGCGCGTTATCCACATGGAGTACAACGACAGCTGGATTCGCGACCCCGGCCCGGCGTTCCTCGTTAATGACAATGGTGAGGTTGCTCTTTCGCACTTCCACTTTAATGCTTACGGCGGTTTCATTGACGGCCTGTATTTCCCGTGGGACAAGGACGCTTCCATTGGCCTGCAGGTGGCACAGCTCGAGCAGGTTAACCGCTATCGTCCCGAGGATTATATCCTCGAGGGCGGCTCGTTCAACTGTGATGGTCAAGGCACCGTCGTGACCACCGAGATGTGTCTGCTCAACGAGGACCGCAACCCGCAGTACACCAAGGAGCAGATTGAGGAGAAGCTCTCTGAGTATCTCGGTATCGAGAAGGTTATCTGGATCAAGGACGGTATCGATCCGTACGAAACGAACGGTCATGTGGACGACGTCGCATGCTTTAGTGCGCCCGGCGAGGTCTGCTGCATGTGGACCGATGATCCCAACCATAAGTTCTACAAGGAGTGCCAAGAGGCGTATAAGACGCTTTCCGAGACGACGGATGCCCGTGGCCGCAAGCTTAAGATCCACAAGGTGATTATGCCTGCGACCTCGGTATATATGACCGAGGAGGAGGCATCGACCATCGATCCGGTCGAGGGTGTGCTGCCGCGTACTCCCGAGGACGCTTTCGAGCCGAGCTACCTCAACTTCCTGCCCATCAACGGCGCAGTGCTTGTACCGCAGTTCGGCGATCCCAATGACGCCCAGGCGCTCAAGGATATCCAGGCTGCTTATCCGGACCGTGAAGTCATCGGTATCATGACTCGCGAGGTTATTTACGGCGGCGGCAACATTCACTGCATCACCCAGCAGCAGCCCAAGGCGCGCTGCAAGTAGATGCGGTTGCAGGCACACGGGGTAGTGTCGATATGACCTGGGGCCCGCTGGCGCACACGCTGGCGGGCCCTTTTGCGTGCGGCGGGCAGCGTTGCACACGGGCACTCGGGTCTAAGCGAGGGTACCAGGGGCCTTGCTTATCGTCGATAGTTGGTCTAGAATCGTCGATAGTCGATGATAGGGGGTAGCATGCAGCTTGTTGAAAGTGAGACCGTGGAGTTCAAGTGCACATTTACCCCTAAGCTGCTCAAAGCTGTGGTGGCGTTTGCCAATTCGAATGGCGGTACCTTGTATATCGGAATCGACGATTTTGGCAGCATCGTCGGCGTGGACGATATCGATGCCACCATGCTTCAATGCTCTAATGCAATAACCGATGGCGTGTATCCCGACGTTTCTGAAATCACGACGGTCTCCGCATTGGACATCGATGGCGCAGCGTTGGTGAAAATCGAGGTGGAAGCGGGTCCTCACAAGCCGTACTGCCTGTGCTCGAAGGGATTTGTTCCCGCCGGGGTATATCGGCGCCTAGGTCCTGCCAACGTGCCCATCGAGATGGCCCAGATCCGCTCGATGATCAAGCGCACCGACGGCGATTATTTTGAGACCGCGCGCTCTCATGAACAGAGCTTGACGTTTTTTGAAGCCGAGCGGGTCTTTAGGCGCGCGGAGATTACGTTTGACCAAACCTCTCAAAAGAATCTCGGCCTTATCGATGAGCTGGGCTTTTACACCAATTTGGCACTGCTGGTCTCTGACCAAAACCCCTTTGCAGTCCGCGCTGGCCTCTTCAACGACGATGCGTATACCGAGTTTATCGACCGTCAGGATGGCGAGGGCTCGATCTTCAGGCAGATAGAGGATATCGAACGGTTCCTCAATATATCGAACGCAACGCGTATGTACTTTGTGCCGGGAAGGCTCGATCGCATAGATAAGGACGACTATCCCCGCGAGGCTGTTCGAGAGGGAATTCTGAACCTGTTTATCCATCGCGACTACGAATCTTCGGTGGCGTCTCTTATCAAGATGAGCCGTACGGCGCTTGAATTTACCAATGCGGGAGGGCCGCAGCACATCAGCGTCGAGGAGGCGCTTGCGGGCGGCTCGGACGCTCGGAATCCAAAGCTGCAACTGCTCTTTTTGCGTCTGGGGATGGTTGAGGCGTTTGGAACGGGCCTCAAGGGGATCCGTGCGCTCTATGAGGCGGAAGGGTTGGAACCCGAAGTCTGCGCCTACCCTGCAATGTTTAGGTTGTCGCTGCCCAACGTCAACGCCGTGCGCAATTCCTATCTGACGCCTCGTGGCAATAGCGGTCCCAACTTGCGTGGGGATTACAGCGATTATGAGCAGCTCGAGCGGGAAGGGGCGCTGCCGCCCGATGTTTCGCAGGCGTTTGCATCCGTGCGAGCGCAGCGAGAGGGGCACGTGTCGATGAATGGCGACTGCGGCCACGAGGTGCGTGCCAAGCTCGTGGAGGAGCTTGGCTTTGATGTTGCGTGCAAGGCGTCCGCGATGCTACAGGATGTCTCGGACGAGCGACGTGGTGGATACGCTCGCGCCTTGATTCGCTTTGCCCTTGAGCGGCCCCGCGGTTTTACGCGCCAGGATGCTTCGGACGCTCTGGGAACTGGGCGCGACGTGACGCTGCGGGTTATCAACGGTTTGCTTGAGGAAGGCGCACTCGTTAAAGAGGGGCGCGCTCGGGCGACGAGATATCGCGCTGTCGGGCAGGTTTAGGGACGGGCGGTCCGGCCCCCTGGGTTATTCCTGGGCAGAGGCCAAGGGCCGGGTGCCCGGCGCACCTTGATTGAAGGGGTACTTAGAGCGTGCCTCCGTACATATAGACGATAAATCCGTCACCGGTGTCTTGGCTGTGGTCCTCTAGGATGCGCTTCATGTTGAGGTGCTCGTAAAACTGCCAGTCGGAGTTGCAGTCGCTCATCAGGAAGAATTTGGTGCAGCCTGCCTTGGCGAGCTCGGCGCGCGCAAGGTCGATGAGCTCGCGGCCGAGTCCCTTGCCCTGCCATTCAGGCACAATGATAATCAAGTTGAGCTGACCCTGGGCATATTCGTTGCCTGTGGCGGCAAAGCGATCCGCTGTGGCCTTTTCGCGGCTGTCTCCAAAGAGCGAGCCCTCGAGCTTGGCATCGGCGGTCTTTGCCATCTCGGTTGCCTGGGCGAACATCTCGTTATAGCAGGGCTCCCACGTGGGATTGGTGCGCGGCTTGCCGTCCTCGAAGATGCCGATGCAGCAGGCGGCGATAATGCGGCCCTCGGTCTCGGCGACGAGTGCGATGGGGGAGCGCTGCAGCTGCATGGCGATGTTAAAGCGCGCGCAGAAATCGGCAGCTTCGACGTCGCCGCGGTTGCGCAGCGTGTTGCACCACAGCTGGTTGTAGATGGCGGCGATGCCGGCCAGGTCATCGAGCGTGGCGGCGCGCAGGGTTACGTTGTCAAGGCTCATGGAGGCTCCTTCCAAGTTGGGTCAGGCCACCTCTGAGTGTGACATGGCCGCAGAGCGCCCGCATCAATCATTCGGCAGACGAGCCACGATACCTCGGGGACGGAGGGCCCTAAGAAGGAATGAGGGCGGATTTTCGGACACTTGCTCGATGAGAGTGGATAATCTCCCACTTTTAGCGCTGGTATAGGCCAAAAACGGGAGATTATCTACTCTCATCCTATGTAGTCATTGGGGATGTTCTTAAACGACCAGTCAAACAAGAGCGTCCCCAACGACTACCCCAAGGAATGTCCCAGACTGCCGGCAGAAAAGGAACGTCCCTAACTGCCGCATCCGGAGTAAGACAACGCCGCAGGTAGAGGACGGACAGCGAGCGGGCCGCATTTGAGACAAGGTGACGTGAAACGAAAGGGCGCTGACCTTCTGGTCGCGCCCTTGAAGTTGAACGTCAGATTGTCCAAATGCGGCCCGCGTAACTAAACCCGCTCCGCGATCTCGTGGATGAGGTAGTCGGTCTTTTCCCAGCCCAGGCACGGGTCGGTGATCGACTTGCCAAAGACACCGCCGTCGACCGGCTGGTTGCCGTCCTCCAGGTAGGACTCGATCATAAAGCCCTTGACCAGCTTGGAGATGGACTCGTTGCGGCGGCAGCTGTCGAGCACCTCCTTGCAAATGCGATACTGCTCCAGCGGACGCTTGCCCGAGTTGTCGTGGTTGCAGTCGATGACCGCTGCCGGATTGGCATAGCCGGCATGCTCGGTATAGCGTTCGGCCAGGCGTTCCAGGTGTTCGTAGTGGTAGTTGGGGTAGGTGCGCCCATCGAGACCGATGTAGCCACGTATAACGGCGTGTGCGAGCGGGTTGCCGTCGCACTCGACCTCCCAGTTGCGGAAGATGAAGCTCTGGTGCGCCTGGGCGGCGTAAATTGAGTTGAGCATAACGGTGGTAGAGCCGGCAGTGGGATTCTTCATGCCGACGGGTACCGAAATGCCGCTCGACACCAGGCGATGCTCCTGGTTCTCGACCGAGCGTGCGCCCACGGCAACATAGCTCAGCAGGTCGACGAGGTATTGGTAGTTGGACGGGTAGAGCATCTCATCGGCGGTAAAGAAGCCCGTTTCCTCAATAACGCGCAGGTGCATGTGGCGGATGGCCTTGACGCCCTCGAGCAGGTCGTCGGGAGCCTCGGGGTTGGGGTTGTGCAGCAGGCCCTTGTAGCCGGTGCCCTTGGTGCGCGGCTTGTTGGTGTAGACGCGCGGAATGATGATGAGCTTGTCCTTGACCTCTTCGGCGGTCTTGGCCAGTCGGTTCATATACTCGAGCACCGAATCCTCGCGGTCGGCAGAGCACGGGCCGATGATGAGCACCTTACGTGCGTCCTCGCCGGTAAAGACTTTGGCGACCTCGGCGTCAAATGCCTGCTTTTTGGCGGTAAGCTCGGCAGAAAGTGGCATTTCCTTGCGGATCTCCATGGGGATCGGCAGCCTGCGTTTGAATTCCATGGCCATAGGGGTCTCCTCAATCTATAGAAAGAGCAATAAGCGTATTGTCGAATGCTCGGCATTATCCGCTGTCGCACGCTAAAGTGCAAGCCCTTGTCACCCCGAAACCTACCAAAAAGAGACAGGTTTATTTTGGCAGGTTTTATCTGGGCAAACGTCGGCGAATGCCGGGAGGGAGCGGCGCCGCGCGGGACCCTAAGGCTGTTGTCAGTTCCCCAGGAAATACCCTGTGGGCAAAAAATGCCAAATATGAGTACGGTTGCTATCTTAGTATCATATTGCCTTCGCAAAATAATAGACATAACAGCAAAATATGTTTATTAACGCAAACACATATAAGTCCGCTATAGGGCTGTTTGATCAATTTAGGGACGCGTGTAGGTAGCGCGCAGAGATGTGGTGTAAGAGGCGGGGCATGCCCCGCCTCTTCTCTTTTCTTGAAAGGGAGGGGACACCGCCTAGAATTCGTCGTTGGAGT
>JAGZQO010000014.1 GCA_018382125.1 Collinsella sp.
CATAGCCTCTGAGCTGCGAACATTTGGTGGGCGTTAGAAGATTTGAACTTCTGACCTCTTCCGTGTCAGGGAAGCGCTCTCCCCCTGAGCTAAACGCCCAAATGGAGCGGACAACGGGGCTCGAACCCGCGACCCCAACCTTGGCAAGGTTGTGCTCTACCAACTGAGCCATGTCCGCCTGCGAGGATTTAATATACGGGATGATCCACCCTAATGCAAGAACTATTTTCGAATAATTTGAAAAAAGTTCGAGCCCAGGCGATGGGTACGAAACAGCCCGGCTACCGTAGTAGTCGGGCTGTTGTGCTTGGAGCGGACAACGGGGCGTCCGCGTATCCGCTTTCGCGGATCCGCACCGGCTTCGGCCGCCTGTCGGCGTCCTCGCCAGCTCGCTACAAACGCTCCGCGTTTGTCTAACGCTCGCTCCCTCTCGGGCTCGAGCCCAGGCGATGGGTACGAAAAAGCCCGGCTACCGTAGTAGCCGGGCTGTTGCGCTTGGAGCGGACAACGGGGCTCGAACCCGCGACCCCAACCTTGGCAAGGTTGTGCTCTACCAACTGAGCCATGTCCGCTTGCGGGTTATTAATTTACGCGAGTTGTCCTAAAGACGCAAGTACTTTTTTCAAAAAAGTTGCCCAAAGCAAGTTCATGCAGGTAAATAACGCCAAGTCAAGGCGCTATGCGCACGATTCCAATGCCGAGCCAAACAACTTCACCATCCGAACGCGTGTGCCGGCACCATCTGTGCGCCGGGCAACTTCCACATTATCGACGAGCATGCGCATGAGCTTGATACCACGTCCGCGTTCCTCGGATGCCACCGGCTCGCTCGCCCCATCGATAGAATAGCCAGCGCCCCGATCAAGCACCTCGAGTACAACGCGGTCCCCATAGGCCTGAACCGTCAGGACGCAGCCAACACCGCCCGCATGGTCATACGCGTTACCCAATGCCTCCCCCAGCGCCAATGCGACGTCATAGCGCTCATCACGCCTCAGGGGAAGCGATTCGAGGAGCTCGGCCACACGGTGCCGATAATACGGGAGATTCTCGATGCCTCGCTGCACTTCGACGCTCTTGCTCCATCGCGGCAACTCCCCCACCGGAATGGCGGGAATCGACTCCCGCGCCGGGCCCGCGACATGCAGGATGTCGACAAGTCGGGCAATTTCCAAAAAGCGAACGACCTCATCGGAGGCGTTAACGAGCGAAAGCAGCCCCTCATGCCTCATAAGTTCTCTGGCACGTGTAAGCAAAAACGCCAAGCCCGTCGAGTCGACAAAGCCCACGGTCTGGCAATTGATGACAACACGACGCACGCCCCGGTCGATCAAATTATCCAACCGTCGGCGCAGTGCGGGCACCGAGGCGATGTCGATATCGCCCGGTGGCGTCAAAACCGCTATGTCATTCCATTCATTCATACGACCATGGTTCCCCAAAAGAGCTCGCTCGATGCACACGTATCTGCAACCGCGCAGATTTCGCCCGTCAGGCGTCGTGACCTACGATCGACCCCGTAAAAACTCAAGGGAAACCAGCGCGATGTCATCGTTCAGCGCCGACTCGGTAAAGCGGTCAAGCTCGCCCAAGACCTTGCCGCAGATTCCCGATACGCCCTCACCCGAGACAGAGAGCAAAAGGTCGCGAAGGCGCTGCTCGCCAAAAAAAGCACCCGAGCGATCACGTGCTTCGATTGTTCCATCGGTATACATAAATAGCATGTCACCAGGAGCGAACGTAAACACGCCCGTCTCGTAGACCATGCTCTCAAAGGCACCGATCACGCCCGATTGGCACCCAAGGAGCTCCACTTCTCCGCCTCGGGCTTCACCGCCACCAAGCGGCGTCGACGACGGCCTAATGACCATAGTGGGAGGATGTCCCGCCGAGCAATAGGTAGCGCGGCCCGCCTTAAGATCGATCTTGGCGATAAACGCCGTCACAAACGTCTCGACCCTCGAAAAGCCCATGAGCATGCTATTGAGCGAGCGAGCCATACGGGCAGGCCCCGCACCCTCCCAGGCATAGGCCGTCAGCGCTGTCTTGACGAGTGCTGACATCGAAGCCGCCTCGATTCCCTTGCCGGATACATCGCCCAAAATCATAACGGCACAATCGTCGGGAAGTCGGACAAGCGTATAGAAGTCACCGCCGACCAACGCAGAATTCGTTGCCGATAGGTATACCGAATCGGTTGCAATGCCCGGAACGTCACCAAGCGAATTTCTCATGCCAACCTGAAGCGTCTGAGCGATATGACGCTCCTCGCGTTTTTGAGACTCGCCTTCATAGATCAGCTCAAAGTCATGCGCCAGATGCACCAGGTAGTCGTATTCAAGGTCGTCAATTGGTTCTTGGCTGCCATCACGGAGCAGCAAGGCACGCGTCGTCGGCCCCTTGGCAACGTCGGCGGGAACGATTGCATCGTTGTTCCGCTGACCGCCGCCCTCCGAGCGAACGCGTCCCGCCTCGAAGCCGGAATCGACATAGAGGCCCTGGCATGGCAGGCCATGAGCCCTCAACCATCCGCCCATAGGCATGGATTCGTCGACGCGGGTCAAGCGCACATGCTTAAGATCATCAGCACTCGCACCGCCCAGCACCGACGGCTCAAAACCATCGGAAGCGACCCCCAAACGCGCAGCCGGTGCGGTGGTGGAAAAGAAGAGCGACTCCGGATCGCCCGGCAACGCCACACGACTGCCACCCTCAAAATCGATGACATAGGTTTCGAGGCCCGCATCGTACTCCACGGGGCAAAAATGGCAATTGAGCACGGCGCAGATTTCGGACGAGACGGCGTGCGAAGCAGCGACCGGATCATCAAGATAGGTAAATAGCTCATCGCGCAGCAAATTGAGTGAGCGGCCGAGCTCCGCCGTGCGGCGCGAACGTAAGCTCGACGCCATGCCGACCAGCTGAATAGACAGGTAATCGCAGATGACCTCGAGCACGTTAACGTCATAGGCAAGTGGCGCCTGGGGGCGTTTCCAGCCAACTTCCAACACGCCAAGGACCTGCGTGCCATAAAACACGGGAAGACAGATCTCGCTGCGATACGGGGGCATATCCTGCACGCGCAGCAAGTGCTTGGAACGATTGTCCAAATCCATGAACATGCCCGAAGCAACCCGATCGCCCTCAAGGTCCTGCTGAATCGAAAGGCGACAGGCGCGAGACTCGCGGAGCACATACGTCGGGATACCCGCACCATACGGCATAAATTCGGGAAGGTAGCTGTTATGCAGCTCCTTGGAAACACCGCGAAGCTTAAAACCGCCGCTCTCAGAAAAATAGATGGCAGCACCCGAGGCGTCGAGGGTTCCTACAAGCTGGTTCAAAACGGTATCAAGCAAACTAGGCAGCTCAAGGGAGCCCACCGTACTCATAATGACCGAGAGCGTGCCAGAGAGACGCTTGTTCGCCACTCTAAGCTCCGAAAGCGCACGCTTGAGCTGACGGTCGTGCGAATACTGTTCTTCGATGCTATGGAGTGCCACCAGGACGCGCGGAGCACGGCGGCCTAAGATGCGAGGCGGCGTAACCGAGCCGGCACAAACCAGGACGGGAATAAAGGATCCGTCACTTAACTTGAGCATCAACTCGCTCTTTGTTCCATTGGTCTCAAAAGGAAGACGATGCTCTGTCGCGCGTTCAAATGCTGACGAGTACAAGAGGTCTTTAACGTCCCCGTTGATCACATCGGAACGCTCCTCGCACATCAGGTCGAGCAAACGATTATTCACATGCAGAATGGTTCCGTCGAGCTCACAGATGATGACAGCATCGCTCGTGATCTCGACCAGTTGGGCAACGTCTGCCCACTCGTTGCGCTCAAGCGTTTCCATCGTGGACCTCACCGTCTATCGGTAACAAAAAAGCCTCCGAAGAGGCTTCTCAAATGCGATGGTGTCGGAGGCGGGACTTGAACCCGCATGACCAAAAAGCGGTCACTAGCACCTCAAGCTAGCGCGTCTGCCAATTCCGCCACTCCGACATGCTATGTTGTTGATTCGCGGCTCGTTTTGTTGGACCCGCGCGTTCAACGAGGAAGATAATAACCTATGATTCGAGAACTGTGCAAGCACTTTTTTGAAAAAAGTTTACGAATTTGTAAATGCGCTGGTAGACGCTAATGTCCGGCCCCGAATCGGTGTTGCCTCCCGGCGCGTCCTCGGGCATGAGCGATATTTTGCTACGCACTTCGTGCTGCAAAATATCGCTCCCCCTGCGGAATGCGCCGGGAGGCAACACCGATTCGGGGCCTGCAAATACGTACTTCAAGCACAGTTCTCAAACATGTTCTGGGGGCTGATACAAATTTGTTGGCTCGGCTTTGCCGAGCCCTTATATAAGGAGGCCGGAGCTAAAGCTCCGGCCTCGCTATCTTTTCCATTAGATTAAGTGAGCGATCAAGGAATCACACTCCCCCTGCCGAGTTACCGCAGGGCCCGACCTGTTGTTACTTTTCAGAACATCCCGCAGGACGGAGGAAGCCCCGCAGCGCGTAGCGCGCAGCGGGGCTTCCGACATGTCCGAGGACGTTCTGAAAAGTAACAACAGGGCGGGCCCGGACGAAAACAACCGGCTACAGGTCGATGTGCGATTCCTTGATCGGGAACGGCTCCGCGAAGTGACACGCGCAGCAGTGGCCCGGGGCAACTTCCTTAAACTCAGGCAGCTTCTCGGAGCAGATGCCCTGCGCGATCGGGCAGCGCGTGTGGAAACGGCAGCCGGTCGGCGGATCCAGCGGTGACGGCGGATCGCCGGCGAGGATGATGCGCTTGCGGGTCTTCTGGATATCAGGATCGGGCACCGGCACGGCAGACAGCAGCGACTGCGTGTACGGATGGTGAGGCTCGCTGTAGAGCGTCTTCCAGTCCGAAACCTCGACCATCTTACCCAGGTACATAACGGCAACGCGATCGGAGATGTGCTGCACGACGGAGAGGTCGTGAGCAATGAAGAGATAAGCAGTACCGAACTTATCCTGAAGCTCCTTCAGCAGGTTCAAAACCTGGGCCTGAATGGAAACGTCAAGTGCAGAGACAGGCTCGTCGCAGATGATCAGCTTGGGCTTCAGAGCGAACGCGCGGGCAATGCCGACACGCTGACGCTGACCGCCGGAGAACTCGTGCGGATAGCGGTTGATGTGCTCGGGGTTCAGACCGACGACGTCCAGCAGCTCGCGGACACGCTCAATACGCTCCTCCTTGGTGCCCACGCCGTGAATGGTCATGGGCTCGGAGACGATCTCGCCGATGGTCATACGAGGGTTGAGCGAAGCATAGGGATCCTGGAAGATAAACTGCATCTCGCGACGCATGTCCTTGATCTCATGTTTGCTCATCTCGGCAACATCTTTGCCCTGGAAGAACACCTTACCGGCGGTCGGCTTGGTCAAGCGCATGATGGTGCGACCCGTCGTGGACTTACCGCAACCAGACTCACCAACCAGACCAAAGGTCTCGCCAGGATAAATCTCAAAAGAGATGTCATTTACAGCAGAGACGACACGCTTGGAAAAACGCTTGGCGAACATGCCGGACTCAGCGGGGAACTCCTTAGAGAGGTGCTCGACCTTCAGCAACGGAGTACGCTCGTTGGTATCTGCCATTACGCCTCGCCTCCCTTCTTGGAATCCTTGCGCGTACGGGACGTCTCAGGAGCGTTCTTGAGAAACTCGGGGTCACCGGAGTAGTGGCATGCAGAGTAATGACCAGACTCGGTGACAACGCGCTCGGGGCGCTGCTTGCGGCACTTATCGGTCGCATAGGGACAACGAGGCGAGAACACGCAGCCCTCGGGCAGGTTCATGAGCGAAGGCGGGTTGCCGTGAATCGGCGTAAGCGGCTTCTTCTCTTCGATGGCCTGCTCCGGGATGGAGCGGATAAGGCCCCAGGTGTAGGGGTGGCGGCTCTCGTAGAAGATTTCCTCAGCAGTACCGAACTCGACGGGACGGCCGGCGTACATAACCATGATCTTGTCGGCCATGTCAGCGACGACGCCCAGGTCATGGGTAATCATGATGATGGCGTTGCCGTTCTTCTCCTGCATTTCCTGCATAAGCTCAATAATCTGAGCCTGGATGGTAACGTCCAGAGCCGTCGTGGGCTCGTCGGCAATCAGAATATCGGGATCGCAGGCAAGAGCCATGGCAATCATGACGCGCTGACGCATACCGCCAGAGAACTGGTGCGGATACTCGTTGACGCGCTTCTCGGGCTCGGGAATACCAACGAGGTCCAAAAGCTCGGTGGCACGCTTGAGTGCCTCCTGCTTGGAGTAGCCACGGTGCAGACGAAGGCCCTCACCCACCTGCTTGCCGATCTTATAGACCGGGTTCAAGGAGGTCATAGGATCCTGAAAGATCATCGCGATATCGTTGCCGCGAATGTGCTGCATCTCTTCCTCGGTCATCTCGAGGATAGAACGACCGCGATAGCGAACGTCGCCGCCCTCGATCTTCCCCGGAGGCATCGAAATAAGGCCCATGATGGTCATGGCGGTCACGGACTTACCGGAGCCGGACTCACCGACGACGCCAAGGGTCTCGCCGCGATCGAGCGTGTAGGAGACACCGTCGACAGCGCGAACGACGCCATCCTCGGTGTGGAAATACATCTTAAGGTCATCGACCTCGAGCAGATGCTGGCCCTCAGGAACCGGCTGGTCCTTCAGGTCCACATAGTTCTTGTTCTTCTTCATCCTTATGCGTCCTTCATCTTGACGTCGAGGGCGTCGCGCAGACCATCACCCAACAGGGTGAAGGCGAGCACCGTCGAGAGAATTGCCAGACCGGGCATGATCATCATCCAGGGAGCGGTCAGAAGATACTGCTGACCGTCCTGAATCATGGAGCCCCACGAAGGCGTAGGCGGAATAACGCCCATGCCGAGGAAGGACAGAGCGGACTCGGTCAGAATGGCGCCACCAATGTTCATGGTCGCGTAGACCACGATGGAGGCGACGGAGTTCGGGAAGATGTGACGCACGACGATACGAGCATCAGATGCACCCATCGCGCGCGCAGCATCAACATAGTCGTTTTCCTTGACCGTCAAGATTGCAGAGCGGAAGACGCGCGCAATCGAAGGCCAGCCGAGAATACCGATGGCGATAAAGACGTTCTGAAGGCCACGGCCGATAACGGCGATCATGGCGACAACGAACAGCACGTACGGGAACGCCAGGAAGATGTCCGCACAGCGCATGATGATCGTATCCCAGATGCCGCCGTAGAAACCCGCCAGAGCACCCATGACCAGACCGATCAGCGTGGAGATCGCGGTGGCCATAATGCCGACGGACAGCGAAACGCGCGCACCGTAGATAACGCGGACGAGAATGTCACGACCAAGGGCGTCGGTGCCAAACGGGTGCTCTGCACACGGAGCCAGCAGCGACGTCTCGGCCATGGTGGTCGAGTCGGAAGCCGTCGGCGAACCGAGCCAGGGCTTAGCCCACAGGTCGGCGGTCAGTGCAACCACAACGACGATGATGATCCAGCAGACACCGATAACGGCGAGCTTGTTCTTACGAAGACGCTTAAAAGCGTCGCCCCACAGCGTGCGGGACTTGGCGGGAGCAGATGCGGCCTTGGTGGCGGTAGCCTGCTCCTGAGACTGAGAATCAGTTTCCTGCATGAGACGTACCTCCCTTAGGCCTTATCCGACGGACCGCCAAGGCGGATGCGTGGGTCGAGGAATGCATAGCTAATGTCGACGAGCAGGTTGATCACCATAACGACGACGACGATGAGCGTAACGCCGCCCATAACGATGGGCCAGTCACGCATGCTAATGGCGCGATAGACCTCATAGCCGATACCGGGCCAGTTAAAGACCGTCTCGGTCAGGATGGCGCCCGAAAGCATGCCACCAAAGTCGACACCAATATAGGTAACGACGGGGATGAGTGCATTCTTAAGCGCATGCTTGACGATGATCGCGCGATTGGAGAGACCCTTCGCCTTTGCCGTACGGATGTAATCCTGGTTCATGACGTCAAGCAGCTGCGAGCGCATAATGCGGGCAGCATAAGCGGTCGAAACCGAAGCCAGCGTAATGGTCGGAAGCACATAGTGCATCCAATCCTGATACTGAGAGCTGGAACCGCCGGCACCCGAGATCGGCATGGAGATTGCACCGCCCGTGGCGTCCTTGAGGATGACGCCAAAGAACAGCTGCAGTAACATACCGAGCCAGAAGGCCGGGACCGCAACGAGGATCGACGTGGTGAGCGTTACCAAAATATCCCAGAAGGAATAACGCTTTACCGCCGAAATGATACCCGCACCGATACCCATAATTGCCTCGAGCACGATGGCGCACGCGGCAAGTTTGACCGTATACGGATACTTCTGGGCAAAGATATCCGTAACCGGCAGCTTGCGCTGATACGAATTGCCCAGATCGCCATGAAGCAGGCCGTTCATGTAATACAAGTAACGGTCCACGAGCGACGTTTGAACGGGGTCGCCGTTCTCGTCAAGGATCGCGTTGCCGTCCTCGTCCGTCTGGACCAGGTGATAGCGAACGCGAAGCTGAAGCTCCACCTCGGGGTACAGAGCCTTGTCTCCACCGATCAGCTTGATCGGATCTCCCGGCACGATATTCTGGAGGGCGAACAGAATCAGCGTAACGCCCAAAAACACCGGGATGAACTGAAGCACACGTTTAACGATGTACTTACCCATACCACTCCCCTATCTAGGGATTAACCTAAATGGGATGCCGATCGCCAGACCGGCATCCCAAAATTACCATCAGCCAGTTTACCCCAGGTTAGGGAGAACTGTATGTTTCCCATGAGGTCTACGTAAATACTTGACCCTCACGGAAGCTGCAAACTCTTAGGCGAGCTCAGCGGTACCCAGATCGGCGTGCTTCTGCGGATCGACATAGAGGTGCTTGATGCGATCGGAGCCGGCGATGGTGTGCGTGTAGAACATAATCGGGATGACCGGGCAGTCGGCAGCGACCATTGCATCGGCCTCCTGCATCTTAGCGACGCGCTCCTCGTCGTCAACAATAGTACGAGCCTCGTCGACCTTGGCGTCGAACTCGGGGTTGTTGTAACCGGAGCGGTTGTCGCCACCGAGGGAGTCGGAGTGGAACAGCGGATACAGGAAGTTGTCCATGATCGGGTAGTCGGCAATCCAACCCAGACGACCGAACTGATAGTTAAAGTTCTGATACTGCTCGAGCAGGGCAGACCACTCAGGGGTATCGGAGACAGCGGTAACGCCAACCTTGGCGAGGTCGCCGATGATGGACTCCATGATCTCCTTGTGACCGCCGTCCTGGTTGTAGGACAGGGTCACGCTAATGCCACGATCCCCGTTAGCGCCAGCGGGAGCAACCTTGTCGAGGTACTCGTTAGCCTTGTCGACATCGTAGGCGCAGAACTCCCATGCGCCCTCCTTGTAGCCATCGATGCCCGGAGGAACAATGCCGTCGGCAGGAGTACGGGTACCCTTGAAGATGGTCTTGCAGATGGCCTCACGGTTAATGGCCAGGGAGATGCCCCTACGCAGGTCGGCGTTGTTGAACGGCTCGGCCGTGGTGTTGCAGGTCAGATAGTACGTGGAAGGCTCGGCGCCGAGCAGCATGCGCTCGCCGTCACCCATGGTGTAGCCGTCCTTGGACACGCCGCGATCCTTCTTGGCGGCATCGATCTGAGCGACGGGAACGTCGCAGACATCGAGGTTACCGGCCTGGAACTCCTTATAAGCGGTCTCCATGTCCTTGATGACCTGGAAGTGGATGCCATCGATCTTGGCCTTGTCGCCATAGTAATCGTCGAACTTCTTGACGTTGATCTCCTGGCCATCCTCCCACTTGCCGTCCATCATGAACGGACCGTTACCGACCGGGGCAAGATAGAAGCTCTTGACATCGGACTCGGCGCACTCGGGAACCGGGGCCAGAGCCGGATGAGAGGCGACGAAGGGGAAGTCGGCGTAAGCGGAAGACAGCTTGACGACGAGGGTCTCATCGTCGGGGCACGTAACACCGCTGAGCTCGGTAGCGTTACCGGCAAGCAGGTCGTCATAGCCCTCGACCATGGAAAGGTGATAGGAGACCTCGGAAGGGCCGTACTCGGTAGCGATGGCCGACTTGGTGTTGACCAGACGCTCCCAACCGAGCTTGAAGGACTTGGAGGTAACGTCGTCACCGTTGTGGAACTTGGCCTTCTTGATCTTGAAGGTAAACTCGGTGGCGTCGTCGTTGGACTCAAAGGACTCGCAAGCCAGCGGAACGATCTCGCCCTTCTCGGCGTCGTAAGAGGTCAGAGCGTCAAAGAGCTGGTACTCGACCTGAGTGCCCTGGTCCTCCTGGACATTGTAGGGGTCGATGCAGACCGGGTTGTTGATGTAGAAGTTCAGCGTCGAACCGGACTCAGAACCGGAAGCGTCGCCACCCTTCTTGCCACATGCGGCAAGAAAAGCCATGGAGCTCGCAGCAAGGGTGCCGCCAACAAAGGCGCGACGACCCATAACGGGCTGGTGGAACATAGAATCAGCCATGCCATCCTCCTTATGAGATAGGACAAAGTAAGTTCGGTCGGGCAACGTCAAGACAGCCCAATCGAACCATTCAAACGCGGTCCGCCGTTTTGGCTGGTTATACAAAGCGGACCAACGTATTGCAATACAATAGCGCATTTTATGCACGATTTGGGGCTAATTCCGGTTAACGGTCGAGATTTTCTTTAGTTGGGCGAAGTATATGAGGATATTTTGACTCTGTTACAAATATGTAAACAAAAAGGGTCCCGCACTTGCGGGACCCTTTTCAAGTATTTATGCGGCTCGTGATTAGTAGCCCACGATGCCCTGCGGGAAGAAGAACATGCACAGCACGACGCACACGGCAAACACGACAGCCATGATGACGGTCAGGCGGTCAAGGTTCTGCTCCATAACGCCCGTGGCAGAGCTGGAGTTATACAGCGAGCTGGCAATCATATCCGAAACGCCGGTACCCTTACCGGAATGCATCAGGACGAGAATCGTCAGCGCCACGGCAGAAACAGCCCAAACGACAAACAGAAGAATCTGGAACGGACCCATAGATAAGCTCCTTAATAGAACAGTTCAAACTCCAGTACTGTACCACAATCCCCCGCTCTCCCCTACCTGCCACTCAAGGACGGGGTGGAAATGGCAGAAATACCAAAAAGGGGGTTGTCCGGTTGTGGACAACCCCCTTGCTAGAAAACGGTATTTGTTTTCTATTAGGCCTCGGTGGCGAGCACGCGGCCCGTCATCTCGGCGGAAGGCTCAATACCAGCCATGGTGAGCATGGTCGGAGCGATATCGGAAAGACGGCCGTCCTCGATACCGGTGAGCTTGGCCTTCTCATCAACGATGATGAACGGCACGCGGTTGGTGGTGTGAGCCGTAAACGGATGCTTAGAACCGTCGGAAGCAACGTCAAACATGTGATCGGCGTTGCCGTGGTCGGCGGTAATCAGTGCAAAGCCGCCCTTGGCGAGAATCGCCGGGACAACCTTGGACAGGGCATCGTCAACAGCCTCAACGGCCTTAACGGCAGCGTCGAAGACACCGGTGTGACCAACCATGTCGCAGTTCGCGAAGTTCACGATGTAGAAATCAGCGCAATCCTCGTTGATGGCGGCGACGAGCTTCTCGGTAACCTCGGGAGCGCTCATCTCGGGCTGCAGATCGTAGGTAGCAACCTTGGGGGAAGCGACGAGCACGCGCTCCTCGCCCTCCTTGGGCTCCTCGATGCCACCGTTGAGGAAGAACGTCACGTGGGCGTACTTCTCGGTCTCGGCAGTGTGCAGCTGCTTCAGGCCATTGGCGGCGATAACGTCGGCCAGGACGTTCTCGGGGAACGTCTTGGGGAAGGCGACCTCGACGTCAAACGTCGGATCGTACTCGGTCATCGTCACAAAGTGCGAAAGCTTGATCTGCTCGCGCTCAAAGCCGTCGAACTCCTTGTCCGTGAACACGCGGGTCATCTGACGAGCACGGTCGGGACGGAAGTTGAAGAAGATGGCCGCGTCGCCCTCGTGAATGCCCTCGTTGTGGGCAGCGAAGGGCTCGACGAACTCGTCGCCGCGCGGGTCCTTCTCGTAGTAGGCCTTGATACCGGCAACGGGGTCGGTATCAGCATCGGACGCGTTGACCATGACGTCGTAGGCGCGCTGGATGCGCTCCCAACGATTATCGCGGTCCATGGCCCAATAACGGCCCGAGACGGTGGCAACGCGAGCGTCGCAACCGGTCCCCTCGGAGATCTTAGCCAGGAAGGCGCAGAACTCACTCATGTAACCGGCACCGGACTGCGGGTCAACGTCGCGACCATCCATGAAGGCGTGGACGCGAACGGTCTTGACACCGTGCTCGGCAGCCATCTTGACCAGAGCCTCGACGTGGTTCATGTGAGAATGAACACCGCCAGGGCTCATAAGGCCCATGAGGTGGAGAGTCTTACCGTCAGCCTTGACATCGTCCATAGCCTTGACGAAAACCTCGTTCTTGGCGATGGAGCCGTCCTTGATGGCATTGTTGATGCGCGAAAGCTCCTGGAACACGATGCGGCCGGCACCGATGTTGAGGTGACCCACCTCGGAGTTACCCATCTGGCCGTCGGGAAGGCCCACGTCCTCGCCCGAAGCACCGAGCGTGGTGTGGGGGTACTTCTCGTACAGGCCATCAAGGAAGGGCGTCTTGGCAGCGGCGACGGCGTTCTCGCCATCGGCCGGAGCAAGGCCGCAGCCATCCATGATAATCAGGAGTGCAGGAAGATGACGTTGTGCCATATGTCCTACTCGCCTGCCTTGACGACCATAGAGGCGAAGTCGGCAGCCTTGAGCGAAGCGCCGCCCACGAGGGCGCCGTCAACGTCGGGCTTGGCGACGAGCTCGGCGATGTTGCCGGGCTTGGCGGAACCGCCATACAGCACGCGGATGCCGTTAGCGAGCTCCTCGCCGAACATCTCCTTGAGGGTCTCACGGATAGCACCGCAGACCTCCTGAGCGTCCTCGGCGGTAGCGGTCTTGCCGGTGCCGATGGCCCAGATGGGCTCGTAGGCGACGACGACCTGCTTGGGGCAGGTGATCTCAAGACCAGCAAGGCCAGCCTTGACCTGGTTCACGACGTGCTCGACATAGGTGCCGGCCTCGCGGACCTCGAGGGACTCGCCGCAGCAGAAGACGGGAACAAGGCCGGCGGCAACGAGAGCCTTAGCCTTCTTGTTCTGGTCCTCGTCGGTCTCGTGGAAGTAGTCGCGACGCTCGGAGTGACCGATGATGCAGTAGGTGCAGCCAGCGGACTTGAGCATGTCGCAAGAGGACTCACCGGTGAAGGCACCCTTGGCCTCCCAGTACACGTTCTGTGCACCGAGGGCGATGGGGGCAGCCTGAATGCGGTCATGAACCGTGGTGATGTCGATGGTCGGAGGGCAGACGAGCACCTCGACGCCAGCCGGAACCTCGGGCAGAGCCTGAGCCAGCTCGTCGGCAAGCTTGGCAGCCTCGGCGACGTCGTTGTTCATCTTCCAGTTACCAGCGATAAGAAGGGTGCGATTAGGCATCGAGAAGCGCCTCCACTCCGGGCAGGGCCTTACCCTCGACGAGCTCCATGGAAGCGCCACCACCGGTGGAGATCCAGCTCATCTTGTCGGCCAGGTTGAACTTGTTGACAGCTGCGACAGAGTCGCCACCGCCGATGATCGAGGTGCAGTCGGCCTCGGCGACAGCCTCGGCGATAGCCTGGGTGCCGTGAGCAAAGTTGTCGAACTCGAAGACGCCCATGGGGCCATTCCAGAACACGGTCTTGGCGCCCTTGACGGCCTCGGCGTAGAGCTCCTCGGTCTTGGGGCCGATGTCCATGCCCTCACGATCGTCGGGGATAGCGTCGGAAGCGACAACCTCGGGGACAGCGTCCTCGCCAAAGTGATCGGCAACGCGGTTGTCGATGGGGAGCAGGATCTTGACGCCCTTCTCCTCGGCCTTCTTGAGCATCTCGCCAGCGCGCTCGACCCAGTCCTCTTCCTTGAGGGACTGACCGACGGACAGGCCCTGAGCCAGGAAGAAGGTGTAGGCCATACCGCCACCGATGATCAGAGTGTCAGCAGAGTCGATGAGGTGATCGAGAACGCCGATCTTGGAGGAAACCTTGGAACCGCCGACGATGGCGACGAAGGGGCGCTCGGGCTCGGCGAAGATGCCGGTCAGCGTGTCGACCTCCTTCTCGAGCAGGAAGCCGGCGACGGCAGGCAGGTAAGCGGCGGGGCCCACGACGGAACCCTGGGCGCGGTGAGCGGTGCCGAAGGCATCGAGAACGAAGACGTCACCATAGGAAGCGAGCTTCTTGGCGATCTCGGGATCGTTCTTCTTCTCACGCTTATCGAAGCGGACGTTCTCGAGAACGAGAACCTTGCCCGGCTCGACGGCGGCGACAGCCTCGGCAGCCTTCTCGCCGTAGGTGTCGGCAACAAAGGCAACGTCAAGACCAGAGAGCTCGGCGAGCTTCTTGGCGACGGGCTCGAGGGACAGCTCGGGCTGGAAGCCGGTGCCATCGGGACGGCCGAGGTGGCTCATGAGGATGACGCGAGCATTGTGCTCAACGAGATAGTTGATGGTGGGCAGGGCAGCCTTGATACGGGTGGTGTCGCCAACGACGCCATCCTTGATAGGCACGTTAAAGTCAACGCGGACGAGAACGCGCTTGCCGTCGACATCGATGTCGCGGACGGTCTTCTTGGTAAAGGCCATGTTTGCTTCTACCTTTCGTACGTGTCTGCCTCCCATTACGGCAGACGATTTCTTATAAAAAGGGCGCGACCCTAGGGTGTAAGCCCTATAAGGCCGCGCCCTTCTTTAGACGCTCAACGAGCTATTCGCTAAAAGCTAAATTAAGCAACGAACTTCTCGAAGTACTTGATGGTGCGGACCATCTGAGAGGTGTAGGAGTTCTCGTTGTCGTACCAAGAGGTGACCTGAACGAGGGTCTGGCCGTTGCCGAGGTCAGAGCACATGGTCTGAGTGGCGTCGAAGATGGAGCCATGGGTCTCGCCGATGATGTCGGTGGAGACGATGTCGTCCTCGTTGTAACCGAAGGTCTCGGAGATGGTGGCAGCGTAGGCCTTCATAGCAGCGTTGACCTCGTCGACGGTGACCTTCTTGTCAACGACAGCGTAGAGGTTGGTGATGGAGCCGGTCGGCGTCGGGACGCGCTGGGCGGCACCGATGAGCTTACCGTTGAGCTCGGGGAGAACCAGGCCGATAGCCTTGGCAGCACCGGTGGTGTTGGGGACGATGTTGACGGCGCAGGCGCGGCTACGACGCTTGTTGCCCTTGCGCTGCGGGCCGTCGAGCGGCATCTGGTCGCCAGTCCAGGCGTGAATGGTGGTCATGATGCCGGACACGATGGGAGCGAAGTCGTTCAGACCCTTGGCCATCGGGGCGAGGCAGTTGGTGGTGCAGGAAGCAGCGGAGATGATGTTGTCCTCAGCGGTCAGCGTCTCGTGGTTGACGTTGTACACGATGGTGGGCAGATCGCTGCCAGCCGGAGCGGAGATGACGACCTTCTTGGCGCCAGCGTTGATGTGGGCCTGAGCCTTAGCCTTGCTGGTGTAGAAGCCGGTGCACTCGAGAACGACGTCGACGTCGAGGTCGCCCCAAGGCAGGTTGTTGGCGTCGGCCTCCTTGTAGATCTTGATCTCCTTGCCGTCAACGGTGATGGAATCCTCGCCAGCAACGACCTCGTGATCGCGAGCGTAGTTGCCCTGCGTGGAGTCGTACTTCAGCAGGTAAGCGAGCATATCGGGAGAGGTGAGGTCGTTGATAGCGACGATCTCGGAGCCCTCATGACCGAACATCTGACGGAAGGCCAGACGACCGATGCGACCGAAGCCGTTAATAGCAACCTTTACTGCCATTGTGTCTCCTTTCGTAAGGCCCCCGCAAGCTACAGCGCCTGCCGTTGAGGCCCACAAACTAACCACTCGCCTAATATACCTTTTTTTTGACTTGAATTTCACGAGAATGCTCGAAATTGAAAATCAAATTTACGTTAAAACGTTTTAAATACTAAAACAGCAGCTAAATCCGTATATAAGTCGATACTTTAATCTACCTGTTTGCTTCAATGAGCTTTTCAAGCCGTAAAACACGATGGTAGAGGGCCGACTTCGACAAGGGAGGGTCAGCCATCTCCCCTAAATCACGCAGCGAAAGATCGGGATAGCGCTCGCGCAGGTCGCAAAAGACCGCCAAGGCATCCGGAAGCGCATCGCGAAGGCCTCGCTGCTCGAGCTCATCGATAAGCGCAAGCTGATGCTGGGCAGCACCGGCGCTTCTGGTCTGGTTGGCGAGCTCGGCGTTCACGCGACGGTTCACATCGTTCTTAACCAATTTGACCGCGCGCGCTTCCTCGATCTCGGCAACGCTGCGCTTGGCACCAATCAGCTTTAATAGATGCTCGATTTCCTCGGCGCTCTTAATGTACACGGCATATGACCCCCGCCGCGCATTAACACGAGCATGGACCCCAATCTGCTCCAACAGATCGCAAAGCCCCTTGGCATATTGCTCGCCCTGCACCGCGATCTCCAAATGAAAGTCGCCGCGGGGATCGGCCACGAAACCGCCCGCGATGAGCGCGCCGCGGATGTAGGCAAGCCTGCAGCAGGGACGGGCAACGATGTGCCGGGGAACACCGGCGACGAGCCCTCCCCTGCGGTCGAGAATGCCCAGCAGCACCAGAGCCTTGTCCAGGTCGGGTTGATCGGGCAAGGTGATGAGGTAGTTTCGAACCTTATGCAATACAGATTTACGGACGGTGAACTCCGTTTTGAGCTTAAGGATGCGATGCGTCAGTGTGATCATCGTGCGCGCGACGGCGCCCGTCTCGGTCGCGACCGTCAAACGATACCGCCCAGAGCCGGTAAGCGAGAGCGTACCGCTCACGCGCGTGAGGGCGGCAAGCGTCGACAAGTCGCAGTATTCACATTCGGGTTCGCAGCGCGCAAGCTCGTCGCGCACCTCAGCGGTAAACGACATGCAGGCCTATGCCTTCGTGTTGGCGCGCGACAGGTCGCGATGGGAAATGCTCACGTGATATTGGGCACCTTCCAAATAACGTGCCGTGGCCTCGGCGATGGCAACGCTGCGGTGCTGGCCGCCTGTACAGCCGATGGCGATAGAAAGCTGCGGCTTGCCCTCCGCGATATAGCCCGGCATCACCGTATCGAGCAGCTGTGTCCAAGCCTTCCAAAACTCCTGCGTCTTGGGATGGTCCAGAACAAAATCGGAGACCTTTTTATCGAGACCGGTCATCGTGCGCATCTCGGGATCGTAGAACGGATTAGGCAGGAAGCGGACATCGATCATAATGTCCGCCTCGACGGGCATGCCGTGCTTAAAGCCAAACGAGAACACGTGAACGTCCATGAGCTGCTGGTCGGACAACTCGGAGAACGCCATGCGCAATTTGTTGCGCAGGGCAGAGGTACGCAGGCGGCTCGTGTCGATGATCATATCGGCTCGATCGCGCACACCCTGCAGCTGCAGGCGCTCGCGCTGAATCGCATCGGCCGTAGTCTCCCCCGGCTTGGCAATGGGATGGCGGCGGCGGTTTTCGCTATAGCGACGGATCAGCACCTCGTCAGAGGCCTCGAGAAACACGATGTCGCAGCTCATCTCGCGCTCTTCGAGCGCGGCGACCGCATCGAGCAACTCGTCAAACAGTCCCTGGCTACGCAAATCGCAGGTGACGGCGAGATGCCTGCCCACGCCCGTATTGATGCCGACGAGCTCGGCAAGCTGGGCGATGAGACGCGGAGGCAGGTTATCGATGCAAAAATAGCCCATGTCCTCGAACACGTGCATGGCCTGTGTGCGGCCCGATCCGGACATTCCGGTGATGATGACGATATCGGGGATGCGCTCCGAGCGCTCCGCCGCATCCATGGCATCTCCCTTTTGCATGTGCTGCCTCCCGAAAACAAGCGCGGGACCCAGCAACCCGGATCCCGCGCGGTCAATTGCCTATATTGAGTATACCGCCCCGAGCGGATACGAGGCCTGTCTTACGCCTCAAGCGCAGCCTTGAACCAACTCGTAATACTCGTGGGGTGCGTGATGGCGGTGCCGACGACAACGGCCCAGGCGCCAGCATCGATCGCGGCGCGAGCCTCCTCGGGCGTATGCACGCGACCCTCGCAAATGATGGGAAGGCCGGGGAATTCCTCGGTCGCCTGACGCAGGAGCGGCAGGTCGGGGCCATCGGCCATGGTGCAGTCGATGGCGGCGACGCCGTGAGAAAGCGTGGTGGATACCAGGTCAAAGCCCATATCGACAGCACGGCGAATATCCTCGATGGTGGCACAATCCGCCATCAGGAGCACACCCTCCTCGTGCAGCGGGCGGAAGGTATCCTCGACCGTCTTGCCATCGGGGCGCGGACGATCGGTGGCGTCGATCGCCACGATATCGGCACCGGCAGCAACGCAGGCGCGAGCGTGACGCAGCGTCGGCGTGATGTAAACGCCCTCGTGCCCATCCTTCCACAGGCCGATGACGGGAACCTCACAGCGACCCTTAATGGCGGCAATGTCGGCAAGGCCCTGGCAGCGAATGGCGGCGGCGCCGCCGAGCTCGCAAGCGCGAGACATTTGCGCCATGGTTTCGGGCGTACGAAGCGGCTCGCCCATATACGCCTGAACGCTCACGACGAGCTTGCCCTTCAGGGATTGAATCAAAGGATCGACGGTCATAAGGCTGCAACCTTTCTTAGAACAGCCTCCCGAGGCCTGTTGTCTCGGGAGGCTCCTACAGCAGATACTTTTACTTCAACGAGGCAAGAAGATGCTCGGCGGCACCGATGAGCGGAGCATCGCCCTCCAGAGAACCGATGAGGATCGGCGTGTCCTGAAGCGGATCGAGCGCCTGGCTGGCATAGCCCTCGTGCACCGAATCCTTCCACGTCTGCGAACGCCAATCGGGACCTTGGTGAATCACGCCGCCCGAAAGCACGATGACCTCAGGGTCCAGGATGTTAGCGAGCGAGCCCAAGCTGGCCCCCAGCGCAAAGCCGGCGTCATGGATGACCTCGGTCGCCTTTGCGTCGCCCGCACGGCACAGATCGTTCACATCGCGACCGACCGAAGGACGGCTGGGGTCGACGCGGCCAAAACGCTCATCGTACATTCGACCAATGGAAGTGCCCGAAGCAACCGACTCCAGATGGCCGGAACGCCCGCAGGCGCAGGGAATGCCGGCGGCAGCCGAACACTCAATGTGGCCCATATGACCGGCAGCACCATGGAAGCCCTGCATCACGCGGCCGCTCTCGACATATGCGCCGCCGATGCCCGTGCCGATGCCAAGACACAAGACGGAGAACTTGCCCTTGCCGACGCCCCAGTGGGCCTCGCCCAGAGCATGAGCCTGCACGTCGCCCACAACGGCAACGGGAAGACCGAGGTCCTCGCGCAGACGCGGCCCCAACTGAACGCCGGACCAGCCGGGCATGATCTCATTGGCATACGCGATGGCGCCCGTCTTGGGATCGACGACGCCGGCGGCGCCGATACCGACGCCAAGGACCTCGACATCGGGATTCGCCTCGAGAGCGGCCTTGATGGACGCCTCGATACGCTGGAAGACGGCCTCGCCGCCCTCTTGGGCCTCGGTGGGAACCTCGGCCTCAAAGACGGGACGGGGCACACTACCGTCAGCCGGGTACTCCATGATGGCAGTCGCGATCTTAGTTCCGCCGATATCGACAGAGCAGACGTACTTGTTCTCCATGTCGCTCTCCTTAGGAGATAAAAACAACTACAGGAAATGAAGGCTGCGTTATCGCCGCAGCTTGGTAAAGGTTTCCCGGGTGCCCGAGGTTGGGGTGAAAGCGGTCGGGCGTTGACCTAATGGGTCACGCTCGACCGCTTGAGCCCCAAGATCGGGTGCCCGGGGAAGCTTTACAGGAGACCGTTGTCCTGGAGGACCTTCTTAATAGCCTCGACGTTCTCGCCGGTCATGGCCTTCACCGGGCGCGGCATGGTCGGGCTGTCGAAGATACCCATGAGGTTCATAGCGGTCTTGAAGGCGCCGACGCCACCGGCATAGCCCTGGACGCCCGAGGTGACATCCCAGATATGCGAAATCTCATTGAGGCGATCCTGCTCGGCCTTGACGGTAGCCCAGTCACCAGCCTGAGCGGCCTTCCACTGACGCACGTAGCCCTCGGGCTCAACGTTGGCGAGACCCGGGACGGAACCGTCGGCGCCACCGAGGTAAGCGCCGTCGACAACAACCTCGTGACCGGTGAGGATGCTCATCGGATGGCCGTTCTTCTCGTTCTCCTGAACGAGGTAGCGGAACGAGATGTCATCACCCGAGGAATCCTTGACGCCGGCCAGAACGCCCTCGGCACCGAGCTTGGCAAGGAGCTTCCAGGGGAGCTTGGTGTGGACACACACGGGGATGTCGTAGGCGAAGATGGGCAGGTCGAGCTCCTCGTGCAGGATGCGGAAGTGCTCCTCGACCTCGGTCATGCCCTGCAGGGCATAGAACGGGCAGGTGGCGACGAGAGCATCGGCGCCCAGCTCCTGAGCGACCTTGCCGTGCTCGATCATGCGCTCGGTCTCGGTGTCGATGATGCCGACCAGAACGGGAACGCGGTGATCGACGATGCGCACGGCCTCGGCGACGATCTGACGACGACGCTCGTCGGTGGAGAAGACGACCTCGCCCGAGGAGCCCAGGAAGAACAAGCCATCGACGCCGGCATCGATCATGCGGTTGATGCTGCGCTCAAAGGAGGCAACGTCGAGCTGGTGATCTTCGGTATCGGGAACAACGACGGGAGGGATAACGCCGGTGAATTTCTGAGTTGCCACAAGAATCTCCTTAGTTGTCTGGCGGGCAGCCCTATGCCGCCCACTCTTGTTGGCAGTGTCCAGGCCGCCTAGGCCAAAGAACACGGGTAGAACGTTTGGTTAAAGAAGTCGACGACTTCGTTTTCGAACGCATTGATGCGCTCGTGAGCGTATTTGGCATAGACGATATGCCTCCGGTCACACTCAAGACCGTTGAATACGGCAAACTGGCCCTTGGGGTCGCTCGCGGCATCCATGAGCGATGTGCCCATGAGCACCGATCCGCGCACCCGAGACGACAGCGCCTCGAGGCCACCGGGAATTGGATTGGCAACCGCCGTGCAGGCGAGGCCCCGCTCGTCCAGAGCAGAAACCGCCAGCGCGACTCCGCCGCCAAGGCCCTCGCCCCATGCAAAGATGCGGTCGGGGTCCATGCCATCAAGATTGCGCGCCACCTTCGCCAACGCGCAACCCCAACGGACGCGCTCGACAAAAGCGGGCGAAGAAATCCCCCGCTGCAGGTCGTCCGCACCAGCAACATCGTCATCCAGCGCGAGGACGGCATACCCCATGGCGGCAAATCTCGTCATGTGATGCCAGCCGCGCACAGGCCGATCGATGTCGTGGAACATCAGGCACAGCGGCACGCGCTCAGATACTCGGGCACGACCGACAGGCTCGATCAAACGAGCGTGAATCGCATCGTCACCGAGCTCAAAGGAGACCTCCGAGTAACGGGCGCAGGGGTTAACAAAGTCAATCGCCGTAATGGCCAGGCCTTGAATCTCAAGATTCGAAGCGCATGTCTCTAAATCAGAAACATCTGCTTGGACATCACCGCGCCAGTCCCGATATTCTGCGAGCCTTGACGAAACCGTTCCAGGAATTCCCACGAGCCCGGGGACAATCAGCTCGTCAACATTGCTCTCGCACTTAGACATGAGCCTCCCCTCCCTTGCAGAAAAACGGAATGATCAGATCGTCAAAATCCTGAATCTCCTCGTGGCCAAAGCCTTCAAAGAACTCATGACGCTTTTCGCAGGTCAGGTTGTTATAGACCGCAAACTGCGTCGCTGGCGGACAGACGATATCGGCTGTGCCAGTGCCAAACAGCACGGGGCATTTGACCATAGGGGCAAAGTTCTTGGAATCGAAGTACGCCAGCTTGGCATAGGCTTCGTCAATACGAGTCGAGTCCTCATCAAACCAGCGAGACCAATAGCGCAGGCCTTCGTAGGCAATGTCGTCGGCATCCAAATCCCAGACCAGGCGGAAATCCGACAGGAAGGGATAGAGGATGGCGGCACGATTGATAAGCTCGCTGTTAAGCGCACAGGTCGCAATACCCAAACCGCCGCCCTGCGACGCGCCGTTCACAAACACACGGGCAAGATCGATGCCCTCGAGCTTGCGAACGATGCGGCACAGGATTCGAATATCTTGGTGTAAGCGGACATAGTAGAGGTTGGCCGGGTCGCCGTCGATGCCGGCGACGATATGCCCGGCAACCGTTGTGCCCTCAAATCCACCAATGTCCTCGGAGGGACCTCCTTGGCCGGGGCAGTCGAGGGCGATGAGTGCCATGCCCATGCCCGCAAACGACGCCTGCTCAAACCAGCTGCGGCTTGCACCCGGATACCCATGGAACTGAAGTACCAATGGCACGGGCTCGTCCGAGACGGGTTTAAGGTACTTGGCATGCAGGCGCGCGCCACACATGCCGGTATACCAGAGGTCGAAAAGCTGGCAGGTCGCGGCATCGGCGACCGATGCCGTCTCGATCGCATAGTCAAGCCCGACGGCGTCGGCCTCGGCCATGCGATCCTTCCAAAAGAGATCGAAATCTGATGGACGGGGCATGGCGCCTCGGTATTCACCAAATTGATGTTGTAGCTCCTGAGCACTTGGCATGGCTCGTGAACCCAACCTTTCGAAATCGCAACGGAGGTGCGCCCGGCAAGGGAACCGGGCGCACGGGAGGGAAAGCGAGGCTACTCGCCGAGCTTGGGATGCAGCAGCGACGGCGCAGCGCCGAGCAGCATCTTGGTGTAGGGGTCCTGGGGGTGCTGGAAGACCTGCTTGGCCTCGCCCTGCTCGACGATCCTGCCGCCATTCATAACGATGATGTCGTCAGAGATATAGCGGACCGTCTGGATGTCATGGCTGATGAACACCATGGCCAGGCCGAGCTCCTTCTTAAGGTCGGTCAACAGGTTCAGAATCTGTGCGCGGACCGAAACGTCCAGAGCCGAGGTGGGCTCGTCGGCGATGATGGCATCGGGGTTCAGCGACAGGGCACGGGCAATTGCGACGCGCTGACGCTGGCCGCCCGAAAGCTGACCGGGAAGAACCTCGGCGGCGGAGCTGGGCAGACCGGTGAGCTCCAGGAGCTCCTTGACGCGCTTCTCCTGCTCGGCCTCGGTACCCAGGTTGTGGACGCGCATGGGGTCGAGCAGCTGCTCGCGAACGACCATGCGGGGATTGAGCGCCGTGGCCGGGTTCTGGAACACGACCGAGATGACGCGACCCATGTGGCGACGGTCCTCGGCGGTACGTTTGGTAACGTCCTTGCCCTTAAAGTAGACCTTGCCGCTCGTGGGGGCCTGCAGGCCGCACATGACGTTGGCGGTGGTGGACTTACCGCAACCGGACTCGCCGACGATGCCGATCGTCTGACCGGGCATGAGCTTAATCGTTACACCCTGGACGGCGTGAACCAGGTTGGGGTGCAGAATCGAGCCGGTACGGGTCCTAAAGGTGACGTGGACGTCATCAAGGAAGATGATCGGCTCGACGCCGTTGACTGCGGTCTCGCTCATCTACATCACCTCCGCGTGAGGGGTCAAACCATTTGCCTTGAGCACCTCGTCGGGGAGCTCGGAATAGAAGTGCTCGGTGCCGGGCACGCGCTTGAAGACCGGACGGGTGTCCAGGCCAATACGCGGATGGCTCGAGCGGGGCGCGAAGCGATCGCCCTTGGGGAAATCGCGCGGGCTCGGAACGGCGCCGGGCACCTGGTGCAGGCGACCCGAACCGCTCTCGATGGACAGAACGGAACCCAGAAGACCGCGGGTGTACTCGTGGATCGGGTTGGTGAGCAGCTCCTTGGTGGGTGCCTGCTCGATAACCTGGCCAGCGTACATAACCGTGATGTTATGGGCAACCTCGGCGACCAGAGCCAGGTCATGCGAAACAAAGATCATGGCAAAGCCGAGCTTGGCCTGAAGATCGTTGAGCAGCTTGATGACCTGCTTCTGGACGGTAACGTCCAGAGCGGTCGTGGGCTCGTCGCAGATGACCAGCTTGGGGTCGCGGGTAAGGGCCATAGCGATCAGGACACGCTGACGCTGGCCGCCGGAAAGCTCGTGCGGATAGCTCTCGAGCGTGCGCTTGGGATCGAGGCCGACGAGCTCCAGGAGCTCCTCGGCGCTGCGGGTTCCGCCGCGCTTGGTGAGCTGCTTCATCTGGGCAGAGATGAGCATGGAGGGATTAAGCGAGGACAGGGCGTCCTGATAGACCATAGCGATATCGGTACCGCGCAGGCCGAACCACTCCTTCTTGCTCATCTTGAGCAGGTCACGACCCTCCCAGAGAACCTCGCCGGAAAGATGCTCGTCATCGTCGGTCAGGCCCATGATGGCCAGCGTGGTGATGGACTTACCGCAACCGGACTCGCCCACCAGGCCCATGGTCTGACCAGGACGAACGTCAAAGTTGACATGGTCGACGACGTTGATATCACCGTGATGCTCAAACTGGATGCAGAAGTCACGGACCGAGAGAATCGGTTCGACAGACTCGTCGGGCACATGGCGATCGTCACGCTTGAGCTCGACATCGCGCAGGGCGCCAAGGCGAGCGGAGAGGGACTGGGCCTGCTCCTTGTAGGCGCGAACGGGGTCGGAGACCAGCAGGTCGGCCTCGCGACGCTTGGAGGAATCGGTCGGATCCAGGGCGGCGGAGGGAGCAGCGGCCATGGCGTCGGTAATGCCCTCGGAGAGGATGTTGAGCGCCAGGCAGGTGATCATGATGGCCAGACCCGGGAACAGCGCCTGCCACCAACGGCCGGCAAGCACGCCGCCGCGGGCGTCGGCGAGGATGTTGCCCCAGGTAGCGGTGGGCTCCTGGATACCAGCGCCGATGAAGGTCAGCGAGGCCTCGAAGATGATGGCGTCGGCAACCAGGGTAACGGTGAAGACCATGATCGGGGCGATGCAGTTACGCAGAACATGCTTGATCAAAATCCACGGAGCCTTGGCGCCGGAAACGATGACCGCGCGGACATAGTCCTCGCCGTACTCGGACACGATGTTGGCGCGCACGATACGGGCAATCTGCGGAGTGTACATAAAGCCGATGGCGAAGATGATCGACGGCACGGAGTTGCCCAGGATGGAGACGAAGACGGCCGCGAGGGCGATGCCCGGGATGGACATGATGATGTCCAGGATACGCATGATCGTCTCGGAGACGGCCTTGCGCGAAACCGCTGCAAGGGCGCCCACGACCGAGCCGCAGACCAGAGCCATGGCAGTGGCGCCAAAGCCGATGATCAGCGAGTAACGACCACCGTAGAGCATACGCGACAGAATGTCGCGACCCTTATCGTCGGTACCGAAGATAAATCCGTTGCCGGGAGCCTGGCGAGCCGTAAAGATCTCGACCGGGCTATAGGGGGCAAGAAGGGGCGCCAGAATCGCAGTCAGGGCGACCAGCACCAGCACGACGGCGGCAATCTTAGAAGACAGCGTCATCTTCTTCCAGCCACCGAGCTTGAGCCCCTTTGAGGCAGCCTTCTCGAGCTGCTCGGTTTGCTTCTCTCGAATCTTTACCATAATCTACACCGTCCTGATGCGCGGGTTGATGAGCAGGTAGAGCATGTCAACCACGATGTTGATGATGATGAAGGCAAGAGCAACGACGATGACGACGCCCTGAACCAGGTTCGCCTCGTTGCCCTGAACGCCCTGCAGAATCGCGGTGCCCATGCCGGGGAGGTTGAAGATAACCTCGATGACGACGGCGCCGCCCATGAGGTAACCGATCTTAAGACCGAGGGTGGTGACCGGGGTGATCAGCGCATTGCGAAGAACGTTGATGCCGACGACGACCTTCTCGGGAACGCCGGCGCCGCGAGCCATACGGACATAATCCTTGTCGAGCTCCTCGACCATGGCGGTACGCACGATACGAGTCATCTGGCCCGTCAGCGGAAATGCCAAGGCGATAGCGGGCATGATCATACGTCCCAGATAGCCAACCGGATTCGTGGTGAAGTGAGGCAGAGCACCCGATGCCGGGAGCACCTTAAGGTAGGAAGAGAACAGCAGGATCAACAGAACGGCAAGCCAGAACGACGGGGTTGCCAAGCCGGCGATGGAAAAGACGCGGATCACTTGGTCCGGCCATTTGTCGCGATACAGTGCCGCGATGACGCCGAGCAAAAACGAAACGACCGCACCGATGGCAAGACCGATAAAGGTCAGCTGCATCGTGACGGGCAGGGCCGTGGAGATGCGCTTGGCAACGGAGTTGCGAGCAGCACCATAGGTGCCCATGTCGCCATGAATCAAATCGCCCATATAGCGCACGTAGCGCACGGGCCAGGGGTCGTCCAGACCATACTTCTCATGGTACTCGGCAACCGCCTCGGGCGAGGCACCATCACCCAACGCCGTGTAGGCGGGGTCGGTCTTGGAGAACGACATAAGGAAGAACACCAGGACGGTGACGCCCAATGCCATGATCGGCAGCGCCACAAGACGCCTTCCAATCAAACGTAGCAAGTTGTTCACGTTCTCTCCCCTTTCTTTTGTCGGTAGGACCAACTGGTATATGAGTACGGATACTCATTACAAGACCCGAGCGACATCGTTGCCGCCCGGGTCTTTGTTTCAACTATGAGGATACGGTCCCAACGACCGACATCCTGCATACAGACTCAAGCGAGTCTTACGCCTTGACGGTCGCAACGCCCCTGAAGGACATGCTCGTCGTGCCGATGCCCTTGAAGCCATCGAGGGCCTCGCCGTTGGGCGCAGTGGACGGATCGTCCCAGGAAGCGGAGACGGTCTTGACGTGGACAACGGGGTACAGAACGGCGTTGTCGGCAATGATGTCGAAGCACTCGTTCCACTTCTTCTGCTGCTCGTCGCCCTCGGCGGCAAGAGCCTCGTCCATGAGACTGTGGAGCTTCTGCCACTCAGCGGACTCCTTCCACGGGCAACGGGTCTGCATCCAGACGTTGTCGCCGTACCACCAGTTGAGCAGCAGGTCGGGGTCGGCGCCGAAGCAGGAAGGATCGCCAGGGGCAAGGAGGATATCGTAGGCCTCGCCGCCGTCGATGGCAGCGTAGGTGGCCGGCGAGGTATCGGTCTGGATGGTCACATCGAAGCCGAGGGCGTCGAGGTCGTTCTTGACCTGGGCGGCCATGCCCTTAATCTGCTCGTTGTCGGTGGTGCGCAGGGTGATGGCACCCGGGGTGATGCCAGACTCCTCGATGAGCTTCTTAGCCTTCTTGGCGTCGGTCTTGTACACCGTGGAAGCCTCATGATAGTTGGTGAAGCTCTTGGGCAGGTAGCAGCTGGCAGCAGTGGCAAGGCCGGCGAAGGTGTTGCTGACCATCTTCTCGGTGTCGAGCGCATACATGACAGCCTGACGGACCTTGACGTTGTTCCAAGGCTCCTTGGCGACGTTGAACATGATGAAGCGGGTGCCGAAACCCTGAACGTTATCGATCTTGCAGCCGGCGCTCTCGAGCTGGTCGACGGCGTCAGCGGTAACGAGCTCCATAACGAGCGTGGAGCCCTCCTGCTGAGCGGTAACGCGAGCGGTGGGGTCGGTCAGGATGCTGTATTGGATCTTCTTATCCTCGGCAGCATACTCACCGTTGTACTCGGGGTTGGGAACCAGGGTGATCTCGGTATCGGAGATAGAGTCGTACATCCAGGGGCCGGAGCCGATCGGCTGCTTGGCGCGATCCTCCTCGGTCTGGGTGGCCGGGGTAACGCGGACGATGGCCAGACGATCCTTGAGCAGGGAGAAGTTGGGGGCCTTGGTCTTGACCGTCACGGTGCTGGCGTCCTTGGCCTCGATGGACTCGAAGGGCTGGAAGAACGGAGCATAGGTAGCGGAAGCGGCGCAAGCGGTGTAGGAGGCAACGACATCGTCAGCGGTGACCTCGGTGCCATCGGAGAACTTGGCGCCCTTGCGGATGGTGACCTCGAAAGTGGTGTCGTCCACAGACTTGGGATCGTCGGTGGCGAGCTCGTTGAAGGTGCTGTAGTCGTGGTAATCGATGCCGTAGAGGCCCTCGACGACGTGCCAGTTAGCACCCAGGCCCACAGCGGAGCCGGTGCTGGCGGGATCGAAGCTGGACGGAGCGTAAGCGGAACCAGCGGTGATCACGCCGCCGCCACGGTTGGCGGAATCGGTGGAACCGGAAGCGGAACCCTCGTCGCTAGAGCTGCCACCGCAGCCAGTGAGACCAAGGCCGGCGACAGCAGCGACGCTGCCGGTGAGGCCGAGGAACGAACGCCTGGACATACCCTTGTTGATGATGGCCATGTCTTCTCCTATCAATAGAGAATCTTACTCGGGAGCACCTAGACTTGCCCCCGCGCAACTTGCGGACGATATATACCTTACCTACCGACGAACCCAACTGAGGTGCCGCGCTCGGCGACCGATACATACATACGCTTGAACGGTATTTACTACCGTTCACCGAATTCATTGACAAATGATTCGCCAGACAGTATGTATCGACGAGGTGAGATATCAGTCTTCGTCAACCCGCAGGATAGCAGGGTTGTTCACCATGACTAGTCAAACGTTTTAGCGTTAATAAAACCCGAAACCAGCATGCAATCATGGCGAAATAAATGGTTGAAAATCACGCAATCATGTATATCAGTAGTTTAGGCTCGTGTTTAGCTATCGGAATGGCCAGCCGCCGCCTCGGCGCGCTCGGCATTCCACGCAACGAGCGCCTCGTGGACCGCCTTGGCAACATCGGCAGGTATGCCGCGAACTTTCGCGATCTCTTGCTCGCTCGCCGCGCGCAAACGCTTCATCGAACCAAAATGGCGCATAAGGGCACGTTTTCTGGTGGGTCCCACGCCTGGAACGTCATCGAGTACCGAAACTGTCATGGCTTTATCGCGCAACTCACGATGGAATGTGATTGCAAAACGGTGCGATTCATCGCGCACCTGTTTAATTAGATAGAGCGAAGCAGACCCGGTCGGCAGCACGACGGGAGTCTCGTCCCAAGGCACAAAAACTTCCTCATCGGCCTTTGCCAAGCCACAAACTGGTATATCGAGCCCAAGAGCCTCAAGTTGCTTGATCGCAGCGGTCAATTGCGGCTTACCGCCATCGACAACGAGCAAATCGGGGCGCGAGCCAAAACGCTCGTCGGCCATGCGCTCGGGAGCATAGCGTCGTCCCAAAACCTCGGACATCGACACGAAGTCGTTTGCCTCGTCCAATTCGGCCTGAATTTTAAAACGACGGTACTGGCTCTTGTCGGCGCGCCCGTTGGTAAACACCACCATCGAGGCGACCGTAAAGGTGCCATGCAGTGTAGAGATATCGAAGCACTCGATACGCAACGGCGGCGATGGCAGCGCCAACGCACTTTCGAGCTCCAGGAGCGCTTGATTGGTGCGGTCGTCAGCGTACCCCGTTCGCATCATGTAGCGCATGAGGGCATGGCGCGCATTTTTGGATGCCATATCGAGCAGACGGTGCTTTTCGCCACGCTGCGGCCTATGGAGATGGCAGGAACGCTCACGCTTGCCCGCAAGCCACTCCCCCAGCGCCTCCGCATCCTCAAGCTCGACGGAAAGGTTGACCTCAGCTGGAATATCAGCCGTCTCGTCGTAATAGCGCTTAAGAAAGCCCGACTGGAGCTCTTCCTCGTCAACATCAAGACCCTTGTCGAGAATGAACTCGCAGGTGCGAACTGTTCGGCCCTCGCGAACGACGAAGACGCAAGCGGCGGAGATGGTCTCCTCGCGATAGAACCCGATGACATCGATATCGACACTGGAGGGAAAAACGACTTGCTGACGATCATCCAGACCCCTGATGACCTCCAAACGACGTTTGACGCGTGCCGCGCGCTCAAAGTCGAGCGCCTCGGCGGCATCCGTCATCTCGGAGGTCAGCTCATCGACGACATCCTTGCGATGGCCCGACAAAAAGCGCTCGACACGCTTGACGTTCTTGGCATAGTCTGCCGGGGAAATCGCGCCGACACACGCACCCGGGCCGCGCCCGACATGGTAGTCAAAGCAGGGACGCCCGTTTTGTGCGCAAATCATATTGACGATGTCTTCCTCGCCCTTGTGGGACTCGATGGTACGGCGACAACGACGCCACTCCGCACAGGATGCAGAGCAGATGGGGATAACCTTGCGCAGCGTATCTATCGTCTCACGTGCCGCACGGCTATCGGTATAGGGTCCAAAATAGCGCGTTCCCGGCTTATGACGCTCACGCGTGTATTTGATCGCGGGATACAGGTCGCCCTTTGTAATGGCGATAAAGGGGTAGCTCTTGTCATCCTTGAGGTCGACGTTAAAGTACGGATGGTACTGGCTGATCAGGTTGCGCTCGAGTACAAGCGCCTCATGCTCGGTTTCGACAACGATGTAGTCAAAGCTCGCCACCAGCTGCATCATCAGCGGGATCTTTTGACGCTCATCCTGCAGTGTCACGTATTGACGCATGCGGGCGCGCAGGTTTTTCGCCTTGCCCACGTAGATGACATCGCCCTTGGCATCCTTCCAAAGGTAGCATCCGGGCTGTGTGGGAACGCGCGAAACCTGCTCGGCAAGCGTTGGTATGTTGTCGTGACCGGCCACGCGCACCTACTTGCGACGAAGCAGCGCCGAGACCTCGGGCATCTTAAGGACGACGGCAAGGCCAAAGGTAACAACAAGCGAGGCGACACCCGCAACGCAAACGTAGCCAAGAGTAATCAGAATCGAGCCGCCAATTGCCCCGACAAAGTGTTCAAGCGCCCACATGACGCCGGCGCCTGCGGCAGCACCTAGGCCACCGAGCAAAAGGCCAAAGAAACCGCCATGTAGGATAGATTTGACCTGAAGGCCACGCAGGCGACGACGCAGCCACCACAGCGAACAGCCGACCAAGATCACGTAGTCGACGACATACGAAAGCGCGATTGCCGGCATACCGAAGCCCAGCACAACGCCAAACAGCAGAACCGAGCCGGCCTGGCCGATGGCGGAATACAGGCAATAGCGGCTATAGGGCTTCATGTCGAGCAAGGCAGAGAAGCTCTTCTGCATCAACACGACCACGCCGTAGAGCGGCAGCGAGAGCGCCAGGTAGACAAGGTACTCGGACACCAGCGCCACGCCGGATTCATCGAACTTGCCAGCACAGTAGATCATATTGAGCGGACGTGCGAAGACAATCAGGTACAGTACGAACGGAATCAGGAAGAACAGCATCTGGGCGACGCCACGCGAAATGCCCGTGCGAACGCTGTCGTAATCCTTCTCCTGTGCGTCATGAGAGAGCTCGGTATAGAGCGCCGTCGAAAGCGAGGCGGCAATCAGCGCGTAGGGCAGCGTGTACCACAGGCGCGCATAGGCGATGGCGGAAGGACCCGTCTCGGGCTGGACCACCAGCGCGGCAGCGTTGGTGATAGAAGTCGAGACAAACATGCACACCGTGGCGAGCAGCGTCGGGATACCGAGCGCAATCGTCTGGCGCAGCGCGGGGTCCTTAAAGTCGATATGGATATGGGGATGCACGCCGTGCTTGCCAAGCGCGGGAATCTGACATGCCATCTGAACAAAGACACCGAGGGTCGTACCGGCCGCAATCAAGATGATGCCGGCACGTTCACCAAACTGTGCGGACACGGGCGCAAAACCCATAAAGCTCGCAATGACGATCACATTGTTGAGGACCGGGGCAAACGTCGACCAGAAGTAGTCGCGGTGTGCGTTGAGAACGCCCGAAAACACCGAGCCCAAACCATAAAACAGAATCTGGATGGCAAAGAAACGGAACATGAACGCAGCGGTATCCATGCTGCCGCCGTCACCCGAAAGGAACGATTGCGTCCAGATAAAGCCCGGGGCGAACACGGTCCCCAGCAACGAAATGCCACCCAGCACCAAAAGTAGAATGCCAAGCAGGTTGCCCACGTACTCGTTCGAGGCCTCGCGACCCTGCTCACGCCTCACGCCCATGTACACGGGCAAAAACGCCGTCACGAGCATGCCGCCCATCACGAGTTCGTAGAGCATATTGGGCAGGTTGTTGGCGACCTGATAGGAGGACGAGAGTAGCGACATGCCGATAGCGGCCGCCATTGCCCACGTGCGGATAAAACCGGTAACGCGAGACACGATGGTCAGAATGGTCATAAGCCCAGCGGAACGACCAACCGTGGAGTAGTCCGACGAGCCCATGTCGTCAGTGTCATCTCGCGACGAAGAAACTTCGGATGAGGGTGTCTGAGGCGCAGATTCTTTTGCAAAATGAGCTCCGCGCTTCAATTCTTCCTGCGGCATCGCTCAGTCCTCTCTCGTAATCGCGGCAACCGTCGCCCCGCAAAATGCAATTAAATCATCGGGTGCAAGCTCGAGCTGATAACCACGCTTGCCTCCCGAAATAAAAATGGTATCCCAAAGGACACACGTCTCATCAATGAGCGTCCGGTAGCGTTTTTTCATACCGACCGGGCTGCAGCCGCCGCGAACGTAGCCAGTCGCCGCAAGCAAATCCTTCACATGCATCATGGCCAAGGACTTCTCCCCCGCGGCACGCGCGGCGGACTTTAGATCGAGCTCGTCGGCAACAGGGATGCAGCACACGACATAGTCGTTGGACGGTGTCACACAGACCAAAGTCTTAAATCCTTGACCGGGCTCCTCGCCAAGCTGCTCCGAAATCGCGACCCCCAGGCCCACCGACTCATCACCATCGTCTTCGTACGTATGTAGAACATAGGAAATGCCGGCGCTTTCCAGCTCGCGCATCGCATTGGTTTTTGGCGTCTTTACAGCCTTTGCCATGACATATCCTTTCCCTCGCATTCGGACGTAAGGATTAAGTATATGTCCAATTCGGCTGCATACGTCACTTCGGCACAGCAAGCGCCATCGAATCACAAGGAGTCGATGGCGCCCATAAACTGAATCGTCTATTTATTGAGCATCAAGTTGAGCCTGACGCTCCCGGTCACGCCTGAGCAACGGCGCCAAAAACTTGCCCGTATAACTCTGCGGACAGTCCGCAACCTGCTCCGGTGTGCCCGAAACCACGACGGTTCCGCCGCCGTTACCGCCTTCGGGACCCATATCGATCAGGCGGTCGGCAACCTTGATGACATCAAGGTTGTGCTCAATCACCAGCACTGTGTTGCCCGCATCGACCAAGCGCTGCAGCACATCGAGCAGCTGGCGGACGTCCTCAAAATGAAGGCCGGTCGTCGGCTCGTCCAAAATATAGAACGTCTTGCCCGTCTGGCGTCGATGAAGCTCCTTGGCGAGCTTCACACGCTGCGCCTCGCCGCCCGAGAGCGTCGTGGCGGGCTGGCCCAGGCTCACGTAGCCCAAGCCTACATCGTACAGCGTCTGGAGCTTGCGCTTAATCTGCGGGATATTCCCAAAGAAGGCCAGTGCCTCGGTGACACTCATGTCGAGCACGTCCGAGATGGTCTTGCCACGGTAGGTGACCTCGAGTGTCTCGCGGTTGTAGCGTTTACCGCCGCAAACTTCGCAGGGAACGTAGATATCGGGAAGGAAGTGCATCTCGATCTTGATCTGCCCGTCGCCCTTGCACGCCTCACAACGCCCGCCACTCACATTAAAGGAGAAACGACCCGGCGAGTAGCCGCGCGCCTTCGACTCCGGCGTACTCGCAAACAGCGCGCGAAGATCATCCCACAGGCCGATATAGGTAGCAGGGTTGGAACGCGGCGTGCGGCCAATCGGCGACTGGTCGATATCGATAACCTTATCGATACACTCGATGCCCTCGATTTTCTTATACGGACCCACGGGGCGCGTCGAGCGGTGAATGGCATTCGTAAGGGCAGGCGCAATGGTGTCGGTAACCAGGGAGCTCTTGCCCGATCCCGACACGCCGGTAACAACCGTAAGCGTACCAAACTCGATCTTGGCAGTAACGTTTTTGAGGTTGTTGGCTCGAGCGCCCGTAATTTTAAGGCAGCCGCGACCGGGCTTGCGCCGTTCATCAGGCACCCGGATCATTCGTTTACCGGTCAGATAAGCGCCCGTCATCGAATCAGGACACGCCATGATATCGGCAGGCGTTCCCGCCGCGACTACGTGTCCGCCGTTGACGCCGGCGCCGGGCCCCATGTCGATCACGTAGTCGGCGGCACGGATTGTATCCTCGTCGTGTTCGACGACGATAACGGTATTGCCGATATCGCGCAGGCGCTCGAGCGTCTTAATCAGGCGCTCGTTGTCACGCTGATGAAGACCGATCGAAGGCTCGTCCAGAATATAGAGCACGCCCATGAGACCCGCGCCGATCTGCGTTGCCAGTCGAATACGCTGTGCCTCGCCACCGGAAAGCGTCGCCGAGGCGCGATCGAGTGTCAGATAGTCGAGCCCAACATCGACCAGAAAACGCAGACGCTCCAGGATTTCCTTGACGATGCGCCCGCCGATAAACTGTTGGCGCTCGGTGAGTTCCAGGTTCTCAAAAAACTCGAGCGATTCACGGCATGACAGGCAACAAACCTCGTAAATGGACTTGCCGCCCACGGTGACGGCGAGCATCTCGGAGCGCAAACGAGCGCCGTGGCAGGTCGAGCACGGCTCCTCGCGAATGTACTTATCCAGGCGCGCCTTGGTGTTCTCGTTCGTCGTCTCGGTATAGCGTTCGTACAGGATGTTGCGAACGCCCGAAAACTTGGTATCCCACTGGCTGCGACGTCCGTCGAGCTTTTGGTAGTCGACCGAGATCTTCGTATCGCCCAGGCCATCCAAGAATGCACGACGCACGCGAGGGGGCAAGTCCTCCCACGGCGTATCGGCGCTCACCTTAAAGTGTTTGCAGACCGCAGCAAAAATCTGCGGATAGTAGTTGGAATTGCCGAACAGGCTGCCAAAGACTCCGTCGGCAATCGACTTCGAGGGGTCCTCAATCAGCGCCTCAGCATCAACGGTTTTCTTAAAGCCCAGGCCATCGCACTCGGGACATGCACCATAGGGCGCGTTGAACGAGAAATCGCGCGGCTGCAGGTCGTCGATGGAATGCCCGTGCTCTGGGCACGCCAGTGCCAGCGAATACTCCAGCAGCTCGCCCTCGGTTCCCTCGGGAGCATCACGATCGGGCAGCATGTACACGTTCACGTTACCGTGTGCCAGTGCCGTCGCCTGCTCAACGGACTCGGCAATGCGACCCAGGGAGTTCTCTCGAATCACGATACGGTCGACCACGACCTCGATATCGTGCTTGAACTTTTTGTCCAGGTCGATAGGGTCGTCAAGCGAGCGCACCTCGCCGTCGACGCGCACACGGCTAAAGCCCTCCGCACGCAGATCCTCAAACAGCTTGGCATATTCGCCCTTGCGTCCACGAACCACCGGCGCCAGCACAAACGCGCGGCGGCCCTCCCCCGCCGCCAAGACCTTGTCGGCAACCTGGTCGGTCGTCTGGCGCTCAATGACGCGGCCGCATTCGGGACAGTGCGGGGTGCCCACACGGGCGAACAGTAGGCGCAGATAGTCATAAATCTCGGTTACGGTGCCAACCGTCGAGCGAGGGTTTTTAGACGTCGTCTTTTGGTCGATCGACACCGCCGGCGAAAGGCCGTCAATTGAATCCAAGTCGGGTTTGTCCATCTGGCCCAAGAACTGGCGCGCATAGCTCGAAAGGCTCTCGACGTATCGACGCTGGCCCTCGGCATAGATAGTGTCAAATGCCAGCGAGCTCTTGCCCGAGCCAGAAAGACCGGTAATGACCACGAGTTGGTCACGCGGAATGGAAACATCGATATCACGGAGGTTGTGCTCACGAGCGCCGCGAATAACGATAGAAGAATCAGACATGGAAGCTCCTTGCCTCCTATTGCATCGAATCATACTGTCGATGAGTTTAGCGCACTCGACGCGCACAGATGTTCGTAATACAAGATTCGCAGACCTTTAGCTTTGCGTATCGGGCGCTTTGTTTCTCGAAATGCCGTGGAAAGGTTACAGTAATCTAATACTGAACTTAATTTGCCGTAACAGAGGAACGTCCATGACCGAAGATATCCCCCTTGAAATCACTTCGAGCGACATGGCCAATCTGCCCATATTCATCGCCGTCCTTATCGTGGCCATCGTCGTGGTGCGCGTATATTTTTCAATCAAACACAATGAAAAGCCGCCCATTGCCCGCGTCTTTTGGTGCGCGACGCTCCTCATCCCGCTCGGCATGGTAGCTGCATGGATTACGAATCAATTGCTCGTAAATGAGGACAATTCCCTATGGGTCCTTTCTTATTCGGCGCTCGGTGCTACCGCCGTCATACTTCTTGTCGAGCCCTTGGTTTCGGGACTTATCGACCAAACCGATCTTGCGACGGGAACGGTTGCCTGTATTTGCCGTGACATCCTTGTCATCGCCGCTGTTTCAGCGCTCTCGTTCGTTTCACTCGAAATTGCCTGTAACGAAACGTTCTATCGCATTCCCGCCAACTCATTCGGGTTTTCCGTCGGGCTGCTCGCGACGGTTCTGCTCTCCCTTTATTTGCTGGGACAGCGTCATGGAGGCGTCATGGCCCTCGTGCCCGTCGCCTGTTGCATCCTTGGCATTGCCGAGCACTTCGTCATAACGTTTAAAGGCGAGGCCATCCTGCCAAGCGATATCTTGGCCCTTGGCACCGCAATGGAAGTGAGCGAGGGATACGAGTTTACCTTTACCGCCGGAATCGTAACCTCTCTAGCCCTGCTGGAGATTTCCCTAGGGCTTCTTTCGCTTATCCGACCGAGAAAGCTCCGTACGCCCACCCATGTCTTCCCCGCAATCGCCGCTAACCTCTGCGCTTTTCTGCTAGTGACCGTTGTGGGGCTCTCGGGCTTTTCCAGCATCGACTTGGAGCAGGCGCTGAATTTTGGATTTGACCGTTGGCAGCCCATCACCACGTATGCGTCTCAGGGTTTTATCACTTCGTTCACCGAAATGGTCAACGAGTTGCCCATTGAGAAGCCCGAAGACTATACGCCCGATGAGGCGCAGAGCATCGAGCAGGAGCTCGCCGCCACCTACGACAGCACGTATGGCTCGAGCGAGCAGCGCGCGGCGGCCGTTGCCCAGTTCAATGAAATCAAGCCGACGATTGTTGCCGTCATGAATGAGAGTTTTAGCGACCTTTCGTGCTTTGAGCAGCTCCAGGCGGCCGGGTACACCGGCCCCGCATTCTACAACTCGCTTCCCGACACACTTGTTCGCGGCACCATGCTCGCTTCGGTCGCCGGTGGCGGAACGGCGAACTCCGAATTCGAATTATTGACCGGAGCGACAACGGCCTTTGTCGGATTAGGCAAAATCCCCTATCAGCTATATCAGATGAATGGCGTCAACAGCCTGGCAAAGGACCTTAAGGAGCTTGGGTATACCGCTACCGCTATGCACCCGCAAAACCCCGTCAACTACCATCGAGATAAGATCTATCAGCAGCTGGGCTTTGGAGACTTTCTTTCAATCGGCGATTTCGAAGGTGCGCCCTGTTACCATGCCGGCGTATGCGACTACGCCACCTACGACAAGATACTCGACCTGCTTAGAACCGACGAAGCGCCGCAGTTCATCTTTGACGTCACGATGCAAAATCACGGCGGCTACGACTATGGCACCGTTCCCGCCGAAGAGCTGACAAACTATTGGGTCGAGGGAGCCAGCGAGGGCGCCAATAGCGCGCTCAACACCTATCTTACCTGCATCAACGCGTCCGACCGGGACCTCGAGTATTTTATCAACGAGCTCCGCAATATCAGCAGACCGGTTGTCCTTGTCTTTTTTGGCGACCATCAGCCGAGCGCCGCAACGACTCTCAACGATGAGCTGTACCCTCAGGAAGATACGGCAAGCCACGCTTTCCGTATCTATCAGTCGACCTATTTCGTCTGGGCTAACTATGAAATCGCCGGCAATACCGAGTTCAACGTCTACGACACCGTCGGGGCAAACGAGATTGCAGCCATTACCCTTAATAAGATCGGCGCCCCGCTCACCGACTATCAAAAGGCCCTGCTTGCAACAAGGTCAGATGTGCCCACCATCAATGTCGCCGGCTACCTTGGTGCCGACGGGCTGCGCTACGACTTGGAATCTGAAGACAGCCCATACGCCTCGACGATCGACAAGCTGCAGCGCATGCAATACCTCGAGTTTGCCAGCAAAGTTCAGTAAGCCCGCCCATTCGCTTGGACCCATCGTATTGCAAGCACGCTCGGCCCAAATGCATCGCAAATGACTCCCGCTCGCAAACGAGGGTACAATGACGCTCGTGTCACATCACGGGGCCCCGGCCCCAACATATACAAAGGAGTCATACATGGGTTGCGAGCACGCACAGGCCGCCGGCGGACAAACGTCGCCGTCGCAATTTGAGGAGAACACGCTGTCCGAGGTCAAACGCGTCATCGCCGTGCTTTCCGGCAAGGGCGGTGTCGGCAAGTCGTTTGTCACCGGTGCCATCGCCACCGAGCTTGCCCGTCACGGCCACAAGGTCGGCGTCCTCGATGCCGACATCACCGGTCCCTCCATCCCCAAGATGTTCGGTATGAGCGGACGCCACGTCCATGCCCTTGGCAACCTTATGCTGCCCGAAATCTCCGAGCACGGCGTCAAGGTCATGAGCTCCAACCTGCTGCTCCAAAACGAGACCGACCCCGTCCTTTGGCGCGGTCCGGTCATCGCAGGCGCCATTAGGCAGTTCTGGAGCGAGACCTCGTGGGGCCCCATCGACTACCTGCTGGTCGACATGCCTCCGGGAACAGGCGACGTCGCGCTCACCGTCTTCCAGTCGCTGCCCGTCGACGGCATCGTCATCGTCACGAGCCCGCAGGATCTGGTCTCGATGATCGTCGCCAAGGCGGTCAACATGGCCGAGAAGATGAACGTCCCCATTCTGGGCATTGTCGAGAACATGAGCTATATTGAGTGCCCCGACTGCGGCAAGAAGATTGAGGTCTTTGGCAAGAGCAAGCTCCCCGAGGTCGCAGATCGCTATAACCTCGACATCTTGGGCCAGCTTCCCATTAATCCGGCACTCGCCGAGGCCTGCGATAAGGGCGAGGTCGAGACCGCGCTGCCCGATGACATGTTGCCCAAGGCAGTCTCTGCCGTCGAGGCCATTACCCCGCACGAGACCGACGAGGCCTAAGTGAACGCGAGCGCCTTCTATGACGTCCTGGTAATCGGCGGCGGGGCTTCAGGCCTCGCCGCTGCCATTACGGCCGCACGCGCTGGCAAAAGCGTCTGCATCGTTGAGCGCGATGTCGCCTGTGGCCTTAAGCTCCTTGCGACCGGTAACGGCCGCTGCAACCTCTCCAACGAATCGATTGATCCTCAGCGGTATAACCACCCCGCATTCGTCGAATCCGTCATGGGCCCCCAGCCCGAACAAGAGCTTATGGGTTTCTTCTCCTCGCTGGGTATCATGACAACCTCCGAGGAAGGCCGGCTGTACCCGCGCTCCCTTCGCGCCGAATCGGTGCGCGACGCGCTTCTCAACGTTTGCGACCGCCTAGGTATCACCTTAATCTGCGGAGCCAACGTTGCCTCGGCGCACAAAGCTTCCGAAGGCTGGGCACTCCAAATAGACCGTCCAGCGCGGGTGCTCAAGGCAAAAAAGCACGACGACCGAAAATCGGAGCTCCGCTCGCTTCGGAAAGCGCTCGCCGATGTCCCTCGCAAGAACGAGGCCCTGCAGGCACATGCCGTAATTATCGCCACGGGCGGCAACCCCACCGGTATCGCCGATACGTTTCGCCTCCCCCTCACTTCGCTGCGCCCCATCCTCTGCCCCGTATCGGCAACGGTCGTCGGCGATCGGACGGCACTCAAGACGTTGGATGGCCTGCGCGTCCGCGCCCGCTTGACGCTCGCCCGCAATCATAATGAGCTCTGGCACGAAGACGGTGAAGTCCTGTTTCGAGCCTTCGGCATCTCGGGCGTCGCTGTCTTCAACCTCTCCCGTCGTATCCAGCGCGGCGATACGATCCTGCTCGACGTTTTCCCCGACCTCTCCAAAGACAAGCTGCTCGATATGCTCAACCGACGCGTTGAGCTGCTCGGCGGCTTTTCGCCCCGCGATCCCCGTTGGCTCGACGGCATGCTCGCCCCGCAACTCTCCCGCGTCGTCTGCACGGCGTTCGAGCAGTGCCATCCAGGCTCCAACGATGTCATCCACCTGGTCTCGGTCCTCAAGCACTTTAAGTTGCTCGTCGAGGGAACAGCCGAGGAGCGCTCGGCGCAGGTCACGCGTGGTGGCGTATCTGTCGAGAGCATCTCAACACCCAGTCTACGCGCGTGCAGCGTTGTCGACGCCCCGCTTTACGTCTGCGGCGAAGCGCTCGACATCGACGCCGATTGCGGAGGCTTTAACCTTGCGTGGGCCTGGCTCTCGGGCATTCGCGCTGCAAGCAGCCTGTAGCCGCTCAGTCTATAATCAAAAACGCATTCGGGCCGTCTGGAATACCGGACGGCCTCTTTCTTGCCTCTAAGGAGACCTCGATGATCGAAATCACCCAAGTCAACGCGTCGCTCGATGAAGCCGGCGATGAAAATGCCTGTCTCATTGTTGGCAAGCGAGTCGCCAAGCGCGTCCTACGTTGCAAGGACTCCGAGATCAAGTCCATCGAGCTCCACCGCAAGTCAATCGACGCTCGCAAAAAACGAGACGTCCATTTTATCCTGAGCTTTCGTGTTGAGCTGACTAGTCCCCACCTCGAGCAAGAAGCGGTCGACGGCGTTGCCGAGCGTGACCGCTCGCGCGTACGCGCGATAGAAGACGATGAGCCTTCATTCCCCTCCCCCGTCTCCGACGCACCTCAAGAACGCCCCGTCGTTGTCGGCGCCGGATGCGCCGGCCTTTTCGCTGCGCTCACGCTCGCCGAAGCAGGTCTTAAGCCCTTGCTTATCGAGCGCGGCGACCCGGCATTTCGCCGCTCGCAGGCGATCGACCTCTTTCTAAAGGAGCGCATCCTCGACCCCGAGAGCAATATTCAGTTTGGTCTGGGCGGCGCGGGGACCTTCTCGGACGGCAAGCTCAATACGGGAACAAAAAATCCCGCTCATCGCCTTATCCTCGAAACCTTCGTCGAGGCGGGTGCGCCCCGCGATATTCTGTGGGATGCCAAGCCGCACATTGGCTCCGACATCCTTCCCACGGTTGTCACCGCTATATCCCAGCGCATCGAGCAGCTCGGAGGTGTCGTCCGTTATCGAACGAAGCTCGTCGACATTCGCATCGACGTGTCTGGCGCCATCACCGGCATTGATGTCCAATCGTCCCAAGACGCCGCTTACGAGCCAATCGAGACAAAGCACCTCATCCTCGCCTGCGGGCATTCTGCTCGCGATATTTTTGAGCTCCTTAAGGACCACAACGTGGCCCTCGCACAAAAGACCTTTGCCATGGGCGTTCGCATCGAGCATCCGCAACGCGACATCGACAGAGCCCAATATGGAGCCTCGGCGGGACATCCAGCGCTCGGGGCGGCCCCCTACAAACTTGTTGCCCATCTTCCCAACGGCCGCAGCGTGTTCTCGTTTTGCATGTGCCCCGGCGGACAGGTTGTTGCCGCCTCTTCAGAACCGTGCCATCTGTGCGTCAACGGGGCTAGTCTCAATGCCCGCGACGGACGCAACGCAAATGCCGCCCTGCTCGTTAACGTCACGCCTGAGGACCTTCCCAACGATGACCCGCTCGCCGGCATCGAGCTCCAGCGTGCCTGCGAGGCGGCCGCCTATCGCCTGGGCGGTTCCAACTGGAACGCACCGGCACAACTCGTCGGAGATTTCCTCGCAGGACGCGCCAGCAAGGCGCCCGGAAAGGTAAAGCCCACCTATCCGCTCGGTGTGACCTGGACGGCAATTGACGAAGCCCTACCGCAGCATATCGTCGAGTCGCTCCGCCTGGGACTTCCCCTACTCGGAAAAAAGCTACGAGGCTACGACCGTCCCGATGCCGTTCTTACCGGCGTGGAGACTCGTTCGAGCTCACCTGTCACTGTCACCCGAGACCGAACGTGCCATGCCGTGTCGACCCCGGGCCTCTACCCTTGTGGCGAGGGAGCTGGATATGCCGGCGGCATCATGAGCGCGGCCACCGACGGCATCCGTTGTGCCGAAGCCCTGATCGCGGACCTCTAACGCACGAATTTCTGCGCGCAAAAGACACAGGCCCCGAGCTCCACAGGGAACTCGGGGCCTGTTCGCTATTTCTTAAACCGTGTACCCTGGCGTTTTCTGCCCGATGCGAACGTGGAACCCTTGCGGGCCTGCGAACGTAAGCGCTCGATCGTCTCGTCCTCAGACGCGCCCTCGAGCATCGCCCGAATCTGAACGACGGCATCGCGCAGGCGCGCCGCCTCCTCAAAGTCCATGGCGGCAGAAGCGTTGCGCATATCCTCTTCCATGGTTTCGACGATCCGCACAAGCTCGTCATGCGGCAGTTCTTCCAACTGCTCCGCAAGTGTCTGCTCGGGCGCCACCGTTTCCGGCACGCCGCCCTCGCCCGACTCATCGGGCGTATAGAATGCGCCATGACCAAGAGAGTCGCCCTTCGAGCGCCCCTTGGAACCCACAGTTTTTTCGGCCTCGGCAATAAAACTTGAGATGTCGTTGATGGCCTTGCGCACTGTCTTGGGCACAATGCCATGCTCTTCGTTATATGCCATCTGAATCTCGCGACGGCGCTGCGTCTCCTCGATGGCCTCTTTCATCGAATCGGTCACAACGTCCGCATACATGATGACTTCGCCATCGGCGTTACGGGCCGCGCGGCCAATCGTCTGAATCAGCGAACGGCGGTTGCGCAAGAATCCTTCCTTATCGGCATCGAGAATTGCCACCAGTGAGACCTCGGGAAGATCCAAGCCCTCGCGAAGCAGGTTGATGCCAACGAGAACATCGATCTTGCCCTCGCGCAGCGTTCGCAGGGTCTCGACACGGTCCATTGTCGCCGTATCAGAATGCATGTAATTGACCTTAATGCCCGCATCAAGCAGATGGTCGGTCAGGTCCTCGGCCATGCGCTTGGTCAACGTGGTCACCAGCACGCGCTCCTTGCGGGCAACGCGCTCGCGAATCTCGTCCTCAAGATCGTCAATCTGACCGCGAACCGGACGCACATCGATCTTGGGATCGAGCAGACCGGTCGGACGAATAATCTGCTCAACGTCGTTCTGGCTAACCCGCAGCTCATAGTCGCCCGGTGTTGCCGAAACGTAGATGAACTGGGGTATCCTTGCCTCAAACTCATCGAAACGAAGCGGGCGGTTATCGAGCGCCGAGGGCAGGCGAAAACCGTGTTCCACCAGCGTCACCTTACGCGAGCGGTCACCTTCGTGCATGCCGCGAATCTGCGGCACCGTCACATGGCTCTCATCGATGATGCAGAGCATATCCTTGGGAAAGTAATCGATTAGGGTAAACGGCGGCTCACCCGGCTTGCGACCGTCCAGATGACGCGAGTAGTTCTCGATGCCGTTGCAAAAGCCCATCGTCTCGAGCATCTCAAGATCATAATCGGTGCGCTGCTGCAGACGCTGCGCCTCGAGCAACTTGTCGGTCGCCTTGAGCTCCGCCACGCGCTTCTCGCACTCTTCGCTGATCGATTTCAGAGCCGCCTTGACCTTCGGCTTCTCGGTCACATAGTGTGATGCCGGCCATACGGGGATGGCCTCGTACTCACGAAGCATCTCACCGGTGACCTCATCGATCTCGGCAATCAGCTCGACCTCGTCGCCAAAGAACTCAAACCGCAACGGATGCTCAGCATAAGGCGGATACACGTCGACAACATCGCCGCGCACGCGGAACGTGCCACGCGCCAGGTCATAGTCATTGCGATCATATTGAATGTCGATAAGCGCATGGATAAAGTCATCGCGCTCGAGCGGCACCTTCTTGTCGACGTTTGGAGCCAGACCCGCATAGTCCTCAGGAGAGCCAATGCCATAGATACACGAGACCGATGCGACAACGATCACATCACGTCGAGAGAGCAGTGACGCGGTCGCCTGATGGCGCAGCATCTCGACCTCTTCGTTAATCGAGGAGTCTTTCTCGATATATGTATCGCTTTGCGGCACATACGCCTCGGGCTGATAGTAGTCGTAATACGAGACAAAGTAGACCACAGCGTTATTGGGAAAGAACTCTTTGAGCTCGCTCGCAAGCTGAGCAGCGAGCGTTTTATTCGGAGCCATGACCAGCGTCGGCTTTCCCAGGGCCTCAATAGTCTTTGCCATCGTGAAGGTCTTGCCCGAACCAGTCACGCCCAGCAAAACCTGATAGCGGTCTCCGTCCCTCACGCCCTGCACAAGCGACTCAATGGCTTTAGGCTGGGAACCGGCAGGCTCATAGGGAGAAACGACCTTAAACGGCACGTCAGAGCCTTCAACGCCAAAGCGCTTAAGTTCACCACCAACGCGTTCTACTTCAAATTCCGCCATGGATACTCCTAACTCATATATCTGCAGTATACGCAGGCGGCAGGCATAGTCCTATACGAACCGATCGGGATAGAGGGTCTTGTAGCGAGCCCAGGCATTATTGACACGAATCAGATACGCCTGCGTCTCGGGAAAGGTAATTGCATTATGAAGCGACGTACCCTGCTGCGCCCATCCGTCGACATTGCCCATGCCGGCGTTATAGGCGGCGATGGCACTATCCGTCGAACCGTTGAAATAGGCGAGAAGATACGAGAGGTATGCGCAGCCAAACTCGATATTCGTAGCCGGATCGTTAAGATTGTCGGCCGAATACTCCCCTCCGTCGACAAGGCCCTTGGCAATCATATCCTGGGCAGTCTCGGGCATCAGCTGCATCAATCCCTGAGCACCCTGATTCGACTCGGCCTCGGGATCCCAATTCGATTCCGACTTAATGACAGCGCACACCAGATACGGATCCAGATTATGCGAAATACTGGATTGCTTTACATACGCCTCGTAGTCAATCGGATACAGCGGCTTAAAGAAAGCGGCAGGGGCACACGAGTAGACGAGCGAAATAAGGCCGAAGACGAACACAACGGCAAGTGGCGCCACGCGATACCACGTAAAGAAACGTGCCTTAGGCATCGGCCTCCTCCTTATCCGGAGTATCTATAAACCCGTGGCATGCAAGCCATGAGTCAAGCTGCTCAGAGAGCGAATTATCGCCTGCGGCATTATCAATCACCGTTGTAGCGAGATTGCACAGCGCAGACTCATCGGGCTGGCAAGCAGAACGAGCATCGAAATCGGATGGCTCCATGCCACGTTGAATAGCGCGCTCGCGACGAACTGACAGAGGGGCGCTGATGACCAGAATTTCATCAGCCAAGCCAAATGCATCCTCAAAACCAGTCGGAGCAGAAACCTCGACCACCGCAAAGGGATAACGGGGAGATGAAACCGTACAACAAACCGGATCGAGAATCCTAAGCGAAAGCTGTTCAATCAGAACGGGATGCACGATGCCATTGAGCCGTGCGACCGAATCAGGAGAAGCGAAAGCTCGAGAAGCGAGGATGCTGCGGCGAATGCCGCCTTCCTCATCCAAAATGTCCCAACCGAATTCATCCGCGAGAGTATTGACGATATCAGAGCCCGGCACATACAGAGATTTTGCAAGCTCATCCAGATCGATAAGCATAGCGCCACGAGATTCGAAATAGCGGCAGGCCGTCGACTTACCCGAAGCAATATTGCCCAAGACAAATACGGTAAACATCAAGCCCTCCCTAACGCCAATGCGAGTAATTATCGCTCAAATACACTAGAAGGACTCAAAATACAGCCAAAGAGTAAGAGCGCATACGGGGGAGGTAGGTCCCAAAGCACAACGTGTATACAACGCAAAAAGGGGGAGGCCGCGAGGCCTCCCCCTTCTCAGTTCAAGCGTACGGCTCGGTGCCGTCCACCGGTCAGCGGCGCCCTGGCCTCCCACGGGCTGACCCCGCAGT
>JAGZQO010000015.1 GCA_018382125.1 Collinsella sp.
CGCCGGCGTGCTTATCGCGCACGACGATGCAGTCGATCTTATAGGCGTTGAGGGTCTCGACGGTGTCAACGAGGCTCTCGCCCTTGACCGTGGAGGTCGAGGAGCCACCAAAGTTGAGGCTGTCGGCCGAAAGACGCTTCTCGGCGAGTTCGAAAGAGCTGCGGGTACGCGTCGAGGGCTCGTTGAACATATTGACGATGGTCTTGCCCTTGAGCGTGGGGACCTTCTTGATCGCACGCTCGTTGACCTCAGAGAACGCCTTGGCGGTCTCGAGGATGAGCTTGATGTCCTCTTCGGAGTACTCGGTAATGTCGATCAGGTGCTTATGGTTGAACGCCACGGTACTACTCACCTCCCAGCGGCGCGGAGCCCACGTGGGAACCCGGCGCGACGTCGTTGATCTCGACGGCGGTACGGCCGTCGACTTCCTTCATATATAGGTGCACGTTCTCCTCGTGCGACGAGGGAACGTTCTTGCCGACAAAGTCCGGCGAGATAGGGAGCTCACGGTGGCCGCGGTCAACGAGGACTGCCAGCTCAATACGGCTCGGACGGCCCAGATCCATGACGGCGTCCAGAGCGGCGCGGATGGTACGACCCGTGTACAGGATGTCGTCCACCAGCACGACGCGCTTGCCGTCGACACTGAAGGGAATGTTGGTGGCGTGGATCGCGGGAGCGAAATTGGTAGCGTAGTCATCGCGGTAGAAGCTGATGTCGAGACTGCCGAGCGGAACGTCGACGCCCTCGATCTCCTTGATCTCCTCGGCGAGCTTCTTTGCCAGAAGGTCGCCGCGCGTGACGATGCCGACCAGAGCGAGGTCTTCACAGCCCTCGTTGCGCTCGAGAATCTCGTGCGCGATGCGGGTCATCGCTCGATTGACGGCGGTCTCGTCCATAATGACCGCCTTGGGGGAAGTCGTGCCCATCGATCTCCTTCCTCACATGTCTTGACTGCTGACACAGTCAAAAAAATAGATGCCCGACCGCTCAAAGCGGAACCAGACACCCACAGGAAGGGCTGCTCTTTGGCAGCTATGTAATTCCATGTGGGTATCTCGTACCCCTTTAATGGTCAAGGGATAGTGTAGCCAACCTCAAGCTGAATTGCGAGCATAAATACAGAGCATTCGGTAAACGGAGCCCAATGCTCAATAAACCTATATATATTTGTGGGACGAGCTTGAAAACGCACGCACGAGCTGGCATAATCCCCTCTGCTGCACGCAAATCGGATCTACGTCCAGGGCCGTGGCGTGGGCACTATCGCCAAAAGAGAAATATCTCTGTGTAGATTACGCACAGGGAACTGCTTCTGTGCTATAGTTCAGGCTTGTTTGTTAACGCGACATGTTCGTTTGTCGCCCAAGGAGGGTCAGTTATGTCCAAAGTTTGCGAAGTTTGCGGTAAGCACCCCGTTGCCGGTCGCTCCATCAGCCACTCTCACCGCGTCACCAACCGTAAGTTCCGCCCCAACATCCAGCGCGTCTACGTCGTCGTCGATGGTCACCGTCGCAAGATGAACGTTTGCTCCACCTGCCTCAAGTCCGGCAAGGTTGCGCGCTCCTAAATAAGGTCTTACCAACAAGTACCTCGGACTCTCCGGGTCAAAGACCTCGCGTTCACATAGAACTTACCAAAGGCGCTCTCCCCTACGGAGGGCGCCTTTTTGCACTCATTGGGGACAGGCAAAGAGTTTTTGTTAAAACGCTTCAGTTTATTGAAGCGTTTTAGTGTGCCTTTTAGAGGAATCTTGCCGTTCGCCGATTAATTTCTTGCTATTATGCAAGACGTAGGGTAAATCTCCGATCGCAAGGAGACACAAATGGTGAAAAAGTCACCGGAAAACACTACTCCCGCAATTGTGGACAACGTAGAGGCGCTTGAGGCTAAGCTCGCTCAGATGCGAGAGGCCCAGGCGCTTTTTGCTACGTACACGCAGGAGCAGGTCGACAAGATCTTCTATGAGGCCGCCATGGCCGCCAACAAGGCTCGTATCCCGTTGGCGAAGATGGCCATCGAGGAGACCGGCCGCGGCGTTCTTGAGGACAAGGTCATCAAGAACCACTACGCCGCAGAGTACATCTACAACGCTTACAAGAACACCAAGACCTGTGGTGTCCTGGAGCGCGACGAGGCTTACGGCATCACCAAGATTGCCGAGCCCATCGGCATCGTGGGCGCCGTCATCCCGACGACCAACCCCACCTCTACCGCGATCTTCAAGACGCTGATCAGCCTGAAGACCCGCAACGCCATCATCATCTCCCCGCACCCGGCTGCCGCCAAGTGCACCATCGCCGCCGCCAAGCTCGTGCTTGACGCCGCCGTCAAGGCCGGTGCCCCCGAGGGCATCATCGGCTGGGTTGATGTCCCCTCCATCGAGCTGACCAACATGGTCATGCGCGACGTCGACATCATCCTCGCCACCGGTGGCCCGGGCATGGTCAAGGCCGCCTACTCCTCGGGCAAGCCCGCCCTGGGCGTTGGCGCCGGTAACACCCCGGTCGTCATCGACGACACCGCCGACGTGCTGCTCGCCGTCAACTCCATCATCCACTCCAAGACCTTCGACAACGGCATGATCTGCGCTTCCGAGCAGTCCGTGACCGTCATCGACACCATCTATGACCAGGTCAAGGCCGAGTTCCAGAAGCGCGGCTGCTACTTCGTCAAGCAGGGTGCCGAGATGGAGGCCCTGCGTGCCGCCATGTTCAAGAACGGCGCTCTCGATCACCGCATCCCCGGCATGGCTGCCGCCAAGATCGCCGAGCTCGCCGGCATCGAGGTTCCCGCCAAGACCAAGATCCTGATCGCCGAGGTCACCTCCACCGACCCCGCCAAGGAGGAGTTCTCCCACGAGAAGCTCTCCCCGGTCCTGGCCATGTACCACGCCAAGGACTTCCAGGAGGCCGTCGACAAGGCCGAGCACCTGGTGCTCGCCGGTGGCCCGGGCCACACCGCCTCTCTGTACGTGCACCCCGCCCAGGCCGAGAAGATCAGCCTGTTCGAGCACGTCATGAAGGCCTGCCGTATCGTCATCAACACCCCGTCCTCGCACGGCGGCATCGGTGACCTGTACAACTTTGGCATGAAGCCGTCTCTGACCCTGGGCTGCGGCTCCTGGGGCGGCAACTCCGTCTCCGAGAACGTTGGGGTGAAGCACTTGATCAACGTTAAGACTGTGGCCGAGCGCCGTGAGAACATGCTGTGGTTCCGCGCTCCCGAGAAGGTCTACTTCAAGAAGGGTTCCACGCCCGTCGCCCTCGACGAGCTCGGTACCGTCATGGGCAAGAAGCGCGCCTTCATCGTCACCGACCAGTTCCTCTTCAAGAATGGCAACACCCGCGCCATCGAGGCCAAGCTCGACGAGATGGGCATCGCCCACGACTGCTTCTACGACGTCGAGCCCGATCCGTCGCTGCAGTGCGCACGTCGCGGCGCCAAGCAGATGGCTCTCTTTGAGCCGGACGTCATCATCGCCGTCGGCGGTGGCTCCGCTATGGACGCCGGCAAGATCATGTGGATGATGTACGAGCACCCCGAGTGCAAGTTTGAGGACATGGCCATGGACTTCATGGACATCCGCAAGCGTATCTTCACCTTCCCCGAGATGGGCAAGAAGGCCTACTTCGTCGCCGTCCCGACCTCTTCGGGTACCGGCTCCGAGTGCACGCCGTTCGCCATCATCACCGACAAGGAGACCGGCATCAAGTGGCCGCTCGCCGACTACGCGCTGCTCCCCAACATGGCTATCGTCGACGCCGACAACTGCATGACCGCCCCGCGCGGCCTGACCGCTGCCTCCGGCATCGACGTCATGACCCACGCCATCGAGTCCTACGTCTCCATCATGGCTTCCGACTACACCAAGGGCCTCTCCGAGCGCGCTGCCAAGCTCGTCTTTGAGAACCTGCCCTCCAGCTTCACGAACGGCGCCAAGGACCCGCATGCCCGCGAGGAGATGCACAACGCCTCCTGCATGGCCGGTATGGCCTTCGCCAACGCCTTCCTGGGCCTCAACCACTCCATGGCCCACAAGCTCGGCGCTTTCCATCACCTGCCCCACGGCCTCGCAAACGCCGTCATCCTGACCCGCGTTATGCGCTACAACGCCGCCGAGGCTCCCGTCAAGATGGGTACCTTCTCCCAGTATCCTTACCCCAACGCGCTGCACAACTACGCCGAGATGGCCAAGTACTGCGGCATCGAGGGCAAGGACGACAAGGAGGTCTTCGAGAACTTCATCACGAAGCTCGAGGAGCTCAAGGACTTCATCGGCGTCAAGAAGACCATCGCCGACTACGGTGTTGACGAGCAGTACTTCCTCGACACCCTCGACGAGATGACCGAGCAGGCATTCAACGACCAGTGCACCGGCGCTAACCCGCGCTACCCGCTCATGAGCGAGATCAAGGAGCTCTACCTGGACGCCTACTACGGCCGCGAGCCCCAGGACTACGCCGTCTGCTAGTTTTTAGCACGGTTATTTGCGGCGGGGGTGCACGGGTGTACGCACGCCCCCGCCGTTGCTTCTATCGCATCGTTGAAAGGATGCAATCATGCTGCTCCCCGATTCCAAGACCGAGCTCGTCCGTCGCGGCAACAAGGTCGTTTACGACCTGGGCGACAAGATCGTCAAGGTCTTTAACGAGACCAAGCCCGTCTCCGACGTGTTCAACGAGGCTTTGAATCTTGCCCGCATCAATGAGTGCGGCATCCGCAGCCCCAAGGCTCTCGAGGTTTCTCAGCTCGAGAACGCCAACGGCTGGGCTCTCGTGACCGAGAAGGTTCCGGGCACCACCCTTGCCGAGAAGATGACTGCCGAGCCCCAGCGCTTTGGTGAGTACCTCGAGATGTTCGTCGACCTCCAGATCGAGATCCACGGCTACACCTCCCCGCTGCTCAACCGTCAGCGCGATAAGTTCGCCCGCATGATCGACAGCCTCGATCAGCTCAATGCCACCACGCGCTACAACCTTCAGGAGCGTCTGGACGGCATGACCAAGGAGTTCAAGGTCTGCCACGGCGACTTCAACCCCTCCAACGTCATCGTCGGCGACGACGGCCAGCTGTACGTCTGCGACTGGGCACATGCCACCCAGGGCTCCCCTGCTGCCGACGTTGCCACCACCTACCTGCTCTTTGCCCTCAACAGCAAGGACCAGGCCGAGGCCTATCTGGAGCTCTACTGCGACCGCGCCGACATGCCCATGCAGGTCGTGCGTCAGTGGACGAGCATCGTCGCTGCTTCCGAGCTCGCTCGTAAGCGCAACGTGAACGATGAGTTCCTTAAGAACTGGATCGACGTCGTCGATTATCAGTAATATCTGAGCGATTCATTTCGCATCGGAGGCACAAAGGAAAACCCCGCAGCTCATTTGGGCTGTGGGGTTTTCCTTTACCCGTCGAGCTTATTCACGCAACAAAAAAGACTGCTCCGCATCTCATCCTAAGAGAGATGCGGAGCAGGCCTGCAATTACATCTACTAGCAGAAATGTCGATTAACGACGTGCTGCCTTCACAAGCTCGGCGACCTTGGCGACGACCTCATCAATCGCCACATCCTCGCGCTCGCCCGTGGCACGGTCCTTGAGCTCAACGGTGCCATTCTTAAGGCCGCGCTTGCCCAGAACCACCTGATACGGGAAGCCCATGAGGTCGTTATCGGCAAACTTAAAGCCCGGACGCTCATCGCGATCGTCGACGACGACCTCGATACCCTCGGCACACAGGCCATCAACAATCTGCTCGCAGACGGTAGCGCACTCTTCCTTCTTGGGATCAAGCGGAATCACCGCGACCTCGTACGGGGCAACGGAGACCGGCCAGACGATACCGTGCTCGTCGTTGTGCTGCTCCACGACGGCAGCAAGCGAGCGGGACACGCCCACGCCGTAGCAACCCATGATGAGCGGCTTCTCCTTGCCGTCCTCATCCATAAAGGTGGCACCCATGGCCTCGGAGTACTTGGTGCCCAGCTGGAAGACCTGAGAAACCTCGATGCCGCGGGCAGCGGAGAGCGGCTTGCCGCAGTGCGGGCAGGGGTCGCCGGCGACAACGGTGACCAGATCGGCCCACTCATCGACGGTAAAGTCGCGCTCGGGGCAGGCACCGGTAAAGTGATAATCGACCTCGTTGGCACCGCAGGCCCACTGTTTGGACTCGCGCAGGCTCTCGTCGCAGACCAGACGAATGCCATCGGGCAGGTTAACCGGTCCGATAAAGCCCTTGTGCAGACCGTTCGCCTGAAGCTCCTCGTCGGTCATCATGCGATAGCCCTTGCCAAAGACGTGCTCGGCCTTGCAATCGTTGAGCTCGTGATCGCCCGGAACAATGGCCACGACCGGCTTGCCCTCGGCGTCGATGAGTGCCAGCGACTTGCGCGTGCCGTTCTCGGGGAACCCAAAGAACTTAGCAACAGCCTCAATGGTGCCCATGCCCGGAGTCTCAACCTTGGTGAGCGTACCGTCACCAGGACCCTCGGTCACGACGACCTTGGTGCTTGCAGCCTCGTCATCGGCAGCGAAGCCGCAATCGTCGCAGTAGACGAGCGAAGCCTCGCCGGCGTCAGCCAAAGCCATGTACTCGACGGAGGTATCGCCACCGATCTCGCCAGAATCGGCGACGACGGGCAGAGCCTTGATGTAGCAGCGCTCGCAGATATTGGCGTACGCCTGCTTCATCTTGTCGTACTCCTCCTGCAGGCTCTCCTGCGTGGCGGAGAAGCTGTAGGCGTCCTTCATGATGAACTCGCGGCCGCGCATCAGGCCAAAGCGAGGACGGAACTCGTCGCGGAACTTGTCCTGAATGTGATACAGGTTGACGGGCAGCTGCTTATAGGAGCGTAGCTCGTTGCGCACTAGGGCCGTGACGGTCTCCTCGTGCGTGGGGCCCAGGACGAACTCGCGACCATGACGGTCGTCAAAGCGCACAAGCTCCTTGCCATAGGCGTCGATGCGGCCGGACTCGCGCCACAACTCGGCGTCGACCATGATAGGCATCATAAGCTCCTGGGCGCCGGCAGCGTCCATCTCGTCGCGCACGATGTTCTCGATCTTACGGATCGAGCGCCAGGCAAGCGGCAGGTAGGAATACAGGCCGGCGGCCTCCTTGCGGATCATGCCGGCACGGAGCAGCAGGCGGTGACTGGCGAGCTCAGCGTCCGCCGGATCCTCTTTAAGCGTCGGCGCATAGAGCTTAGACATATACATTGCTCGGGTCATTTATTTCTCCTCAATAAGCTTGTCGACCTCTGCCATAAGCGCGTCGACAATTTGGTCCTCAGCTACTTTACCAATGATCTGGCCATGCGAAAAGAGCAAGGCCTGACCACGTCCGCAAGCAACGCCCAGGTCGGCATCAGAAGCCTCGCCGGGGCCATTAACGGCGCATCCCATAACGGCAATCGAAAGCGGCGCGGTATAGTTCTTAAGCCGCTCGGTTACTTCCTCGGCAATGGGAATAAGGTTAACCTGGCAGCGGGCGCACGTGGGGCACGAGACAATCTCGGGGCCACGGCGACGCAGGCCCAACGACTGCAGAATACCCCAGGCAACCGGCGGCTCCTCAACCGGATCGGCTGTGAGCGACACACGCATGGTGTCGCCAATGCCTTCGGAAAGCAAGATACCCAAGCCTACAGAGCTCTTGATGGTGCCCTGGAGCTTGGTCCCCGCCTCCGTCACGCCCAGGTGAAGCGGAACGTGGGGAATCTCACGCGACAGGGCTCGATAGGTATCGAGCGTCGTTTGCACGCTATGGGCCTTGGCCGAAAGCACAATGTTCGTAAAGCCGCGGTCCTCAAAGTACTTGACGAAGCGCTCGCTCGACATCACGAGCTTTTCGGGCTGCGTGAGGTCGTCGCGCTCGGCGATATCCTGCTCAAGCGAACCAGCGTTGACACCGATGCGAATTGCGCAGCCCGCAGCACCCGCGGCATCGATGACAGCATCGACCTTGGCCCAATCGCCGATATTACCGGGATTGATGCGGAGCTTGGCGGCACCGGCCTCCACAGCGCCAATGGCCAGCTTGTGGTTAAAGTGGATATCGGCAACGATTGGCACCGGAGACTCGGCACAGATGGTGCGGAAACCCTCAAGCGCGGCCTCGGTGGGCACGCTCACACGCACGATATCGCAGCCAGCCTGCGCCAACGCGCACACTTGCGCAAGCGTTGCCTGGGCATCAGCGGTATCGGTGCAGGTCATGGATTGGACCACCACCGGCGCGCCGCCACCGATCTGCACACCGCCCACATGCACGGGGCGCGTCAACTCGCGAGGCAAAGGATGGGATAAAGACAATCCAAACACTCCCCTACAGAATAAATCGAAGGATGTCGGAACGAAGCATATAGACAAACAGCAGCGCAAAGAGCGCGATGCCCACATAGCTCACAATCGTCTGGACCTTGAGAGGTAGCTCGCGGCCCGCAATCTTTTGAATGATCTCGATGACCAGCTTGCCGCCATCGAGTGGTGGGATGGGCAGCAGGTTCATAAAGCCAAGCGAGAACGAAATGAGGGCGGCAAACGAAAGGAACGTGGCAGGGCCGGCAGCAGCAGCCTGTGAGGACATAACGCTAATACCCACGATCGACGAGGACTGGTCGAGAATCTCCATCGTATGCTGCGGCTGGAGTAGGCGCATCACGCCCTCCGCTGTCTGCACGACATAGGAGAAAGACAGGCGAGCCGACGTGATGAGGTCTAAACGGACCACCTGCGTAGAGGCGTACACACCTAGGCGCTCGTCCTTTTTGAGCGCAACCGTGGTCGAATGCTGCTTGCCGTCACGCTCGTACTCGATGGCGATATCGTCCTTACCGGCAGCCTTGCCGATGGCATCGTAAACGTCCATCCAGGTAGAGCACGATACTCCGTCAACCGAAAGGATCGCGTCGCCGCCCTCGATACCCGCCTTGGCGGCAATAGACCCCTCGTCAACCTGACCGATCACGTTGGTATCCATCGGCACGGTGACACCCGTAATGGAATAGATGCTCATAAGGAGCAAAAAACCCGTCAGGATATTGACGAGAATGCCCGCGAGCAGCATAAAGGCGCGCTTGAGAAAGCCCTGGCCAAGATAAGTGTGCGAGCGCTCTTGCGCCAAGAAATCAGCCTCGCCGCACGGCAGCTCCCACACATCGCCCTCGGCAGTCGCATGCTCTCGATCGAAACGGCGGCCGTCAAAGGTGGTGTAACCCGCCGCGTCTCGCGGCAGCGTCTGATACTTGGTGGGATAGTAGCTCGGCGAGGGCTTCTCCCCTTCCTCATACCAAGGCGCGATAGAGCCCCAACCCAAGAGCAAGGCGCATGCCTCGAGCACATCCTCCTCGGATAGCTCGAGCTCGGCGGCAAGGTCGGCCACGGTCACGCGACCATGACGATAGATAGCCGCGAACACGCGATCAGCGCACGAGACGTCGGTCGGATCCATACCGCAGATGGCAGCGTAGCCACCCAGCAGCAGCGGGGTCACGCCAAACTTGGTTCCAATGCGACGCGACGTGTAATGGATGTCAAAGCGGCACGGCAGGCCCAAAAAGAACTCGGTCACACGGACGCCGCAGGCACGCGCCGCCAAAAAGTGGCCGCCCTCGTGCAAAAACACGAGGACGGAAAGCATCAGCAGGCCCCAAAAGACCGATGAGAGAACGCTCAGAACAGTATCCATAAAACGAAAAAGCAATCCTTATGGGTTAGGAACGGGTTGCGGCGAGCACCTGCGCAGCCTTTTCACGCGCCCACGCATCGATGTCGCGAAGCTGCTCAAACGAATCGACCGCCTGCATATCGTGGGCATCCATGCAGGATTCCACAATGCGATCGATATCGGTAAAGCTGCAGCCATCGTGCAGGAAGGCATCGACGGCGACCTCGTTGGCGGCATTGAGCACGCACGGCATGGTGCCACCCGTCTTGCCGGCACGTTCGGCCAGTGCCAGACAGCGGAAGGTATCCATGTCGGCAGCATCAAACGTGAGCTGCCCCAGCTCGCGGAAATCGATACGAGGCGCCGGGGTATCCCAACGCTCGGGATACGAGAACGCGAACTGGATGGGAATACGCATGTCGGAAGCACCGAGATGCGCCATCACGGAGCCGTCGGCAAACTCGACCATAGAGTGAATCTTGGACTGACGCTGCACGACCACGTTAATGAAATCGAGGTCGCAGTTAAACAGATGCATGGCCTCAATGCGCTCCAGGCCCTTGTTCATGAGGGTGGCGGAGTCGATGGTGATCTTGGCGCCCATGGCCCACGTGGGATGTGCGAGGGCATCGGCACGCGTCACGCGATTGAGCTCGTCGCGCGTGCGGCCAAAGAACGGACCGCCCGAGCAGGTGAGCCAAATACAATGAGCCTCGCGCGGGTCCTCCCCCAGATAGCACTGGTAGATGGCGGAGTGCTCAGAGTCGACTGGAATAAGCTGGCCCGGTTGTGCCAACGGCATAAGCAAGTCGCCACCGACGACGAGGGACTCCTTGTTGGCAAGAGCAAGGCGCTTATTTGAGGTCAAGGCCGCATGGCTCGCCTCGAGACCAGCGGCGCCCACAATAGCAACGAGCACGCAGTCGACATCGTCGCGACGCGCGAGCTCGCAAACCGCCTGCGCGCCAAGGCCAAGCTTCGTTCCCTCGGGCAACTCCTGCAGCACGGCGTCATCGCCATGAGCGACATCGGCCACGGCAACCGCCGGAACCGAGAACTCGCGGGCAGCGGCAACAAGCTCGGAGGTGCTGGAGTTAACGGACAGCGCCGTCACCTGCAGGCGATCGGCATGCTGGCGGCACACATCGAGCGCCTGGGTGCCGATAGAGCCCGTACAACCCAGGATGGCAACACGGAGGCGTCCATCGGGGCCATACGTCGTCTGGAATGACATTACAGCACGCCTCCGATCATCAGCATCAGCTGCGCGGTGATGCAGCCGAAGATAAGCGAATCGCTACGATCGAGCATGCCGCCATGGCCCGGGATAAGGTTGCCGGAATCCTTGACGCCCACACCGCGCTTGATGCGCGACTCGATGAGGTCGCCGATAACGCCCAGAACGGACACGACCACGCCGCACAGCAGCGCATAGGGCAGGCTGAGCTTGTAGAAGTGCGTCGCCCACAGGATGAGCCAAATCAAAACCGAGCCCAGGATGCCGCCGACAAACCCCTCCCAGCTCTTTTTGGGAGAGATCTCGGGAACCATCTTGTGCTGGCCGATACGGCTACCCACGATGTAGGCAAACGAATCGGAGACCCAAAGGGACGCGCAAACGCCCACCGAAAGCAGGGCGCCGGCAAAACCGGGCACGGCATCGCGCAGCAGCACGATAGCCGACAGCATAAAGCCAGTGTAGATGGGACCCATGAGCGTCACGGCCACATCAGAGATGCGGGTACGCGGCGACCAGACATACCAAATGCCCACAGCGAGCATCAGGGCAAAAAGCAGGGCATTCAGCAACATCGAATCGCCCAACGCCGACAGCGGAAAGAGTACGGCGGCAGCGATACCCATGCGCTCGTTAGCCATCTTGCCATCGAGCCTCGTCATACGGAAAAACTCATAGCAGCACAGACCGCTCATGACAGAAACAAAGATGGCAGTGGGCACGATACCCAAAACCAGGCACAGGATAAAGACAACGGCATAGACGATACCGGCGGCGGCACGGGTGATAAAGCCGGCAAGCCACGAACCGGTGCCATTCTTCGCTGCGGGCGCTCCCGCAGCGACAGCCTTGCGCTCAGATGTCTTGGGAGCAATTGCCTTGGGACGATCGGACACGATTAAGCCTCCTCGGTCTTGCTCAGACCACCAAACCTACGGTCACGGCCCTGATAGGCCAAAATGGCGTCGACAAGGCCCCAACGATCAAAGTCGGGCCAATAGGTATCGGTGACGTAGAATTCGGAATAAGCCACCTGCCACAGCAGATAGTTCGAAAGGCGCAGCTCACCAGAAGTGCGAATCACAAGCTCAGGATCGGGAAGGCCGGCGGTATAGAGGTGGGAAGCCACCATGTCGTCATCAATTGCGGCAGGATCAATCTTACCGGCGGCAACGTCGAGCGCGATCTGACGGACAGCGCGGGTAATCTCGGCACGCGCGCCGTAGTTGACGGCAAGCGCCAGCGTCATACCGGTGTGATCGGCGCACTCGGCAAGACCGCGTTCAAAAACGTCGCGGGTCTTCTTGGGCAGCGCGGAAATATCACCCAAAAAGACAACGCGCACGTTTTCGCGCTTCAGAAGCGGCAACTCGTCGATGAACGTCTTGGCAAACAAGTGCATCAAGACGTTGACCTCATGCTGCGGGCGGTTCCAGTTTTCGGTAGAAAACGCATAGGCAGAAAGCACGTCGACGCCCAGGCGCACGCAGGCGGTAATGATCTCGCGCAGCGAGACGATACCCGCCTTGTGGCCCTCAGTGCGTGCAAGACCGCGCGACGTGGCCCAACGACCGTTGCCGTCCATGATGCACGAGATATGGTGCGGAATGTTATTGAGGTCAAGGTCGGAAAAACCGACGCCCGCAGGGGCGTCGGCAAAGTACTCGACCAGTTTATGCTCGTCGTATTGCACCTTAGATCTCCATGACCTCGGCTTCTTTTTCCTTCAGAAGCTCCTCGACCTTGGCGACATACTCATCAGTGTGCTTCTGGACCTTGGCCTGCTCGCGACGGACATCGTCCTCGGTGAGCTCCTCATCGCGCTCGAGCTTGTTGTTGAAGTCGCGACGGATGTTACGGATAGACACCTTGGCCTGCTCGGCGTACTCGCGGCACTCCTTGACGAGCTCGCGACGGCGCTCCTCAGTGGGAGCCGGGAACGGAAGACGAACGACGGTGCCATCGGAGTTGGGGGTAATACCCAGATCGGAAGCGCCGATGGCCTTGACGATAGCATTGATGAGTGCCTTGTCCCACGGCTCGATGAGCAGCATGTGGGCCTCGGGGGTCTTGACGGCGGCAACCTGCGTGACCGGCGTGGGAACACCGTAATAATCGACGGTGATGTCGGACAGAATGTTGGCATTGGCGCGGCCGGTACGGACCTTGGAGAAGTTATGCTTGAGGGACTCGAGCGACTTGTCCATATGGGCGGTGATGTTCTCTGCCATGCTTAATCCTCCTGATAGACGAGCGTGCCGACGGGCTCACCCGAAAGCGCGCGCTTGACGGTGTCCTCGCCATCGATGTTGAGGACCAAAATCGGCATACGGTTGTCCTGGCACAGTGCCGTAGCCGTGGAATCCATAACCTGCAGACCGCGGACGAGAACCTCGTGATAGGTAATCTTGTCAAAACGGACGGCATCAGCGCACTTGACGGGATCCTTATCGTAGATGCCGTCAACCTTGGTGGCTTTAATCAGAATCTCGGCGCCGATCTCACACGCACGAAGAGCCGCGGCGGTGTCGGTCGTAAAGTACGGATTGCCCGAACCGGCGGCAAAAATAACGACGTTGCCCTTGGAAAGGTAGTTGATGGCGCGACGGCGAATATAGGGCTCGCAGATCTCGTTCATCTGGATAGCGCTCATCACGCGGCAGGGAACATCATTATGCTCGAAGGCATCCTGCAGGGCGAGCGCGTTCATAACGGTTGCCAGCATGCCCATGTAGTCGGCCTGAGCACGCTCCATGCCACCGGCAGCGCCGGCCATGCCGCGGAAAATATTGCCGCCGCCGACAACGACGCCGACCTCATGACCAACGGCGAGCAGCTCCTTGACCTGCTTGGCAAGATGGTCGGTAACCTTGGGGTCGATGCCATATTGGCCGTCGCCCATCAGTGCTTCGCCAGAAAGCTTAAGAAGCACGCGTTTATATCGGATGTCGGACAAAGCGATCCTCCTTTAGATTGAACTCTCAACATTCTATCAAAGGCTCTAAGAAGAGCCATGAAAAAGCAGGCTGTGAGTAAAACCCACAGCCTGCTCATTACCAGCTACAAGAGCTTATTTACTCGCCACGGACCAGACGGTCAAAGGCAACGACGGTAATGGTATCGCCGAGCTCCTTGGAGGCCTGCTCAGCGTACTTCTTGATAGTGAGGGAGCTGTCCTTGATGAACTCCTGCTCGGTGAGCACGGACTGCTTGTAGAACTTCTCCAGACGGCCGACAGCCATCTTCTCCTGAATGGCCTCGGGCTTGCCGGACTCGGCAGCCTGAGCCATGTAGATCTGCTTCTCGTGCTCGACGGTCTCGGCCGGAACCTGATCGCGGGTAGCGCAGATCGGGGCGACGGCGGCAACCTGAAGGGCAACGTCGTGAGCGAAGGTCTTGAAGGACTCAGCCTGAGCGGTCTCGGCCTTCTCGAAAGCAAACTCGACGAGGACGCCGATCTTACCACCCATGTGGATGTAAGAAGCAAGCGCGCCGTTCTCAGCCTTGCGGGCAGCGAAGCGGGAGATCTTCATGTTCTCGCCCATGATGTGAATCATCTCGGTGAGCTCGGAGGAAACAGTCTCCTCGCCCATCGGCTTCTCGAGCAGAGCGTCGACGTCAGCAGGCTCGGTGGTAGCGACAACCTCAGCGACCTTGGAAGCAAAGCCGGTGAACTTGGCGTTGGAGCCAACGAAGTCGGTCTCGCAGGAGAGCTCGAGCAGAGCGCCGGTCTTGCCATCCTCGGAGACGAACGCGGCGACAGCGCCCTCGTTGGTCTCACGGCCAGCCTTCTTGGCAGCCTTGGCGAGGCCATTTTTGCGCAGAACGTCGACAGCAGCGTCCATGTCGCCGTCAGCCTCAACGAGAGCCTTCTTGCACTCCATCATCGGGGAGTCGGTCATCTCGCGGAGCTGCTTGACCATAGCGGCGGTAATCTGGGCCATTGTGGTTCCTTTCAAAGAGATGAAAAAGAATTAACTAAGACTGATTTACTCGGCCTTGGGCTCAGCGGCCATCTCGGCCTCGGAGACCTGCTCCTTGCCGGAGCCAGCGAGGCAGGCGTCAGCCATGAGCTCGCACATAAGGGTGACAGCGGAGATAGCGTCATCGTTGCAGGGGATGCCGTACTCGACCTCGTCGGGATCGGAGTTGGTGTCGATCAGAGCGACGACGGGGATGTTCAGGCGCTGAGCCTCCTTGATGGCGTTCTCCTCGCGCTTGGTGTCGATGACGAAGAGAGCCTGGGGCAGACCCTTCATGTCGCGAGCGCCACCGAGGTTGGTCTGGAGCTTGGTGAGCTCCTTGCCGAGAACAGCCTGCTCCTTCTTGGGCAGAACAGCCATACGGCCGTCCTCGACCATGGCCTCGAGCTCCTCCATGCGGTTGATGCGGGAGCGGATGGTGACGAAGTTGGTCAGCATACCGCCGAGCCAACGCTGGTTGATGTAGGGCATGTTGGCGCGCTCAGCAGCGTTCTTGACGGCCTCCTGAGCCTGCTTCTTGGTGCCGACGAACAGCACGTTGCCACCCTTGGCGACGTTCTTGACGAAGGTGTAGGCCTGGTCGGCGTCGAGGATGGTCTGCTTGAGGTCGAGGATGTAGATGCCGTTGCGCTCACCGAAGATGAACGGCTTCATCTTAGGGTTCCAGCGACGGGTCTGGTGACCGAAGTGGCAGCCGGCCTCGAGCAGGGTGCGGATATTAATCTTGGTAGCCATGTTAAACCTCCTGTGGTTTGCCTCCGCGCGGGGTCATCCTCCAAAACCAACCCGGACATGTGCTACCAAAGCCCGGGCACCACGGTATGAAGTAGCCGCGCGTGCGTGATAAAAACATGTTGCCGTGAAGCAACCCGATGAATGATAGCAGGAATGCATCTTCCTGCCAACCCGCAATCAAAACCACACACCTGAGTGCGGCGCGGGACGTCCCAGCCACTATTCGCCGCGGGGATGGGCTTGAGCCACGGCACGTTTGAGCCGATCGGGCGTGAGGTGCGTGTAGATTTGCGTCGTGGACAGGCTCGCATGACCCAGCAGCTCTTGAACCGAGCGCAGGTCCGCACCGCCCTCGAGCAAGTCGGTCGCAAAGGTATGGCGCATCGCATGCGGGGCGATGTCGGCCGGAATGCCGGCGAGCGTCGCCAGCGTATGGAACCGCCGCCTGAGCATGGCGGCACTCATGCGATTGCCGCGCGCCGATATAAGCAGCGGATGCGGCCCGGTAGCGAGGTCACGGCGCTTTGTCTGAGCAAGCAACTCCGGCCTCCCCTCCTCAATATAGCGGCGGGTCGCCTCGAGAGCGCGCCGATACAGGGGCACGATACGCTCCTTGCTCCCCTTGCCCCACAAGCGCAGCGTGCGTTCGGACCAAGCGATGGACTCCACATTGAGTGCTGCGAGCTCAGAGATACGGGCACCCGAGGCATAGAGCAGCTCGAGCATCGCCGCATCGCGCAGTCCCGCGGGCGTTGAGGTATCGGGGGCTTTGAGGAGCGCCTCGATCTGCTGGGTCGCAAGGACGCCCGGCAAGTCACGCGGCAGCTTGGGCGATGCGATCGCCGAGACCGCATCGCCCTCGATAATCCCCTCGGCAGCCATCCACCGATAGAGCGAGCGAATGGCAGACAGATGCGCCGCAAGGGTCCGAGCCGACACCTGGTCACGCGACAACTCGGCCAAATAGGAACGAACGGTCCGCACGTCGGCGGCGCGAGCGTCGACGTCCTCGCGCTCGCACCAGGCAGCAAAGCGCTCCAGTCTCGAGCCATAGGCCGTCACCGTGTTGGGAGAAAGACCCTCGACACGTGCGATATAGGCGATAAACGAGTCGACGACATCGTACAGGTCAAAGGCTATGACCGGTCGCCTCCAAACAGATCGGGGCGAGTGGCCAGATAGGCATCAAGGGCCTCGAGCGCACGGTCCGCATAGGCCTGGTAGCGGTCGCGCTTGCTGCGGCGCTTACCGTCCTCGAGCGGCGGCACCAGTCCAAAGTTGACATGCATGGGCTGATAGCCCACGGTGGCAGGATCGGTCGCATAGCCCACGAGCGCACCCAGGGCGCCCACGCGCGGCAACTCGACGCCCGCGGCACCGATAGCCTCGGCATAGGTGTTGAGCGCGGCGAGCAGACCGGTCGCCACGGCTTCCATGTACCCCTCGGTGCCGGTGATCTGACCGGCCAGGCGCACGCCGGTACCGGGCACGGCAAAGGTGCCATCGAGCACGTGCGGGGCGTCGACAAAGGTATTGCGGTGCATGACACCGTAGCGGAAGAACTCAGCGTTCTCCAGGCCCGGCACCATATGGAAGACGCGCTTCTGCTCGCCAAAGGTCAGGTTGGTCTGGAAGCCCACCAGGTTATAGGCGGTCTTCTCCTTGTTCTCGGCACGCAGCTGAATCGCCGCCCAAGGGCGACGTCCGGTACGCGGGTCGGTGAGGCCGACGGGCTTCATGGCGCCAAAGCGAATGGCGTCCTTGCCGGTGCGCGCAACTTCCTCGGCAGGCTGGCAGGCCTGGAACAGATCGCCGCCCTCAAAGTCTTTGAGCACCACTCGGTCGGCCGTGGTAAGCGCCTCGATAAAGGCCTCGTACTCCTCCTTATTGAGCGGAGCGTTGAGATAGTCGCCGCTCCCCTGCTCCTCGTAGCGCGACTGCGAGAACAGCACGTCCATATCGAGCGTGGAGGCATCGACGATCGGCGCCGCCGCATCAAAGAATGCCAGGGCATCGCCACCGACGAGCTTCATGACCTCTTCGCTCAGCGCCGGTGAACACAGCGGGCCCGCGGCAATGACTACGTGACCCTCGGGAATCTGCGTGACCTCGCCGTGCACGACCTCGATATTTGGACGAGCGGCAACCTCGGCCTCGACAAGCTCGGAAAACTTGACGCGGTCGACCGCCAAGGCGCCACCGGCGGGAACAGCCGCGCGATGGGCGCAATCGAGCAGGACTGAACCCATGCGCTCAAGCTCGGCCTTCAGCAAACCAGCCGCGGAATCCGGACGGGTCGACTTAAACGAATTGGAGCAGACGAGCTCTGCCAGGTGATCGGTATGGTGGGCCGGGGAGCTCACCTGGGGGCGCATCTCGCACAGCTTTACGGCAAACCCGCGATCTGCCAGCTGGATCGCGCACTCCGAACCCGCCAGACCGCCACCGATAACTGTCACCTGATCGAACTGCATCTGCAAACACCTTTCTAATTGACACGTTTTCCATTGTGACCGAAGGGTGTCTGGGCGTGAAGGGCAAACTTGGAGGGCGCATACCTTCCATCCATCATGCGCTCGATAAGGCCCTCGAGTTCAAGCGAACCCAAGAGTTTGAGTACGCCGACAGCATCGAGCGAGACGAGCGCCGCGATGTCGTCGACCTTGAGCGGAGAGGCGATGAGCGCATGCATCACGGTCTGCTGCGTTGGATCCAGGTCGGCAATGCCGGGAGCATCGGGGCGCGAGTAGCGCAGGGTTCCGTAGATGCGTGAGATAGCCATCTCGATAGATTCCTCGTCGACGATGCAGCAGGCACCGTTCGCAATGAGGTAATTCGTGCCACGCGACTCGGGCGATAGGATCGACCCCGGCACGGCAAGAAGTTCGCGCCCCAAATCCATCGCAGCCTCGGCTGTAGAAAACGTCCCGGAAGGCATACCCGCCTCGGATACAAAGAGGGCTTGCGACAGGGCCGCGATCACGCGATTGCGGCGCGGAAAGGCAAACTTGCGCGGACCCATGCCCCACGGAGAGATCGACACGACCGCGCCACCCGTATCGAGCGTGCGCGTAATAAGCCCGGCGCTCGAACGCGGATAGACCACGTCGGCACCCGTCCCCAGCACCACGACGTGTTTGCCGCCGGCGTTGACCGCAGCCCAACCCGAGGCCTGGTCACAACCGACCGCGCCGCCCGAAACTACCGTCACTCCCGCCTCGACCGCCACCTTTGCCGCAAGCTCTGCCACGGCAAGACCATACGGCGAGGCCTTGCGCGCGCCGATGATGGAGAGCGCGGGCGACGAAAGCACCTCGGGGTTGCCGCGCACATAAAGCGTCTGGGGTACATCAGAAAGCTCCAAAACGGTCTCGGGATACAACGCATCACCTGGGTGCAGCTCGAAGGTCCCCTCGGCCATCATTGGTCCCTCCTTCCCTGGTACATCGCCGCCTCGAGCACGTGGTCCTGCGTCACCTGCTCGCTCTCGGCGACGTCGGCGATTGTACGCGCGATACGCACCAGGCGCACGATGCCGCGACCCGTAAGATGCGTGCGCTTCGACAGGCCGAGCACACACTTCTCCGCCGCATCATCGAGCTCAAAGGTCGAAACGACGCCGTCAATGGACCGTGTCTCGTCATCCTCGGCCTCGGCATCAGCATCGTCCATACGGGATTCGCGCCAAGCGCGAAAAGCGCGACCGCGCACAACGTAGTCACGTAACTCGGCCGACGACATACCCTCCGCGCCCTCGATAATCACCTGAGGGTCGGGACGGGTCACATCGATCATCATGTCGATACGGTCGGCCAAAGGACCGCGCAGCTTTGCCCGATAGCGCTCGACCATCGCCGCCGAGCAGCGACACGGTACCTCGCGATCGCCCAAAAAGCCGCAGGGGCAGGGATTGCTCGCAGCCAGCAGCTGAAAGCGCGACGGGAAGGTAAAGGCCCCGTCGACGCGCACGATCCTCACATAGCCGCGCTCGATGGGCTGACGCAGTGTCTGCAGCACACCCGTGGGAAACTCGGCAAGCTCGTCCAAAAAGAGCACGCCGCCATGAGCAAGGCTGATCTCACCCGGGTGCACCGGGCGCCCACCGCCGATAAGACCTGCGGTCGAAATACTGTGATGGGGACTGCGGAAGGGCCGGTGCCCCGCCAACAAGCCATCAATGTTCTCACCCAAAACCGAATGGATGCACAGCGCCTCCTGTTGATCCTCAACGGAAAGCTCGGGCAGGATGCCGGTCATACGACGCGCGAGCATCGTCTTGCCCGATCCCGGGGACCCGATCATAAGCAAACCGAGCTCACCCGCTGCCGCCAGCGCCATGCCGCGTTTGGCAACCTCCTGCCCTAGCACGTCGGCATAGTCGAGTTCGGGCTCAAAGGTCGCCTCAACACCCTCGGAATCCAAGTAGTGCCGCGCGGCATCGCCCATGCCATGGGCAAGCTGAGACAAATGATCGATAAATCCGCAATCCACGCCCGCAAGCGGCACATGCTGATCGGACCTGCCGGCGATAAAGGACAGCCCCATGTCGCGAGCCAGCAGCTGAAACGCCACCTCGCCCTTGACAGGAAGCACCGTACCGTCCAAGCCAAGCTCACCAGCAATAAGACAACGATCGAGGTTGTCGCGGGGAATCTGACCATCGGCCGCCAATACCGCGATGGCGATGGGCAGATCAAAGCCGCTACCGGTCTTGCGAATATCGCCGGGCGCCAGATTGACCGTAATGCCCGAGCGCGGAATCTCGAACCCGGCGGAGCGCATCGCACAGCGAATACGACCGCGTGACTCCATCACCTCCATACTCGGGATGCCGAGCATCTGGATGCCCGGAACGCCACCGGCAAGCGAGACCTCGACCGTGACGTGAATCGCCTCGACGCCGCGGATGCAGGCCGCGTGAACGGCAAACGTCTCGAACGCCATCACGACACCTGCCAATCGAACGCGTTGTACTGGTGCTCGATCTCGGCGATATGTCCGCCGCGAATGGTGACGCCCACGGCATCGAAGCGAATCGCCTTGAGCGGATAATGCTCCATGAGATAGCAACTTGCGATGCGGCGGTAGCGGCGTTGCTTTTGGGCGTCCACGGCCTCCTCGGGAAAGACCCGCGTGCTGCAATCCAGTACGACGCGTCTGGTCTTGACCTCGGCCATCACCACGACATCGTCGAGCTCATCGAGCAGCACCAGATCGGCCTCGCCCTCGGTGCAACGATAACCCTGCTCCAGCAAGGTGTAGCCGCGCTCGTTAAAGTAGTCGATGGTGATCAGCTCGCCCAGCATGCCCAGCTCACGGGGACTGAGTCCCTTGATAAACTCGGGCGTCATCGCCCCGCAGTCGAGCTCGCTGTTTTCCCAACGCTCCTTGAGCTGCTGCGTCTTGCTCTTTTTGCTTGCGGCACTCATGGGGTCTCCTTTCCCGCACGCTGCAGTGCCCCGATGATGAGGGCACCTTTCATGCGGGTAAGTACCGGAAGCAAACCAAAAGCTGACCAAATGCCGTCAAAAAACGGGCCGTACGAAGCAATGGTGTTGCATACGGCCCGCTACCAGCAGGTTTATAAAACCACAGAGGTCCCTGTCTCCACAATTGACCTAGAAAAGACGCTCAGTCTGCAGAAAGTTTCCGCAAAAGCTCACGCGGTGCAGTGGACAAAGTCCATGTTTGCGAATGACCTCGATATGCTCGGGGCTTGCATAGCCCTTCGACTCGGCCAGATGGTACTCGGGATACTCGGCGTCGTACTCGACCATCATCTCGTCACGCGTGACCTTGGCCATGATGGACGCCGCGGCGATGCAGGCGATTTTGGCATCGCCCTTCACCACATCGCGCTCGTTAGGAACGGCGCCCAAGGGGTTGCCATCCATGAGGACACAGTCGGGTTCAAGTCCCGTATCGGCCACGGCGCCCGCAACGGCGGTACGGATAGCACGGGCCATGCCCATCTCATCGATATCCTTCGGCGCGATATGGCAAAAACCAATCGCCGTCGCCACCTCGGCAATCTTCACAGAGAGCAACTCGCGACGCGCGGGCGTGAGCTTTTTGGAATCGTTGATACCCCAGACGCGCGGCTCCATAGGAAGACAGACGGCGCACACCGTCAAAGGACCGGCCACCGATCCGCGACCCACCTCGTCGACACCAACGACCACCCCATCGCCGCCAAGCTCATGCATCAACTCATACATGCCGTTGACGCGCTCGCGCTCGGCAAGCTCTTTGGCATGGCGTTTGAGGGCGCGTTCACAAGCCTTGATCACTTGCTGGCGCGGATCCTCACGATAATGCTCCACGAGGGCGGGAATCTCCTCAAACGTAGCGCTCGCCAGCTCACCGGCAACCTGCGATGCCGAAACCGAGCTCGTCATGTTGGCCATACCAGGCCCTCCTTGCATGCAAATCAGATAAAAAGAAGGGCCACCCGAAGGTGACCCTTGTGTCCAAACGAGTGGACAGACGCTGCGATCTTCTTAGCGCTTCTCGGGGATGCGAGCAGCCTTGCCCACCTTGTCGCGGAGGTAGTACAGCTTGGCGCGACGGACGCGACCATGACGAACGACCTCGAGCTTGGCGATCTTGGGGCTGTGAAGCGGGAAGGTACGCTCAACACCGACACCGAAGGACATCTTGCGGACGGTGAAGGTCTCGCGGGCACCGGCGCCGGCCATGCGGATGACGTCGCCCTGGAAGACCTGGATGCGCTCGCGGTCGCCTTCCTTAATGCGGTAGTGAACCTTGACGTTGTCGGCGACGCGAACCTGAGGAATGTCCTCGCGGATCTGCTGACGCTCGATTGCGCGGATGTAATCCATGTGCAATTCCTTACTCTTCTAGAGGTGCCGTACCACCTTGGCCGGCACGTAGTTGAACAAACGTATTCGAGTATACACGCGCGGGTTTCTGCTGCAAGAACATTTTTTTACGCTGACAAAAAGACAAAACCCGCACATGATAACCGCCCGTCTCACGAATGAGACGGGCGGCATGAAGGGGGCTACGCTAGGCGTCTAAACCCAAAACGTTAGGCGGAACGCTTGGCCTCGAGCTTGGCCTGGGCGGCAGCCAGGCGCGCGAGGGGCACGCGATAGGGCGAGCAGGACACGTAGTCCACGTCGGCCACGTTAAACAGGCCCTTGATGGACTTGGGGTCGCCGCCGTGTTCGCCGCACACGCCAAAGTGCATGTCGGGATTGGTGGCGCGGCCCTTCTCGACGGCCAAGCGCACGAGCTCCAGCACCGCCGTGTCGATGGTCTCGAAGGGGTTGTCCTTCAGGATCTTCTTGTGCAGGTACAGCGGAATGAACTTGGCCTCGGCATCGTCGCGGGAGAAGCCGAAGGTCGTCTGGGTGAGGTCGTTGGTGCCAAAGCAGAAGAAATCGGCGTGCTGGGCGATCTCGTCGGCGACCATGCAGGCGCGCGGCAGCTCGAGCATCGTACCCACAGGAATGTTGAGCTCCACGCCCTCCTCGGCGGAAACCTCGGCGATGACGCGCTCGATGACCTCACGGGTCTGGACATGCTCGGCCGTGATGGAGACGAGCGGGACCATAATCTCAGGACGCGGGTCGACGCCCTCCTTGATGAGGCGGGCGGCAGCCGTTGCCACGGCACGGACCTGCATAAGCGGCAGGTCACCGAAGACGACGGACAGACGCACACCGCGCAGGCCGAGCATGGGGTTGGACTCGACCATGCCGTCGATGCGACGCAGGCGGGCACGCAGGGCGGCGAGCTCCTCCTCGGGAGCGCCAGCGGCCTCCTTCTTGGTGATGGCGACCTCGAGCTCGCGGGGATCGTCCAGGAACTCGTGAAGCGGCGGATCGATCAGGCGAACGACCACGTCGCGGCCGGTCATGGTCTTAAACATGGCCAGGAAGTCCTCGGTCTGGACCTTGAGCAGATCGGCCAAGGCCTGCTGCTTCACGGCCTCGTCATCGGACAGGATGAAGCTCTGGATGATGTTCTTGCGATCGCCCAGGAACATATGCTCGGTGCGGCACAGGCCGATGGCCTCGGCGCCAAACTCGAGCGCGAGCTCGGCGTCCTCGGGGTTGTCGGCGTTGACGCGCACGTGGTTGGCGTGGCCGCAGGTCTCATCCAGACGAATCTCATCGGCCCAGGACAGGATAGTGTCCAGGTCACCAGTAAGCTCGGCGGAGACCAAGTCAACGGCGCCGTCGACAACGATGCCCTGGGTACCGTCGATGGAGATGATGTCGCCCTCGTGCAGTACGCGATCGCTACCCTCGATACGCACGACCTTCTCGGCCGCGTCGATATGGAAGCGCTCGACACCGCAGACGCAGGGCGTACCCATGCCGCGGGCGATAACGGCGGCATGGCTCGTCTTGCCACCGTGGCTCGTCAGGATGCCCTCGGCGGCAACCATGCCCTTCAGGTCGTCAGGGTTGGTCTCCCAACGGACCAGGATGACCTTGTGGCCCTCGGCGGAACGCGCGACGGCGTCGTCGCTCGAGAACACGACCTCGCCCACGGCGGCACCGGGGCTGGCGTTAAGACCGGTCGCGAGCGCCTCGTACTTCTTGGAGGAGTCGAACTGCGGGTGCAGGAGCTGATCGAGCTGCGCAGGATCGATGCGGCCCACGGCCTCCTCGCGGGTGATGAGGCCCTCCTCGACCATCTCGATGGCGATGCGCAGGGCGGCGGTGGCGGTTCGCTTGCCCACGCGGGTCTGGAGCATCCAGAGCTTGCCCTGCTCGATGGTGAACTCGATGTCGCACATGTCGCGATAGTGATCCTCGAGCGTCAGGAACACGCGCTCGAGCTCCTCGCCTGCGGACTCAAGCCCCGGAGTGGTCTTGAGATCGGCGATGGGCTCGGTGTTGCGAATGCCGGCGACGACGTCCTCGCCCTGGGCGTTGACCAGAAAGTCGCCGTAGAACTCCTTGGTGCCGTCGGCCGGGTTGCGGGTGAAGGCGACGCCGGTCGCAGAGGTCTCGCCCTTGTTGCCAAAAGCCATGGCCTGGACGTTGACGGCGGTGCCGAGCTCGTCGGAGATGCCGTGCTGCTTGCGGTAAATGCAGGCGCGCTCGTTCATCCAGCTGCCAAAGACGGCCTGGATGGCAAGGCGAAGCTGGAGCTCCGGATCGTGCGGAAAGACGGGCTTACCATCGGCGACCTCGAGCTCGGGGTACAGGGCGGCCTCGACGTTGGCGGAGAAGATGCCCTTGAAGGTCTCGACGAGCTCCTGCAGGTCCTCGGCCGAAAGCTCGGAATCGACGCGGACGCCGGCAACCAGGCGGGCCTGGGTCAGGGCGTTCTCGAACAGGTCGGCGTCGACGCCCATGACGACGTTGGAGAACATCTGGATAAAGCGGCGATAGCTGTCCCAAGCAAAGCGCGGGTTCTGCGTCTGGGCGATGAGGCCCAGGACGGAATCGTCGTTGAGGCCCAGATTGAGGACCGTGTCCATCATGCCGGGCATGGAGAACGGAGCGCCAGAGCGCACCGAGACGAGCAGCGGATCGTTGGCATCTCCGAGCTTCTTGCCGCAGCGGGCTTCGAGGTCGGCCTCGGCGGCAACGATCTCGTCAAGCGCGCCGGCAGGCCAAACATTGCCGGCACCGGAGTACTCAACGCAGGTCTGGCAGGTAATGGTAAAGCCACCGGGGACCGGCAGGCCGATACGGCTCATCTCGGCAAGGTTAGCGCCCTTGCCGCCAAGCACAAAGTTCATAGACTTGTCGCCCTCGGTGACACAAGTGCCCTGGGCGTCGGTTCCAAAACGGTAAACCCTCTTGCAATCGCTCACGATACTTCCCCTTCTATGTGTTCGCACACACGACCGTGGTAACGAATCGACCCGCCGGATGCGGACCGTGAGGGAACTATACGGCGGGTTTTGGGCGGGCTTGAGCAGAGGCTGCGCGGTTTGGTAAAAGTGCTAAAACTGGCGGTAAACGGTAGGTAAAGGTGGTTACCTTATGAAGATACCAGTACAACGTAGTCGCAGGTCAAAAGCGGTATAAACTGCTAAAGCGCTTTAGCAAAAAGCTGTAATTATTGGAATGGAATCTCTTAAACTACGCAATAGCCAAGAAAGACAAAATCTATCAGAAGTATTTGTCCCAGGGATTTTGGTCAGAGTAGCTAATTTGGGACGGGGCTATTTTAGCCACCCCGGCAGATAGCGCGAATGCTTTGGCGGAGTAACGGCCGGGGTAGCTAAAAAAGCCCCATTACAGTTTGAGTCGTCCGAAAGGGCGGCTCCTTACTAGTTCTGGTAATACGATTGAGCCGTACCGATGGTCGCTGGCCGACCGCGACCGCGACGCGGCCTCCACCCGAGACCCCCATCTCGACACATAGCCCGTCATCCGACGAAAGCGCGCAGGTCGTCCTGTATAGGCGCATGGTGTCCCCCTCCGCCGCAAGAGGGAAACGAAAAAGCCCCTCTTTGCCACTACGGACAAAAGGGGCCTCCCAGGGGAAACGTGTTACAAAGCCTTCTTTGCAGGACGATGAAGATCAGAAACCCAACGTCGTACGCGTAGGGACTTACCCAACACCCACGCCATTTCGATCTTCTGGGCCTTCAACGCCACGTCCCGATAAGCATCCGGGCATCGGAATGACCTCGTCGCAAGCCGCAAGCATCTCTTCGTCATGAGTGACAACAATTACAATATGGTCTCTCTTAACCTCATGAAGCAATTTAATTAGCGCGCTCCGGCTCTTCGCATCAAGCGCTGAAGTTGACTCAAGAAACAACATGACGTCCGGCGATTTCAACATCTGCCGCACAATTGCGATGTTCTGCTTCTCCCCGCCGGACACCCCTCCTTTCTTGCTGCCAAGCATCGCTGCCGCCCCGTTCTCCGCAGCGGCAATCATTTTGTCTAACCCCAATATGGCAAGCATCCGATTCAGTTTGTCGGCCTCGAAATCATCAGAAAGCAGCGTAAGATTATCGAGGATCGTCCCCCCAACAATAGGGGGCTCTTGCTCCGTAATGCCAACTCGGCACCGCCGCAATGCGTATCGGTCGATGCGACGCTGTGATACCCCGTTGTAGAGGACGGCCCCTTCCGTGTTATCTGGATATAGACCCAATATCACTGACAGCAGCGAGCTCTTCCCCGAGCCATTTCTTCTTGCTTACTGTTTTTCTTATATTGTAACGATTTTCGATAAGAGGAAAGATTACTCCATGACGCGCAAGCCCGAACTCTAAGCGTTTCCCATCAGCATTGCCCATTTTTCGGATCGAAATCCAAATCCAGCTTCCTATCGCATGCTGAAATCAAATCCTGATCATGGCTTACAACAAGAATTAGCTGATCGAAGGGATTTCGATGAATATACTCCGTGAACTCCCGACGGCTTTCTTCATCTAAATCGTTCGTTGGTTCATCGAACACAAGCACTTCCGGCTGCCTGCGAAGTGCTGCGAATATCCTTAGCTTTCGATACTCTCCACCAGAAAGGTCTCTACAATTCTTGCCTTTTAACGATTCGACGGTTCGATAGAAACTCGGCACAAGCTCTCGGAGGTTTTCGCTCGATCCCCGAATCGACGTCCTCTCAAGGTAATTCTCCACCGTTTCGTTCGGAATAAAGAGCTTTTGCGGGCACACCGCAAACAGGTCCCGTCGGATCGTCTCCATATCGAGCTCTTCATATGGCACCGACCCCAAAGCCCGATGTCCCCCAGCAGAATATAGTCCAAGGAGCACCTTCAGAAACGTGCTTTTTCCGCATCCGTTCGGCCCGGTAATGGCATAGGTTTTTCCTTCCTCCACCTCCACGGAGAGGTCGCGGTATAAGTAGGGCTTTCCCGCGTATCGGTACGCGATGTTGGACAACGATATGCTCTCCACGTGCCCAACCGTGAGGGTGCCGCGGTCCTCGGCGTCCTCCGTCAGAGCCCCCAATCGGTCGAACGAGGCCCTTGCGTCCTGATACGATTTGAAATAATTCAAAAAATACTTGAAGCATCCGAACGCCATCGAGTAATACGAGTTCACCATTGTGAACTCGCCTAAGCTCATTCTTCCGCTCAATATTTCCATCCCGGAGATCACGAGCAGTGCCCCCCGAAACACAGACGAGATCAGGCCGTCGCTTGATGTGGCCAGATTCGAGACCCTACTTGCTTTCATGTAAATCGGGTAGTACCCCTCGAATACCCCTTTGAGCGTCCGAGCGCTCTGGTTATATGCGCCATCGCACTTAATGTCAAACAACTGCGACAGCTCGCCGCTCACGGACGCGAAAAGCTTACTCAAACCCTCCTTGTTCGCAAGCGAACTGTTGTACAACGGCTTTTTCAACGCCCTGAATAAAATGAAGTACGCAACAAGCGAACATGCACTTAACACCAGGAACACCGGATTAATCGAAAACAGGATGATGCATATCAACACAACCAGAACGATGTTAAGCCCGATCGTCAGGAAGTTGTTCACGACAAACGATGACACCGCATTCGAATCCGCATACACCCTCTGCGTTGTATAGGATGGATCCGCCTGCTCCCCCTTTTCCAGGGGCCCCCGTTCAAACGACTCACACGTGGTCCCCATCAGTCTCGTCGTCATCTCCAAGATGACGCGCGATACGTTCACACCCATCGCATACGACATGAAGGAGGCCGATATCCCTATGCCCGCAACAAAGGCCGCAAACCACACGACACGAGATGGATCCCTATTCGTCACGAGAAAGTCTACAAACCCACCGTTTAAGGCGGGCATGACGCACGCGAGAGCAAAATTCACCAGCATGAGAATCACGAAAAGCCGTGACCCTTTACACCGAAACAACTCGTGAACCGTCTTCTTAAACATGCCAGCTCCCATCAAGCGGCCTTTTATCCAAAACTGAATTTGCTCGCCGCTTAATCGCTCCCATATATCCCTTGTTGTTAATCCTTGCTCAAGACATTATCTCGGGTTGCGGTGCCCAGGATTCCATTTCACCTTTATATACATACGAATAAGCCCCCTATTTGCATAGGCAAGCGCGGCGATTATAACAGCAGCCACCATCAGACCGAGAATAGCCCTTTTGTCCGGAAAAAGGGACGAGAGAAAAAGGCATATTGCGGAGAAAACTATAGACGCCCCCACCACTCGGTTTGCGCCTAGAGACTCGGCCGTCCGCTTTGCCTCCTCTAAACGCTCTCCCGATAGCAATGACATTCCGGCAAGCAATCCCGTGAGCTTGCCTCGATATATCATTATTCCGAACAACAGCAGCAGGCATGACCCCACCATTGAAACCACAACGTCCGACATCGCCATCACTCCAGTCCACTCCTTCAATACCAGCCCTATCGACAAACATCAAAACTTTTTTTAACTTAATATTGTATATCGATATAAATATATTCTTTTATATATCGTTTCGATTTGTGATATTTTATCGAACGAGTTGCTATTCGAGGAAGATAGGCCACAACCAAAGGAGATCAATGGAATCCGTGAATGTTTGGAGCGCGCAAATCTCATCATTGCCTGGAGTCATCCCTATCCCCCTCGACCCAAGCTACCTTCGCAGTGAACCAAATAACCGCCTGAGCGTCCTAAGCTCAGATGGGAAACAAATCTATACGATCCTCAACAGGGTCGCTAAAGAGATTCTTGACTTATGCGACGGCACCTGCGATTTGCCCAAAATTCTCCGTCTGTTCCAAGAAAAATACCCAGATCAACCGCGCGAGACGCTAGCGCATGACCTGGCCCAAACCCTGCATAGCCTGACCGTAAACTGTCTTATCGTTTGGAAGAAAGAAGGGAGATATATGAACGACCCTTTCGGCTCCGATTACCTAACATCGGTGAATCCCGACGAGCTGCTTATTCTCGCGGACGCGAGCAGGTTTGCTGAGATCGAAGAGGCGGCTGCAAAATCCCTCTCTGCAAAACAGTCCAAAAATGGCAATAGGATCTATTTCTCTGAGTTCGACATTGAGCCCGAATTGGAGAACTTTCTGGTTCTTCGCCAAAGGCTCTTTTCCTTTACCCATGATTATTTTCTACTCACGAGCCAGTCCGGAGAAATTAATGGATTGATAATATGCGAGCCGGCCACTAATCCCGCCGGCCGCAGCGTCATCATCAAATTTATCTCATGCAGCTCCACGCTGCTTGCCGGTGTGCTCGACCGCCTTGCGGAATACTACGGATCTTCCGCTCCCAAAGCCTACCGCGCGCTCAGAATTGACGCGCCTGATTCCACCCCAATCGCCGAACAACTTGACCATTCCGACCAGCGCCTTGGCTTTTCCTTAGTCGGCACCCTGCCCAATGAGCTCGACTCGGGCGACGTCAAGCTGTTTGTTCGCCCGCTCGATAAGAAGCAATAATGAGCATGCCGGCAATAATCGGAGCGCCCCACAGCGTTGCGCTCGACATTACAAACAAATGCAACCTTCGTTGTCTACACTGCTTCAACAACAGTGGAGAAAACGATGTCGTCGCGAACGAATTATCCGACAACGAAGTCCTCGAACTCGTCGACTCGATTTGTCAAATGCACCCCTTTAGCTTCTGCTTCTGCGGAGGCGAGACCCTCCTGCGAAAGGATCTTGTCATCGAGTCCTTGCGGCGGCTCAGCGCATCTGGCGTCAAATGCAACCTCGTGTCAAACGGTCTGCTCGCAAACTCAAATACTTTGCATGAGCTCGAACGCGCCGGTTTAAACGGCATACAGTTTAGCCTCGATGGCCTACGCGATTCTCACGAACATATGCGAGGACTCTCGGGATTATACGACCGGGTGCTCGACGCCATCGATATCACGCTGAACGAAACCTCACTGCACCTTTCAATTGCCTTTTGTCCGACATCGTTCAATGTCGACGATTTCAAACCAGTTTGCACGATGCTTCGAGACAAGCTGAAATCGTCGGGTAGAACTGACCGAATTGACCTTAGAGTTCAGCCGCTCATGCTCCTCGGTAGAGCCCGAAGAAACCGCACGATTCGCCCTTCGAATAATCAATACCGTCGGCTAGTCAACACGATCAATGACCTTCGATACGATCCGGACTATCGAGGCTATTTCATGCTTGAGTGGGGCGACCCCATCGACCACTTGGTCAGATTCCCTCAACTGCAAATGCAATTTGACCAAGTGGCCATCCACGCCAATGGCGATATCGTCGCATCCCCCTATATACCTCTCATCATCGGAAACGTTCGCAAACACAGCCTTCAGGAATACTACGATGCCGGAATGGCAACCGTTTGGGATAAGCCCGTTGTTACCGCGTTGGCCAATCGTATGCACTCGATTGACGAGATGGAAGAGATCTCATCGTTGATTGCAGACATCAATATGGACGGCGACCTCTATATCGACCTGATCGACGATGATCTAGGCGACCTGAGCGTCCTGTCACAATTCTAAGGAGATGTTCCCATGTATGAGACCCCAGAAGTAGAGAAGATGGATTCCAAAACCGGCCCCGTTCCCGTTGTGGTCAACTTTGCAGCCGTCGTGGATAACGTAGTCGCAGCCGTCTATGATGCCGTCGTTGCGGCCTACGCATTCTGGTACTCGGCAGACAACGACGGCACCGGGACGAGTGCAGCACAGAACTAGTCGCCGGCTCATCGAGCAATCGCCTCGCCTATCACTGCATGCGATTGACTGCGCAGCCCCAGCCAACGCCCAAAGCGCCTTGAAGAGCTGCTTGTAACATTCGTTCATTCAACAGCGAGATCTCTTCACCATTCTCGGCCGGCCCGACAGATCGACACATAAGTCGGGCCGGCCAGACTTATACAACGCGGCGACTCCGCTCACGCCACCCCCCCGAAACTCACGCTGTCATCACACGGGCAATCAACAGTGAATCCTGTTATGCGACATGGGCAAACGGCCACGTGCGCGATTAAAACGAATTCACTTAACAGACTTCAAGAATGCTTTAGCACCGCAGGATGGCCATACGCGGAGCGCGGCACGCATAAGCCAAAAGCGGCATTAAAAGCCATCCCCTTCCCTGCTGAATGCGCGTCCTAGCCCATCAACCGGTCGGACCATCGCGAAGATGATCCGTGCTTCCATACTGCAATGCGATATCAAGCATCACGAATAGTCCCCGCCCAACGGGGTTCTCCCCTCCGCAGGCGATTCGGAACCCGCCCCCATCCCAAATTCCCACGCAGCGGCCGCGTTCACCGCCGCCGCGGGGGCCCTAGCTCCCCCGCGGCGCGGGCACGGGCGGCGAGGTCGGATGTGAAAGCCGGACCGCAGAGGTATCGAGCGCACGCGGCCAGGGCCTCGAGGGCGCCTGGCGGGTAGGGAGATCCGAGCATGAGGCAGGACAACGCGCAGGCCCGCAAAAGGTTCACGAGCTCCCCCGCGACGCGGCAGACCCTCGGCTGCCCCTCGTAAAGGATGCAGAAGACACGGTCGAGGTCCGACGGTTCGACCAGGCTGTACCGGCAGTCCGCGTACAGTGCGCAGCCCCTCCCGCGCGGGTCGCCGTCCGAGTCCTCATCCGGCTCATGATGGCGCACCTCGACCCAAAGGCCCTCCAACACATCGTCGAACCCGAAATCGAGCTCCGCCTGGACGCTCTCGCCGAACGCATCGCCCAGGGCGAGCTCCGGCACCTTCGTCACACGGCCGTCCAGCCACTCAATCTCTGTCATCGCGCGCATGGTCCAAGCCCCTTCCGACACGGGATTGTCAGCTCAACCCGACCCTTACCCATACGGACGAACATAACTCGCCAGGGGAAGCCCCTGAAGGCCGTGCGCCACAACATGAGGCCGAATCCGCCCCCGGCTGGACAGGCCAACAACGAAGGAGCACACGGAACCGGCGCGGCGTTACAACCGTCCCGGCAAGCGTGTCACTTGGCCAAGTCATGATGCCGACAAACCCGGAAATGCTCCAACGGAGCGCCGAACGAGGGTAACAATATAAAGCCGTGCAACACGCGTTGGACGACCAGAACAACCCAAACAAAGGCCTGCCGGTCCCACCTTCAAGCCCAATAGCAAAATGTGCATCAGCGGATTTGCAGCGATACAAGTCTCAACCATCACACCGCAGCGCGCCTAGTCCCACTCATCCTACTGCAAATGTCCCAGAACGAGAAAACGACCAGCTTAACATGCCAACCTTTATATCCGCACGCGCGTAATTCAATTCATAAGGACCGGCTATCCCTTACCTGTGACACAATCTCAAACGCACAGAACAGAATCATCAGTCCAATCATCGTATAAGAGGCAGCCGGACCTTCAAGCACTATTCCACAAAGAACAATCTCCGCGCAGCCAATAAGAACTGTTATCAGGCGCTCTGCCTTTTTGCTCCCGCCGCTCGCATGAAAAGGCGGCAAAGCGCACAAAATCACATATAGCCCGGGAAGGGAATACGGGATCGATAGTCCAAGTCCCCCATCAACCGCAGTGCTTTGCGTAAGAATCAACTGGACCCACACGGCAGTTATCACTGAACAGGTCGTCGATAAAAGAAGGCCAGAAATATAGCACGCAAGAAAGTCCCGTCGCATTCGAACGGAGAAATCCGCGAACTCCCTTCGCCGCGTGGAAACAATAAGGTACACAGAAATTGCAATAGAACCGATCAGAGAAAGCAGCGGAACAACCAGCAATTCAAACTTATTTCCCCATCGATCAACCACGCCCCCACTCCAATGAGCTGGAATTGTATCGGGGAGGGCCGACCAAGCCGCCCATAGGATGAGAAATGGAGAAATAGAGAGGATGAAGGATGATAACACTGCAGTATTTTTTGAGACTCTCATCGATTCCGCATCTCCTTGTGCGCCCGCATTCCACTCCGTCTTAAATCAAGTATAAATAAAAACTTGAATGCAAGTTTGTTTTGATTAGTATGGAAACTATATCCATTTAGTTCTAATTTGTTCGTAGTATCAAATCGATACCGACACTAGCATGACGTAGTCTTTCAAGACAGCTATTCAACATTGGAGGTCACCGCTATGGACAATGTGAACCACCTAAACGAACTCTCAATACAGTCCCAGCTTAGCATCCTTGAAAAACTGGTCGCGGACGCGGAACAATCTACCGACGCAAGACGCGATTTCGAAGCTCAGCCTCGTGCCGTATTCCAGAAATATGGAATTACAGACCTCCAAATCAAAGCGGGAAATCGAAAAGTCTCTCTGTACGAACTGGTGGAGTCAACCGAAAAGGAGGCGCGTGTCCCCGTTGCACGCGCAGTATATCGTCGTATCCAACTTGCATATTATGACGAGGACAACGAAGCTGAGCCGCAAACGATACCTCTCGTAAACGTTGTACTTAATGCAAACGCAGTAACGAACGCAAACATCATTCTGAACGCAAACGGAATGGCAAACGCAAACGCGAATGCTCAAAACAACGCCAACCTTAAGTACGACGTCAACACAATGGGCTATGGATCAGCTATTTTTATGAACAAACCTGATGTTGTTGAACTATCGGAATCGTACAAACAAACTTCTGTTTTCAGGAAATATGATCAAGAGGGCTTGAGTGCAGCGAGGCAAGCAGCCATGCTTAAAACAGCAATCAAGAATTCCAGCTCCAATACCATCAACCCCGAAGGGGCTTCCAATGGGGTCGCCCGCGGGTATTATCGCTCCGTCGAATTCGAAGTTACTTACTCCGAGAACGAAGGCACCTTGGTAATCACCGACGCCCGTTTGCTCGCGGCATGATTTCCGAAAGCTCGCAGCACGTGCTGTTCCGCAGACCTCGAATGCTGACATTTATAACAACATATAAATGTGGCGCTGTGTGTGATCATTGTCTGATGAGCTGCACTCCGAACAACAGTGACAGGCTTACTCTTCCCCAAATGCGGCAATTCATCGATAGCTTCGCCGAAGTATGCGTCGGAAGTGGTGTTGTTGTGTTTACGGGCGGAGAATGCACCCTTCTTGGCGATGACCTTCTCGAGGCCATCGCTTATGCGAATTCTTTAGGACTCTTTACTCGAATTGTAACGAATGCGTGGTGGGCAAAAAGCGAAAGAGACGCAGAAACGTTCCTCAACGAATTGAAGTCATGTGGCCTTGACGAAATCAATATCAGCTGCGACGACTTTCATGCGGAATATATACCCCTCGAGAATGTGCGCAACCTTTGGAACTCAGCAAAAACAATGGGCTTTCAAACTCTCGGCATTGCGGTCTGCAGAGATAACAACAGTACAATCAGCCCGGCATACCTGTGCAAGTACCTTAATGAAGACATTCCACTCCTGCATCAGTTCGACGATAATACCCAGCCTCCCAGCGCGCCAGCCCGCTTCATCACGGATTCAGGCATCACGCGAATTGGGCGCGCACGAAATCTCAGTCTCAACCAAAATGCGCGACCGCAGGCACGTCTCTTAGCGTCACACTGTTCCGACTGCGGCCGAGACTTCGTTATTTCCCCAAACTGCCATCTTGCACCCTGCTGCGGAATAAATGCAGAGGGAACTTGGCTTTTCGATCTTGGCAAAATCAATCTGACGGATGACATTAATGAACTGCAGCTGCTCCTACTTAATTACATACAATACATAGGACCAGGAGGGCTGCTGAAGCACTTGCGCACGAGCGGAGGCCTTTCTTCATTTGGGCGCTCAAGCTACCTCTCTCAATGCGAGATTTGCGAAGACATCGCCCTCTCGAAAGAGGCACAGACCTGTCTTGCAAAGCTAGCTCCTAAACTGGCAGCCGACTTGATTGTCGAGACTAAATTCGAGACTACCTTTATCGGAAATGGGTCTGATATACATGATTGAAGTGCTACCCTCTTTAAATTCGCTCTCGAGTAATCCACTCCGTAGATTGGACACTCTTGGAGTAACAGATTTTTTAGACACACTTGACATATCTATAGATCCTTTTGAATGCGCGCATCGCATCTGGGATCAACTTGACAGGGAGCATCAAGAGATCGTCTCCTTCCTGATGCTAGGTGGAGAGATTGATCTCGATTCAGAAGTGGCAAAAAGAAGTCTGCTGAAAGGCACTGTTGAAACCATAGCCTCACTCGGGCTGCTAAGCAAGCACAATGGCAATGCCTCCCTTTCCGGTTTATCTCTAATCCGATATCATGGCATCTGGCTTTTTGCCGATGCGCCATCACCCTCGCCTTTACTATATTTTGGCTCTGATTCAATTGGGCTCGCTCGTCGGCTAAGCCCATCCCCCGGAAAGAATGCCTTAGACCTCTGCTCTGGACCAGGCATCCAGGCACTCATACTGGCAAAATCTGGAATGCACGTCACGGCGATAGATATCAATCCAATCGCCTCAGAAATCTGCCAACTAAACGCACTGGTCAATGGTATTAGCGAAGATTTAACTGTTCTAACCGGAAGTCTCTACAACGCACTAAACAATATCGAAAGCTCTTGCAGCTATGAACTCATTACGGTGAATCCTCCTTTGCTCCCAATCCCAGAAGACGTACCATACCCCTTCGTTGGCGATGGCGGCCCAGATGGCCTCAACATCACAAGCAAGGTTATTCGAGGTGCAGGAGATAAACTCACTGATAGCGGATACCTCTCTGCAATTGGAATGATTGGCCTTGGAACCAACAATCAATCAGCATTTGAACGAATACAGAACGATTTGTTGCAAGCTGGCCTCAATGGCGTCTTGACAATAATCTCGAGCTTTAACCTCGGACCCCAATCTGGCTGGATCGACGGTATCGCATGCACATCTGTTGCACATGCTCCAGGAAAATATTCCAGCAAAGAGGAGGCTGTAAAACAGATATCGCGCGCATACAAAAAAATCCACTACGACCGCGTCTGCACCTATCACTTGAAGGCGTGGAGGGAGAGACAGCCCTTTCAAAATCCCATCCTAACGATTCAAGACTGCTCCGCAGATGGCAACCCACTTGGCCCCTGGATCCTCTAAAGCATCCGTCATACGAAAGCAGGTCAATAGGCTGCGCGCCACTCTCTGATGACGCGCAGCCTATCTCATTTCCCCCGCGCTTTACCGAGCCCGACTCACACCTCATAGTTGGCACCGGTTTTCAAAATGCAAGATTCCGCATACAAAATCACTTCTTCTGTCTAGGTGGCAGACCTACGATTTTTGTAGTATAAAGTTCCTCTCAATGCCTTCAATCTATTTCGAGATTGAGAAGAACTTGCATCGGGTTTCATAGAAGCGATATAGATGATACGTTTTGTCCTATCTATATTCCGACATACATCAGGATGCCTCGTCTTTATCGTCATTTCAATAGTCGGCTTGGCCCTTTCCCACATTGCCCCCTTTTTGAACGGTAAATTAATTGACTTCCCGCACGTGGACCTCGTGGACAGGCCCCCTTGTGTAGCTGCACCCGAGGCGCCTCCCCGTCGCCCTCCAGCGCCGGGGTTCCCCTCCATCACGAAGAGGTAATCCCCGTCCGGCCTCGCCGTCTCTGCAACGCCGAGCCTCCCGAGCGACTCGAGGAGGGCGGGCTCGTCCCAGGAGATTTGACAATACTATAGAGACACGTCCCAAATTAGCTACTCAGTAGTTACTGCTGCTGGGCGCGGCGGGCGGCTCGGCGGGCCCTTGCTTCCTGGATCTCATCGAGGTGAGCGATGATCTCGGCAGCGCTCTCCTCGATCGCCTTGCCGTCCGTGCGCACCACAAAGCAACCCAGACGTTTCATGAGGGCACGAGCCTCCTCGAGCTCGCCGCGCACGCTCTCGGGCTCGGCATAAGAGCCGGCGACGGCGCGGGCATAGTCGTCGCCCAGGCGGCTATCGCGAATCTCGGAAATCACATCGACGGTCGAAATCAGGCCGAACAGGCGCATCGGGTCGACCTCGTAAATCGACTTCGGCGGCTCCATGCCATGGGCCAACGGAACATTGGCAACCTTGTAACCTTGATAGGCCAAATACATCGACAGCGGCGTCTTGGACGTGCGGGATACACCCAGCAGCACGATATCGGCATCCGACAGATCATCGCAGCCGCGCCCGTCATCGTGCTCAACGAAATACTCCATAGCCTCGATACGATGGAAATAGCGATCGTCGGTCTTATGAATCACACCCGCAACGCCCTTGGGCGACACACCGATAAGCGACGACAGCACGGCAAGCGTCGGGCCGATCAGGTCGACCGAGCGAATGTGCAGCATGCCCAAGTAGTCGAGCACGCGAGCACGAAGCGCCGGATCGACGATGGTATGGAACACGGCGATATCACGATGGTCGGCATCGACTCGCGGGCCCACAAACGACTTGACCTGCTCCACCGAGGTCACCTTAGACAGACGTAAAACACGAAAAGCCCCTTCATCAAATTGCCCGGACGCCGCAAGCACCACCTCACAAGCGGTATCACCGAGCGAGTCGGAGATAACGATAACGGTGGGACGAGCGGTGACCGGGCAATCCATGCGGGGCTCCTTTTGCGCTTATGCGCAGGCTAGCTTACTTTTTGCGGGCAAGCTCACCGATGTTGGCGATGCCGGAGAAAACGGCCTCGAAGCGGTTAAGCAGCTTAAGGCGATTATCGCGGAGCTGCTCGTCCTTGTCCATGACCATGACCTCGTCGAAGAAACGGTCGATGGGCGCGCGCAGGGCGGCCAGGGCGGCAAACGCGGCAGGGTAATCCTCGGCAGCAAGGGCGGCGTCGACGGCGGTCTGGGCGGCCTCGGAGGCGTCGGCAAGCGCAAGCTCAACCTCGCCCATCAGGGCGCGGTCGTACTCCACGCCCAGCTCGGGCTTGGAGATATGCGCGGCGCGGGCGTAGGCAGTCGCCAGGTTGTCGAAGGTCTCGGCGTCGTTCTTGCGGGCCTCGTCGAGGGCGGCGCAGCGGGCGAAGAAGACCGACGGGGCAATGATGTGCACCGCGGAAACGGCGGCAACGGTGTCGGCCGGGATCTTCTCGTCGCGGGCCATGCTCACCAAACGGCCGTGGAAGAAGTCGCGAACCTGCTGGGCGACCTCGGCGGCGTCGAACTCAATGCCCTGCTCGCTATAGAGCTCAAGGGCAAAGTCGATCAGCGACGTGGGATCAATCGGCAGACGATCGCGCAGGATGTTGATGATGCCGATGGCGGCACGACGCAGCGCGTACGGGTCGGAAGAGCCGGTCGGGGGCTCGCCGATGGCAAAGATACCGGCGATGGTATCGAGCTTGTCGGCACAGGCAACGATGCAGCCAGCGGTGCCCTCGGGCAGCTCGTCGCCAGCGAAGCGAGGGCGATAGTGATCGCGAATGGCATGGGCGACCTCGTCGTTCTCCCCCATCGCGATGGCGTAGTAACCGCCCATCACGCCCTGCTGGCTCGTGAACTCGACGACAGCGTTGGACACCAGGTCGGCCTTGCACAGGTGAGCGGCGCGGCCGGCATCGGCGGCCAGGTGGGCACCCAGGTGAGCCTCGCGGGCAATAGCGAGCGCAAGCTGCTCAATACGCTCGGACTTGGCGAGCACGCTGCCGAGCTTCTCCTGGAAGGCGACCTTGGCCAGGCGCTCGCGGAACTCGTCGAGGGAGATCTTCAGATCCTCCTCGTAGAAGAACTTGGCGTCGTCCAGGCGGGCGCGCACGACACGCTCGTTGCCGTCGATCACGCGCTCGGCATTCTCGGGTTTGCTGTTGGAAACGACCACGAACTCACGCGTGAGCTTGCCCTCGCCGTCATAGATCGGGAAGTAGCGCTGGTTGGTGAGCATGGACTCGCAGATAATCTCGTGCGGGACCTTGAGGAACTCCTCGTCGAAAGTACCGACGAGCACCGTCGGCCACTCGCAGAGGTTAATGACCTCCTCAAAGACCTTCTTGGGCGTATCGACATGGCAGCCGGGACGGGCAGCCTCGACCTCGGCGATACCAGCGAGAATCGCCTCGCGACGGCGCTCAGCAGAGAGCACGCCGGCATCCTCGAGTACCTGCTCGTAGGCGGCGGGGCTGGCGACAACGTGGTCACCGGGGCCGAGCACGCGATGGCCGCGCGTGGTGTTGCCGCTCGTCACGTCGGCAAACGACACGGGCACAACATCCTCGCCCAGAAGGCAGCAAATCCAGCGGACCGGACGCACGAACGTCGCGTGCTCGTGGCCCCAGCGCTGGGAGCGGTAGTTGGGCCACTGCAGGCCGGCAATGGTCTTCTCGCACAGGGCCGTCAGGATCGGGGTTGCCGGTGCGGAGGGAATGTTCTTCTCGGCAAAGACATACTCGCGACCGTCGGTATCCTCACGACGGACCAGGTCCTCGGCAGCCACACCGCACTTGCGGGCGAAGCCCTGGGCGGCCTTGGTGGCGTTACCGTCAGCGTCGAAGGCGATGTTTGCCGCGGGACCGCGCTTGACCTCGTGAACCTCATCGGTCGCGGTGGCAACGTCGGCAACGAGCGCAGCCAGGCGACGCGGGCTCGAGATCACACGGACCTCGCCGTGGGCCAGACCGGCCTCGTCGAGACCCTTGGCGATCATGGTACCAAGCTGTTTGACGGCATTGTTCAGCGGTGCAGAGGGCATTTCCTCCGTACCGATCTCAAACAGGAAATCCTTAGCGTCTGCCATGGCTTACGCCACCTCGCCTTCCTGGTCGGCATTCTCGTTGACTCCGGCGACCTCGGCCATGTAGGCCTCGCAGCACGCCTTGGCGACGGCGCGGACGCGCAGGATGTAGTTGGCACGCTCGACCGCGGACAGGGCGCCGCGAGCATCGAGCAGGTTGAAAGCGTGGCTGCACTTCATGACGCAGTCATATGCCGGCAGCGGCAGCTTGCGCTCCAGGCAGGAATGGCACTCGGCCTCGTAGTCGTCAAACTTCTGACGCATCATCTCGACGTTGGCGACCTCAAAGTTATAGGCACTGAACTCGCGCTCGTTCTCGAGGAACACGTCGCCATAGGTCATGGGCGTGCCGTCGGGCAGGTAGCTCCACACCAGGTCGTAGACCGAGTTAACGCCCTGGGCGTACATGGCGATACGCTCCAGGCCGTAGGTGATCTCGACGGGCACGGGGTCGACCTCGATGCCGCCCACCTGCTGGAAGTACGTAAACTGCGTGACCTCCATGCCATTGAGCCAGACCTCCCAGCCAAGGCCCCAGGCGCCGAGCGTCGGGCTCTCCCAGTCGTCCTCGACAAAGCGGACGTCATGGTCGTTGGGGTCCAAGCCAATGGCGGCAAGAGACCCCAGGTAGAGCTCCTGGGCGTTGACCGGCGAGGGCTTGATAAGCACCTGGAACTGATAGTAGTGCTGCATGCGGTTGGGGTTCTCGCCGTAGCGGCCGTCGGCGGGACGGCGGCAGGGCTGCGCATAGCAGGTGCGCCACTCGGCGGAACCGAGCGAGCGCAGCGTGGTCGCGGTATGGAAGGTACCGGCACCGACCTCGGAGTCGTAGGGCTGCATAATAACGCAGCCCTGCTCGCCCCAGTACTGCTGGAGGCGCAGGATGATGTCTTGGAAGGAAAGCGATGAAGCGTTCATGCCTCTAATATCCCCTCGTCGAAACGATTACACGGTTAGGTACTGTACTATAGCGGTTTTTAGTCGATAGCGCCCAGACGGTTGAGCGGCCAGTAACGCACGAGCGCCACGGCGATCAGGTCCGAACGGTCGACGGGACCAAAGTAGCGTGAGTCGGCAGAGTTTTCGCGGTTGTCGCCCATCACCCACACGCACCCGTCGGGAACGGTGTAGGGATAGCTTACCTGAGCGCCGGGCGATTGGACCGAAAGTGGCCAGCTCATGCCCGTCGTATAGTCCTCGTCGAGCGCTTGGCCGTCAACGACCACCTTGCCATCCTGCAGGTCAACCGTCTGGCCGGCTGTGGCAATAACACGCTTGACAAGAACATCATGCTCGGAGGTGCCATCGGGGTTGTGAAAAACCACGATATCGCCCTGCTTGACGGGCTGACCGAGCTCGAGGCTCACCTTTTGCGCCAGGATCTGGTCGCCAATCTCGATCGTGTCCTCCATAGAACCGGTGGGCACCACAAAGGGCTCGACCACAAAAGTGCGGATCAGGAACGTGGCCACGAGCGCGATCGCGATGACCGCGATCCACTCAAAAGCGCCCCTCAACGCGGAATGTTGCGTAGGAACCATACTCACTCCTCGCTCTGCGAATACGAAGCGTCAAGAATCTCCTGCGCGTAAGCGCGCTCCTCGGGCGTGAGCCGCGCCGTCTCGATCAAGTCGGGACGCCAGCGGCAGGTGCGCTCGATGGCGTTCTTGCGACGCCAGGCATCGACCTTGGCGTGATCGCCGCTCACAAGCACCGGAGGCACGCCCTCGCCGTTGAACTCGGCAGGACGGGTATACTGCGCGTACTCGAGCAGGCCTCCATCCTCGGCAGTCGAGAACGACTCGTCCACGTTGCTCATCTCGTCGCCCAAGGCGCCGGGAATGAGACGCACGACGGCGTCGGCCACGACCATAGCGGGCAGCTCGCCGCCCGTGAGCACGTAGTCGCCAATCGACAGACGCTCGTCGGCATACGCATACGCGCGCTCGTCGACACCCTCGTAACGACTGCACACGAACAGCAAGCGCTCGCTTTTAAGCAGGCGCTCTGCCACATGCTGCGTGAAGGGCTCGCCACAGGGCGTAAAGAACACCACGGTTGGCTTGGGACCCTCGGCACGAATGGACTCGATGGCCTCGGCAATGGGCTCGACCTTCATGAGCATGCCCTGCCCGCCGCCGTACGGCTCGTCATCGACGGTGCGATGGCGGTCGTGCGTCCAGTCGCGCAGGTTATACGCCTTAAAATCAAAAAGGCCGGCCTTGCGGGCGCGGCCCAAAATCGACGTGGACATGACGGGCTCAAACATCTCGGGAAAGACCGAAAGGGTCTCAATCAGCATGTTGTCCTCCCTACTTGTCCATATCGATCAAGCCGTCCATAACATGGACGGAAATTGTTCCTGTGTCGGGAAGATCGAGTACAACCTGCTCGATCACGGGAATCAGCACCTCGCCGTACCGATCGCCCTCGACAACCCAAACATCGTTGGCGGGCGTCGACATGATCTCGACGATCGTTCCGAGGGAACCGAAGCGCTCATCGACCACCTCGCGACCCATAAGGTCGGTATAGGCGGCATCGAGCGAATCGAGCTCAAAGTCGTCACGGTTAGCCAGCACGTAGCATCCCGTGATGCCCTCAGCGGCTGTCAAGTCGTCAATGCCCTCAAACGAGACCAGATCGCCATCGCCCGTATCGGTGACGGACACAACCGTACAAAAGCGGTCACGCCTGAGCGCCGGCGGCGTCAGGGCGACGCGCATACCCGGCTCCAATACAGAAGGAAGCCCCCGCAGCGGCTGCGCGAGGACCTCCCCCTTCCTTCCGTGCGGCTTGACCACACGGGCGATGTTTTTGTACTGGGACCTCAAGGTCCTAGCCCAGAACCTCTACCTCGACAGCAGTGTCGAGGCGAGCGGCCAGTGCACGGGCGAGCGTGCGAATGGCCTTGATGGTACGGCCACGACGGCCGATGACCTTAGCAACGTCATCCTCGGTAACCGAAACCTCAATCGTGGAGGCGTCGTCACCATCGATGACCTCGAGGCTCACGGAATCCGGGTCGTCGACGATCTGAACAACGAGATATTCGACGAGATCGGCGATGCGATCTGAGAGCATTGCCTCACCCTCGAGCTGTGCAGCGTCAACCTCAGGCACGATTTACTCCTCGGCGCCCTCAGCGGCCTCAGCGGCAGCCTTAGCGGCCTCGGCCTCTTTGGCGAGCTGCTTCTTGGACTTCTTGACGACGGTCTCGGTCTTCTCGCCCTCGTTGGCGGCCTTGACCAGAGCGGCGACGGCGACGGTGAGCTGAGCGCCCTTGGACTGCCAGTCGGCGATCTTCTCGAGATCGAGGTTGATGGTCTTGGGGGCGGTCATCGGGTTGTAGCGGCCAACCTCCTCGATGATACGACCGTCACGCGGGGCGCGGGAATCGGCGACGACGACACGGTAGTACGGACGCTTCTTAGCGCCGTGACGAGCAAGGCGAATCTTGACTGCCAAAGGAAACTCCTCCAACCAAGCAGCTTTAGGCTGCAACTACAAACAAACAGTTGAACATAATACGCCATCGACGCGGGCAGGTGAAGTCCGTGAGACCAACTTCTTCGGTGTAGTCGAGGGCAAATCCATATCTTAGACAAGAATTCGCGATTTGCAAGCACATCCACGCACCCCACATGAGCTGCGCGGTATACTCATGACATGGAAAGACGCGAACATACATACGGTTATGAGGATGCTGCGGGCGTCACGCCACCGCCCTGGACGGGTCCGGCGGTGGGCCTGATGGACCTCGATGCATTTTTTGCGAGCGTGGAGATGCTCGATCATCCCGAATGGCGCGGAAAGCCGCTCATCGTGGGCGGAGACGCCGAGTCACGCGGCGTCGTGTCCACGTGTTCGTACGAGGCACGTCGCTTTGGCGTGCATTCTGCCATGGCCTCGGCCGAGGCGCGGCGCCTGTGCCCGCAGGCCATTTGGACGCACGGACACTTTGATCGCTACCGCGAGGTGAGCGCACAGGTTATGGCGATCCTTGCCGATGAGACACCGCGCGTGGAGCGCGTGTCCATCGACGAAGCCTTTATCGATATCACACCGGGCCGGTTTGCGCCCGAGGATCCGCTGCTGGTTGCGCGGCGTATAAGCGATCGCGTTGCGGCGCTGGGGGTGACGTGCTCCATCGGCGTTGGGTGCAACAAGACCGTGGCCAAAATCGCAAGCGAGCGCGACAAGCCGTTTGGGCTGACTATCGTGCGCCCCGGAACCGAGCAGCGCTTTTTGGCTGTGCTGCCGGTATCTGCCATGAGCGGAATCGGGCGTTCGGCCGAGGAGCGACTGCGTAGTATGCGCATCTATACGCTCGGCGAACTTTCACGCGCGCCAGAGTCCACCCTGGCTGCAATCTTTGGCGTGAATGGCGAGCGCATGCGTCAACGTGCTTTAGGGCTCGAAGTATCCGAGGTTACCGGCCTGGATGACGAACGTGAAGTTAAATCGGTGAGCAATGAGCGCACCTTTGCGAAGGATTTGACTGAGCGTGGGGATATCGAGGCGGCGATTGCGCTGCTGGGCGAGTCGGTTGGGCGCCGCCTACGTCGTCAAGGGCTGACGGGCGGAACCGTAACGCTCAAGCTCAAATACTCTTACGGTAGCGGACGCACGGCACAGCGCCGCTTGCCCCACCCCACCGACGACGAGAATATCTTTGTGGCCGTAGCGCTCGAGCTGCTCGACAATATCTGGCAAGAAGGCATGCACGTGCGTCTGGCGGGTATCGGCATGAGCGACTTCAACCACCAAGGCGGTATCCAAACCGACCTGTTCTGCGAGATCGATGACCGCGGAGCCCAATCCAGCGACCGCCGCGACCTCTCCGTCGCCATCGACGCCGTCCGAGACAAATTCGGCGACACCGTCCTATCCTTCGGCCGCCAATCCCGCTTCAACGATTAACCGCCTTTGAATGATTATTCTAGGACGGGGATTTTTTTATCATTTGGAGCGTCATTTCGCTCTTTGAATGATATTGGTCCCGATTCCCGTCAGGCGCGCAATCTGGTCAATCGTAAACCCCCGATGTCTCAACACTGCCAGAAGACGATTACGCTCTGATTTCGGCAGAGATTTAAGTTGATAAGGCTCATGCGGAGCCAAAAGAGCTTGGGCAACTTCTAGCGCATCCATATCGGAAATATGCTTGCCTTCGGGCATAAAATAGGAATTAGGTTTGCCGTCGGTGCTCGCAAGATAAAACGCCTCCGTACCCCCAAACAGATCGAGGATACCGTCACAATCGCAAATCTCGGGATGAGAGAAATACTCGTGGAAGCTGCTCCAACGATAAAGAGGAGCAGAAGAAATTCCAGCCTTTGCAGGGTTGTCATGAATATATCGAACGCAACGGAGCAGCTGCTCATCGTCAGAAATGATCACGCTCTTAAATCGTTCCTGGAACACCGGTCCGCGA
>JAGZQO010000016.1 GCA_018382125.1 Collinsella sp.
CGCAACCGCCAGTCGGGGACCTCGATCTCCTCGGTGACGGCATCGCGCCAAGGCAACAAGAGGCTGAAGAACCTGCTCATATTCTCGTGCAACTGCCTTACCCGGACAGAGGGAAGATGGGGCGATTACTACGCTAGGTGCCGAGAGCGGGGCATGCCGCACGGCAAGGCGCTCAAGGCGCTGGCACGAAAGAGGCTGAAGGTCATCTACGCGATCATGCGGGACAGGGTGCCCTACGCCGCCTAGTCGAAGCGCTCCGAACAGATTGGAGCCCATCGGCCGAAAGGCCTGGCGTTAGCATGTCGCGATTCAATCTCGAAAACAGCATTGCCCAGTTGACAAAACTATAGGAACACCCCCTGGCATGGAAGGTTTAAGCCTGTGTGATTTGCGAGCTAGCGTGCCTGCTTGACCTTTGCCGCTGCCTCGACAAACGACTTCCACAGGTTAAAGTCGGTCTCGAGTGTCTGCCAGGTGTACTCGGGATGCCATTGCACGCCCAAGCAGAACGGCTGGCCCTCGACCTCGATGCACTCGGGAACGCCATCGGTTGCCTTGGCGACCAAGCGCGTGCTCTTACCCAGACGATCGACGCAGCAGTGATGTGCCGAGTTGGTCTGGATCAGCCTGTGCCCGCCAACCGCGCGCTCCAGCAGCGAGCCCGGCATGACCTCGACAGGGTGCACGGGGTCGTTGAGCACATGGGTGTGGCGCCACTGCGTGCGGCCCTCGCGCGCACCCAGGCTCGGCACGTCCATGCACAGGGTGCCGCCAGTGGCGACGTTGAGCAGCTGCGTGCCGCGGCAGGTGGTAAAGAGCGGCTTCTTGGCGCGGAGTACCTCGTCGACCAGCTTAAACTCAAAACTATCGCGGATCTCGCAGCAGAGGGTGGGGTCGTAGGGTCGATCATCGCCCCAGCGCTTGGGGTTGACGTCCGGGCCGCCGGGAATGGCGATGCCGTCGGCGATATCGACGTAATGACGGATAACCTCAATGTCCTCGGTGATGGACATCTGCAGCGGTAGGCCGCCGGCGGCAAGGATGGCATCGACAAAGACACTTGCGATTTCCTCGTTGGGGGAGAGCGTCTCGCTTAAAAACGGCTTTGCCTCTTCCCAGCGCGGTGCGACGAGGATGAGTGGGCGGTCGGCGGGGGCGACGTCGACGTGCGGGGTGTAGGACGATGAGGTGCGGGTTCCGATCATAGGTGTTGCTTTCGAATCTGAAGGTGACAGGGCGCATGAGAGACGTGGGACAACGCTTCCGATGGATTTGTCCCACGGGGTGGCTGGCTAGTGACCCTTGATGGAGTTGAGGAAGTCCTGGGCGCGCTTGGTCTGGGGGTGGTCGAAGAACTCGTCGGGCGTGCCGGTTTCCACGATCTGGCCGTCGGCCATGAACACGACGCGGTCGGCCACGCGGCGGGCAAAGTTCATTTCGTGCGTGATGACGATCATCGTCATGCCCTGCTGGGCCAGACGGACCATGACCTCGAGCACCTCGTTGATCATTTCGGGATCGAGGGCGCTCGTGGGCTCGTCAAAGAGCATGGCCTTGGGCTGCATGGCGAGTGAACGGGCGATAGCCACGCGCTGCTGCTGACCGCCCGAGAGCTGTGCGGGCACCTTGTCGGCCTGCTCGGCAACGCCTACGCGGCTCAGCAGGTCCATGGCGCGCTCACGAGCCTCCTCCTTGGACACGCCCAGCACGTCGACCGGCCCCAGCATGACGTTCTGCAGTACGGTCATATGTGCAAACAGGTTGAACTGTTGGAACACCATGCCCAGCTCGGCACGCATGCGGGCAAGATCCTTGCCTTCTTGCGGCAGGGGCTCGCCCTCGATGAGAATCTCGCCCGAGTCGATGGTTTCCAGGCGGTTGATGGTGCGGCACATGGTCGACTTGCCCGAGCCCGAGGGCCCGATCACAACGACGACCTCGCCGCGGTCGACCGAGAGATTGATGTCGTTGAGGACGTGTAGATCGCCATAGTGCTTATCGACGTGTCTGAGCTCGATCAGCGGCTGATTGCCGGTGGAAGAGGTGCTCTGTGCCATGGTGCTCGGCTCCTTATGACTCGAAATGGTGAAGCGTTAGCGGATGATGGTCGCGCCGGTCTTGTGCGAAACGTAGACAGCGGCCTTGTTAATCGCGACGTTGATGAGGATGTAGATGACCGCGATCACCAGGTAGACCGACACGAGGGCGTCGTAGTTGGTAATGAGCACGCGGGCATTTTGCATGAGGTCGGGGTAGCTCACCACGTAGGCGACGGTGGTGTCCTTGACCACGACCACGAGCTGCGAGATCAACGACGGAATGATAAAGCGAATCGCCTGTGGCAGTACGATTTTAAAGGTGATTTTGGCCTTGGAGAGACCGAGCGCCTGGGCTGCCTCGACCTGACCGCGCGGCACGGCATTGACGCCGGCGCGGAAAATCTCGGCCAGTACGCCGGCCGCAGCGAGCGCGACGGGCAGTGTGAGCATCCAAAACGACGGCAGCGAGATCTTGTACTGCGGCAGCACCAAAAAGAAGAAGTAGATGAACAGCAGGCTCGGCACGCCACGGAAGAAGTCGGTGAGCACGCGGCAGACCAGCTGCAGCGGCTTAATGTCGCTGGTACGGCCGAGCATAAGGGCTAGGCCCAGCACCAGCGCGATGGCGCCGGCGGTGAGCGCGACTTTAACGGTGCCCTCAAAGCCGGCAAGCAGGAACTTCCAGGTGGTGAGGTGTGTAAAGAAATACCAATAGTGGACCGAAAGCTGGCCGGTCACATAAAAGCGCTGCAGTACCAGGGCGACGAGCACAGCGACGGCAACGAGCGAGATAGCGGTGCCGATGCGAATCTTGGCGCGCATCTTGGGGCCGGGAGCCTCGTAGAGCGCATCGCGCATGGTAAGTGCAGGGGAGGAATGCTTGCTCATCGGAGGATCCTCACCTTCTTATCGATGTAGTTGCCAACGTGGCTCACCACAAAGGCCGTGCCCAGGTAGCCGAGCGCCGAGATAAAGAACGCGGCGACGCCGCCAAGTGAGCGCGTGTTGATGTAGCTCACCACGCCGGTGAGCTCCTGCGGTTTAAGCGGCACCTGGCTGCCGAGCGCAGTGGTGAGCATGACGGCGATAAAGAGGTTGGTCATGGGCAGCACGCTCGAGCGCAGCGCCTGCGGAATCACGATCTTGGCGAGGATACGGTTAAAGCTCATGCCGAGAGAACGTGCTGCTTCCACCTGGCCGACGCTGACGGTGTTGATGCCGCTCATAAAGTTCTCGGAACCAAAGGCAGAACCCAAGAGCACCGTAGCGACGATAACGCAGGTGCGGTAGGGCAGGACGACCTTGAGCGGTGGCAGCGCGTAGACGACGATAATGAGCAGCGCGATGCCGGGGATGTTACGAAAGACCTGGACATACAGGTCGCCAAAGACGCGCAGTGGCTTGAGTGGCGACACGCGCATCACGGTGACGGCGACGGCCAGCACCATGGCGATGGCAAACGACTCAAGAGTCATGCCCCAGGTCGCTAGAAGCGCGTCGATATAGTTCTGGCCATAGAGCGACCAGAGCTCGGAGAGACTCATGCGGACCTCCCGCCGATAAGGAAAGGGGCTCCCGTGTGTACGGAAGCCCCGACAACTCAGTGAGGAAACAGTTTATCGCAATAAAGCGCATCGTGCGTTTCCATATGGTTTCGTTGCGGCCGTTACCAGGCTCGCTGCCTAGGCCCCGATCTCGGGCAGCTCGGGAACATTGGTGTCGCCCGTACGGTCGCCGATGCAGATCTGCCACAGCTCGGTCCAGGTGCCGTCGTCCTCGATCTTCTTAAGGAAGTCGTTAACGAAGGCGACGCCGTCGGAATCGAGCGGCAGACCGATGCCATAGGGCTCCTTGCTGCCGAAGGGCTTGCCGGCAATCTTGTACTTGCCGGGCTCGCGGACCAGGGCGCTCTGCTGCATGTTGTTGTCGATGACGTAGGCGTCAACACGACCCTGCTGGAGTGCCTGGCGGGCCTCCTCGTCGGTCTTGAACTCCTGCTGGCTGGCCTTGGGGGCGAACTCCTCCAGGATGGCAGGGCCGTTGGAGCCGGACTGGACGGCGACGTTCTTGTCGGCCAGGTCGTCGACGCTCTTGATGTCGTCGTTATCGGCGAGCACCAGGATGGCCTGCTGGGTGTAGTAGTAGGGGCCGGCGAAGGAGACGAGCTTCTTGCGCTCGTCGGTAATGGTGTAGGTGGCAAAGACAGCGTCGACCTGGCCGTTCTGCAGGACAGACTCGCGCGTGTCCGAGGTCACCTGGGTGATCTCGACCTTGTTCTCGCCCAGAATGTAGTTGGACAGGAGCTGTGCGATACCGGCATCGAAGCCGCGGGTCTGACCGTCTTTCTCGTTGAGGAGGGAGAAGAGCGTGGAGGTCTGAACCCCACCGATCTTAAAGACGCCGGCGTCCTTGACGGCCGTGGCCCAGGTGCTGGCGGCGATGGCGTCGTCATCAGCCTTGGGGCCGTCGTTGACGAGCTTGTCGAATGCCTTGGCATCGAGCGTGGTGGAAGCCTCGGTATCCTCGGAGCCCTTGGAGGAGCCGGTGGCGGAACCCTTGTCGGCCTCGGCGCTGGTGTCAGAGCAGCCGGCAAGACCAAGGCCGGCGACGGTTGCGAAGGTGGCGGCAACGAAGCCGCGGCGGTCGAGAACGACCTGCTGGGAGAGGTTCTTGCTCATGGTAGAACACCTTTCTCAATAAAATCCCTAGCGGTTGAGTAGAGTTATACCCTATCCCGCTCAAATGGGTCAACACGAAATAACTCAGAAACATACTTACCTTATGGGTAATTCTACCTACCAAAAAGGGACAGGCACCTTTGTGGTGGTTCTTGCAGATGTGGCGGCCTGCCTCGCTGCTTTGTCTCAATCTGTAACATCTGCAGCCATTTTTGCCGAGTAACTGTTACAGATCGAGATTTTCTCTTCAGGGGAATTCGAATGTCTCAATCTGTAACATCTGGACGGACAAAAGGTCTCTATCTGTTACAGATTGAGACAAAGGTCAGGGACTAAGACGTCTTATCTAGATCTGTAACAGTTAGACGGGAATTCGGGCCATAGATGTTACGGATCGAGATATTCGCGCCGCGAAAATAAAAACCTCCGCAGGGGGCGCTTCCCTTGCGGAGGTTTTTTACTCGTTGAGTAGCCTTACGGCTTCGGCGGCCATGTTCTCGACCGTCATGCCGTTCTGAGCGAGCAGTTCGTTGGGGTCGTAGCGGTCGGGGAAGCCCTTGGCGATGCCGAAGGTGCGCGTGCGCACAGGTGTGCAGGCCAGATAGCACGCGACGCGCTCGCCCCAGCCGCCGTCCAAGACGCCGTCCTCGAGGGTGACGACGACGCGATGCTCGGCGGCAAGGCTGTCGAGGAACTCGCGGTCGAGCTCGGTCGCAAAGCGCGGGTTGACGAGTGTGGCTTCGATGCCGTACTCGGCGGCCAAGCGGTTCGCCACGCGCTCGCCCAGCTCAAAGAAATCGCCGAGCGCGAGCACTGCTACGTCGCGACCCTGGCGCACCACGTTGTAGCGAACGGCGCTGTAGTCGGTGTCCTCGGCAGGCGCCAGATCGGGGCGGCTTACCAGGCCAATGCCCGGTACACGGATCGCTACGGGATGCTCGCGGTGGTCGAGCGACCAGCTTAGCATGGACAGATATTCCTCCATGCAGGCCGGCGCCAAGTAGCGCATGTTGGGAAGACCGCCCAGCATGGAGATATCAAAGAACGAGAGGTGCGTCTCGGATGTGGTGCCAAAGATCGATGCGCCAAACACCAAGATGGTTGCGGGGGCGTCGTTGAGGCACAGGTCGTGCCACAGTTCGTCGTAGGCGCGCTGCAAAAACGTGCCGTACACACCAAAAACTGGCTTGGCACTCGAGCGCGCAAGCGCGGTGGCAAAGGTTACGGCGTGCTCTTCGGCAATGCCCACGTCAACAAACTGCTTGCCTGCCGCGGCGCGAAGCTCGGGTGTAAAGCCCATGATGTAGGGCGTGGCGGCCGTGATGCCCACGACCTGCGGATCGCGCTCTATGGCGGCGCTGAGCGCCTCGCCCGTAATGTCGGCATAGGTGCGCGGTGCGGGCTCGCTCGGATGACCCGGGCAGAGCTTGCGCCCAGTCGCCATGTCAAACGGGCCCACATGATGCCAGCGCTCGGGGTCGCTCTGGGCTGGCTCAAAGCCCTTGCCCTTGGCGGTGGAGACGTGCAGCACGATGGGATGATCGATATCGCGTAGTTCCTGCAGCGCGTCGACCAGGGCCAACACATCGTTGCCGGCGTCCAGATAGCGGTAGTCGAGCCCCATCGCGCGGAAAACGTTGCGCTCGCAGGTGCCGTTGCTGGCACGTAGCTCGGCCAGATTGCGATACAGGCCACCGTGGTTTTCGGCGATGGACTGGTCGTTGTCATTGACGACGATGATCAAGTTGCTGTCGAGCTCGGCGGCGTTGTTAAAGCCCTCAAACGCCAAGCCGCCCGAAAGCGAGCCGTCGCCAATGATGGTGATGACGTTGTACGCATCTCCCGCCAGGTCACGAGCGTGCGCTAGGCCGCAGCCCAGGCTCACCGACGTGGAGGTATGGCCCATGGCAAACAGGTCATGCTCGGACTCGTCGGGATTGGCAAAGCCAGAAGCCTCACCATAACGCTCCGGATCGATATAGGTGTACGCGCGTCCAGTCAGCGCCTTGTGGGCGTAGGTCTGGTGCGAAACGTCAAAGACAATCTTGTCGATGGGGGAGTTAAACACGCGATGAAGCGCAACCGTAAGCTCAACGACGCCCAGGTTGGGGGCAACGTGCCCGCCGACGGCGGCGGAGCTTTCGAGGATTGCCTGGCGGATCTCGCCGCAGAGCAGCGGAAGCTCGGCGCGGTCGAGAGCCTTGACGTCCTCGGGCGTTGTCGTTTGCGTAAGCAGCATCGTTGTGGGTTACTCCATGCGAATCGTGCGCCGGCACTCCCTCGGCCGGCACAATTGCACAAGACAGTCTCGCACATTTTGGCGTTTGATATGTGACGGCGGCGCGGTAATTCGCCAACTGGTGGGGCAAAACGTTTTGTCCGATGCCATACTGATGTGTTCCATGATGTTTTTATCGATTGTGCGCAGGCCGTGGCTTGTCACCGCGGGCCGCTGGAAAGAGGCAGCATGTCCGATGCCGTTCTTGCCGAGAAAATCGCGCGCGAGGTCGACAGTGCCGCCCGTCAGCTTGCCCAGGCGGGCCGCTTGGACCTGACGCACGAGTTTATCCAGCATGGCGACGTGACGGTCTATGCACATGTGACTTCGGTAGCGCGGGCGAGCCTGTCCTTTGCCGAGCGCTTGGGCCGTGCTGGCATTTCGGTCGACCGTGCTTCGTTGCTGCGCGGGGCCTTGCTGCACGACTACTTTCTCTATGACTGGCACGACCCCGACCCAAGCCATCGACTGCACGGATTTCGGCATCCATTTTTTGCCCTGGCGCGTGCGGAGGAAGATTTTGATCTGACGTCTCGTGAGCGGAATATTATCGTGCGCCATATGTTTCCGCTGGTGCCGGTGCCGCCGACGTGTCGTGAGGCATGGATTGTGTGCCTGGCGGATAAATGGTGTGCTCTGCGCGAGACGATCGCCGGCCGTCTGCCACGCAAGGACGAGGCAGACGATGGCGTGAGTGGCGAATCGAGCGAAAAGAGGAGAGGGTAGACGGTGGGGACCGCGATTGATATGGCGTTTGGCGGCGCGACGCTTGCCGCCTGCCCACTCTCGGCACTGGTGCTCTCGTTTGCCTTTTACGGGTTTTGCGGTTGGGTATGGGAGTCGACAGTATGCGCCATGCTCAATCACGGACGATTTGCCAACAGTGGCTTTTTGCTGGGGCCATGCTGCCCCATCTATGGCGCGGGCGGCATTGCCTGCTGGCTGCTGTTGCGCGGAATTCCTGACGCGTCGAGCCAGTTTGTCGCTGCAGCGCTCGTATGCAGCGTGATTGAGTACAGCGTGGGCGTGCTGTTGGAAAAAACAACGGGCGCTCGCTTTTGGGATTACTCGCACCTGCCGTTTAACTTGCACGGACGCATCTGTCTGTACTGGGCTTGCGCGTTTGGCTTGGGTGCGTTGTGTATTTGCCGTTTAGTGGAGCCGGCATTGCTGGGGCTGCTTGGCCGTTTGCCGGTGCTGATTGTGCGGTTGTCCGCCTTTATCGTCGCGGTCGCGATGATGGTCGACGCGTTGTGCTCGCTGGCGAGCTGGCGGCGTCTGTCCGATCAGCTGGAGCGCGTGCGCGCCGATCTTGCCGACCGCATCAACGAGTCGCTTGCCGATGCCTCGGACTCAATGCTCGAGCGCATTCCCGAATCGACGATTGACTCGGTGGCACAAACGCACATCCGTAGCCGTGCCGTTAACGCGTGGCTGGCCGAGCTGGGTGACGCCGCGCTCGATGCCCTGCGCGAGAAGGCTTCAATGCCGACATTTATCGCGGATGGTGCTCGCGGCCTGGCACTTGCTGCCCGCCGCGTGGCCGATGCCGCGCCGAGCATGCCGCGTCCGTCGCTCAGTCGTCGCCTTGCCGGCAAGCGCATAAGCCGTCCGGTGCCGAGCGTGTCACTCAGCCGCCGCGACCTGCGCTTCTTCAATGCCTTCCCGCGCTTGCGTATCAACCGCTACGAGGGCGTCATCCGAGCCACCGACCTTCGCGACCGAGCTCGCGAACTGTTCCGGCGCTAGCCAGAGTGGGGCCAAGCGCGCCCTTCTCGTTCGCACGTTTCCCGTTCGTTTCGCGCCCGTTGCCGCACCGTTTCCAAGATTGCGGCACCGTTTCCATTCGACAACGCAGCGTTTAACAACGCCGTATCTGGTCTACACCAGTTGCCCCTCGGCCGCATTATGGGCGCCGACAACGTTCATGCGACCAAGGGGGACAAATGTACGATACGGGATCGACAACGTTTATGCTCATCTGCACCATGCTCGTGTTTTTAATGACATCGGGTCTGGCGTTTTTCTATGGCGGCCTGTCCAGGCGCAAAAATGTCATCAACACTATGCTCATGTGCTTTGGCGCCATTGGTCTGGTTGGTGTGCTGTGGATTGTTGCCGGCTGGTCGCTGGCCTACGGCGGCGACCGCTCGAGTCCGTTTATTGGAGGCCTTGACCAGCTGCTGTGCCTGCCGGTACTCAACCAGGTGCTGCAGGCGGCCGAGGGTACCGCGTCGGACGGCGCCGTCTACCCTCAGATCATCAACATCGCCTTTCAGATGGCATTTGCCATGATCACGGCAGCTATCGTCACGGGCAGCCTGGCCGGCCGCGTTAAGTTTGGTGCCATGACGGCCTTCCTGGGCATTTGGCTGCTCGTGGTCTATGCGCCGCTCGCCCACATGGTCTGGGGCGGCGAGGGCTCCTTTATCGGTGACATGATCGGCGCGCTCGACTTTGCCGGCGGCGACGTGGTGCACATTTCGTCCGGTCTCACGGGCCTGATTCTCTGCTTAATGCTCGGACGTCGTCGTGGCTTTGGCATGGTGAGCTACCGTCCGCATAACGTGCCGTTTGTGGCGCTGGGCGCCGGCCTGCTTTGGTTTGGCTGGTTTGGCTTTAACGGCGGCAGCGAGTTTAAGGCCGACGCCGTTGCGGCACTCGCCATCCTCAACACCGTGACGGCCAGCGCGGCGGGCATGGTCTCGTGGCTTGCCGTCGAGCGCGTGCATACCGGCCGCCCCACGCTGGTGGGCGCCAGCACTGGTCTGGTTGCGGGCCTTGTGGTGGTCACGCCCGGCGCGGGCTTTGTCGAGCCGTGGGCAGCGCTGGTCATGGGCCTGATCGTCTCGCCCGTCTGCTATTTGGCCATCAGTCATCTTAAGACCAAGTTCGGCTACGACGATGCGCTCGACGCGTTCGGTTGCCACGGTATCGGCGGTATCTTGGGCGGCGTGCTCACGGGCCTGTTCTGCGTGCCGGAGCTTTCGTGGACCGGCAAGGGCGGCCTGCTCTACACGGGCGACGTGTCGCTGCTCATCTCGCAGATTTTGGGCATTGTGGTGACGGTCGCTATTGTGCTGGTGCTCGATTTGGTGATCGCCGCGGTGGTCAAGGCACTGTTCCACGGCAGTCTGCGTGTGGACGAGGCCGATGAGGCGCTGGGCCTGGATGCGAGTCAGCACGGCGAGAGCGCTTATCCCTCGTTCTCCGGACTCGATTAGCGGCACGGCTTTCCCAGGCACCCGACCTTGCCCCTCAAACCGTCGCTTGCGTACCGAAGTACGCGGCGCTCCTCTTTCGGGGCAATCTCGGGCACCTGGAAAACCCGTGCCATGTGAAGGACAATCAATTTCTTTTATTAAAGAGAGGAATTCACTATGAAGAAAATTACGGCGATCGTTCGTGCCGAAAAGCTTGAGGTTCTTAAAGACGCGCTGTTTGCTGCCGATGTTCGTGGCATGACTATCAACCAAGTGCAGGGCTGCGGCGCGCAGCATGGCTGGAAGGAATACGTGCGCGGCAACGAGTTGCTTGTCAACACGATCCCTAAGGTGCAGTTCACCCTCATCTGCGCCGATGAACATGTCGACGGAATTGTCGACATCATCTGCAACGCCGCCCGCACCGGCGCCGTCGGAGACGGCAAGATTTGGGTCGAGCCGGTCGAGGAAGTTATCCGCATCCGCACCGGCGAACACGGCCCCGCCGCGGTGTAGAATCGACTGCCTGCCATCCGCAACGTTAAAATGCTGCAATGAGGCACAAGACTTGCGTTGCGGATGGACGGATTATGGGTCGTAATAAATATCCCGAGGAGACGGTCGCGAAGATTCTCGACGCGGCGCTGGAGCTATTCTGCGCACAGGGTTATGAGGGGACGAGCATTCAAGACATCGTCGACCGCCTCGATGGCATGACCAAGGGTGCTGTCTATCATCACTTTAAGAGCAAAGAGGAGATTTTCAACGCCGCATTTGATCGGGCAATGGCTCCGATTGTTGAGCGCCGTCGCTCAACGCTTGGTATCGGTAATATGACCGGAGCCCAAAAGCTCAAGCGGCTGTACGCGCCCGAGTCCGTCGTTCCACAAATTGAGCTATGGGCACGCATGCATCCTGCGGCAGATCCGGTAAAAAGCTCGCGTCTACTGGCGATGCAGTACCAGGGCTCGTTTGACGAGTCGGCCGATGGCTGCCTCTTGCCAGTGATCGAGGAGGGCATCGCCGACGGCTCCATTGCGTGCGAATGCCCGCGCGAAGCGGCGGAGGCCGTATCGTTGTTGGCGAATCTTTGGCTGCTGCCATTGTTCCGTCCGCTTGAATCCAAGGACCGAATGCTCGCTCGCGCGCAATGCTTGGCGCAGATGGCGGCCGCGGTGGGGCTTGATTTGGGTAATGAAGTGCTCCAGACAACGGCCCAGATTTGGGACGTATGGAACCGTGCCGGGTGGTAATATAGATACCAACGGTATGTAATTGATTTGTGAGGGTAGCCACGGCCGCCCTTTTCAAGTCATTAAATACATACTAATAGTATGTATTTGGGGGCAGGCTTATGGCTGGGATGCGAAGAATTAGCGTTTCATTGGCGCCAAAAACAGTGCGATCTATCAGGCTATTTGGTCTTCTTGTTGCACAGCTGTGTGCGTATTCGATGCTGTCGGCACTGTGCTTTGCGTGTCCGCTTTACTTGTTCGATTGCAGCGGCTCCTCAACGTTATATGGCGCCGTCGCGGCGATAGCGTTCATACCGGGCGTGCTCGCGACTCCGGTTGGCGGGATTTTGGCGGATCGGGGAAGACATCGCGGGGTTCTTGTGGTACTCGGCATTGTTCTGATGGCTGCATCACTGCTGTTTATCCCCATGAAGCGTTCGCTGCCTCTTGCGGTTGTCGTGGCAGCAATGCTTTGCGTCCAATATGGCATCCAATCGCTGCTGAAACCGATGCTTCAAATTGAGGCGGTGCGCATGACGGGCCAAGAAAAGGTTGAGCGTGCCACTGCGTTGGTCTCGCAGATAATCATGATGAGCAATATCTTGGGGCCTGTAGTCGGGACGGCAGTCTATGGGTGCTTTGGTATCGATACTCTATGCGAAACCGCGGCGTTGACGTTTACGATTTCAGCCCTGCTGTTCGGGGGCGCACTCAAGCAAAATGCCTCATCTGAAACGATGGGAGACGGCGCGACTCGTACGACACGCCGAAACGATTTTCGGGAGTTGATTCGGTACCTGTCTCAAAACTCATCATTGCTCGTTGTGTTTTTGATCGCGGCTATTTTGAACCTTGCGTTAGTTGGGTTAACGATTGGTGCTCCCGTTATTGTTGCAAAGCATCTCGGAATGCAGTCATCCTTTGTTGGGATTATCGAGGTGGCTATGGGCTTAGGTGGTCTTGTCGGCAGTGGTTTGGTCGGTATTTGGCCGCATCGTTTTTCCTTCAAGGGCATATGTCGATATGTTGCGATGATCTGTTTAGGAGTCGTACCGATTATTGTCACGCTACTGAGCGGTCCTGATGAATTAGCGTTTGCCGCGCTTGCGGCCGGCTCGGCATGGGTCATGGCGTGGGCAAGCATTACATCGGTTGAAATCGTTTCATTCGTTCAGCGGTCAGCGCCAAAGGAACTCTGCGGAAAAGTGCTGGCACTCGTTTATATGACGCTTTCCCGTGCAACGCCTATTGGCCAATTGGTTTACGGACTCGCATATGATCGATGGACACCGGCGATTGTATTCGCAGGCATGCTGGCGGTGCTGACGTTGACGACGGCGCTGTTTTATCGGCTGAAAAGTCGCTCGTGGCGATTGTCTTAACGCGCTGGGGCACCGTGAATTTGTGGAGGCGGTGGTACGCCGCGCCGGGACGGCATTGTTTAGGCGTGCCTCTCCTTCGTCTACAATATCGTGCAGACGAAGGAGAGGCGTGCCCATGATCAAGATGTTTGCGAGTGACTTAGACGGAACGCTGCTGAACGCCCTACACGAGGCGGATGGGACCATCCGCCGTGCCATTCGCGAGCTGACCGAAGCCGGCCTGCATGTGGTTCCCGCGACCGGACGCTCGACGCTGCCGATCGGCGAGCATGGCTTTACGGGCCTGGCGCTTGACGCCTGCTGCTCCAATGGATCAATCGTGCGCGACAGCCATGGAGAGGTGCTCAAGACCTGGACCATCGATCCGCAGACCACCGAGGAGCTGCTCAAGGCGTTCCCGGACATTTGCTTTGATTGCTCCACGCCCGATGGCATGTTCTCGAGCGGTTCGTTCGAGATGCACCAGGCGGGCTTTAAAAAGGACAGCCCTATCAAGCGCATCGTGATGCGCGGTATGCGTGCACGCGGCGGGTATCACGAGGAGCAGTATTTCGACCAGTCGATCGGTGACATCCTGCGCCACGATGTGTGCAAGATCAACTGTCGCGTGACCTCGCCCGAGCTGGAGCGCGAACTTAAGGCGTATTTGGCCGAGCGCTCGGACCGCGTGGTCAACGCGCCGTTCGATCCGGTGATGTTCGAGATTACGGATGCGGCGTGCAACAAGGGCGAGAGCGTGGCCTGGCTGGCGGGCTACTACGGCATTGCCGAGGACGAGGTCGCGGTCTACGGCGACGGCGGCAACGACATTGCTATGCTCAAGCGTTTCCGCCACAGCTACGCGACCAAAAACGCAAGCGATGCAGCCAAGGCCGCCGCGAGTGCGACCATCGGCAGCTGCATGGTCCACGCCGTCCCCAAACACATGCTCGCCACCATGCGCAAGCAAAACTCCCGCACCGTCATCGAATAATGTGACAAAGGGACAGTCCCTTCGTCACATTCCAAATATTGCCTTTACGTGTTGATGCACACGGTGTGCAATAATACTCGCACTGTGCAATAGCGCACAGGCTGAGTAACAAGGAGGACGCTTGTCCCAGCTCGAGAAATGCGATCGCCGGTCCCTTCGCTCGCAGCGTGCCCTTCGCCAGGCGCTTGCCAGCGAGCTTGCCGAAAGCGGCGACCTTTCGCGCATTAACGTCGCGTCGCTCACCGAGCGTGCCGGCCTTACGCGCCGCACGTTCTATTCGCACTACCGCGATATCCCCGACTTTATCAGCCAGATCGAGGACGGCTTGCTGGCCGAGATCCGTGAGCGCATTGAGCTCATCACCGCAGCTCAGCTGCCTGATCTCTATCACAACATCGATGAGCTCGAGCCGGCGCCTGGTTCGGTTGAGTTGCTGCGCTACCTTGCGGCCAACCGCGACTTAATCGGTGCGCTGCTGGGTCCGGGCGGCGACCAGGCTTTCATTAAAAGAATCATCGACACCGCTCGTGAGGCTGTGGTGCCGCGTGCGCAGACGGGCATTTTGGGCCTGGCGCTGGGCACGTTCTTTGACTATTACGTTACCTACGTCGTGAGTGCCGAGGTCGGCATGATTCAGCGCTGGTTTGAGCGTGGGCTTACCGAATCGCCCGAGGCCATGGCGCGCATTATGACGGTGCTCGCTTTTGTGCGCCCTGGTGACCTGTATGGCCAACCCATTGATATCAACGTGCCGGAATACGGCATGAAGCTATTGAACCTACAGCTCGAGGACGCGGCCGACACCGCCGCAGCTGTCGAGTCAAACAACTAAGAGGAGAGACAATGAGCAAACTCGTCGAGGGCATCAAGGACCGTATGGTCGCTGCCGCGCGTGAGGCTGCACCCGCCGTGGTGGATGCCGCGCAGAAGGCCGCGACCGCGGCTGCCGAGAAAGTTGCCGAGGCAGTTGCCGATGCCAAGAACGTGGCAGGGGAGGCGTCCGTCGTCAGCGAGCCCGCTACCGCCGAGCCCGTAGCCGCCGCCCAGGCCCCCGAAGGCGCGATCTTCAACCCCGAGGCCGCCCGCGGCAACCTGCACCTGGGCATCGACGTGGGCTCCACCACCGTTAAGCTCGCTGTGCTCAACGACGACAACCAGATCGTCTACGCCAAGTACCAGCGTCACCACACCGACGTCCGCGCTTGCGCCCGCGACTTGTTCGAGGGCGCTGCGACCGTGCTGCCGACGGCCCAAATGACCTGCGCCATTACCGGTTCGGGCGGCCTGCTGCTGTCCCAGTGGCTCGACCTGGAGTTTGTCCAGGAGGTCATCGCCAGCAAGCGTGCCGTCGAGACCCTCATCCCGGCTACCGATGTTGCCATCGAGCTGGGCGGCGAGGACGCCAAGATCATCTACTTCGACAACGGCATCGAGCAGCGCATGAACGGCACCTGCGCCGGCGGCACGGGCGCCTTCATCGACCAGATGGCCACTCTGCTGCACACCGACGCCAGCGGCCTTAACGAACTCGCGGCCAACGCCACCACCATCTATCCCATCGCCAGCCGCTGCGGCGTTTTTGCCAAGACCGACGTACAGCCGCTGCTCAACGAAGGCGCCCGTCCCGAGGACGTCGCCGCTTCCATCTTCCAAGCCGTCGTGACCCAGACCATCTCGGGTCTGGCGTGCGGCCGTCCCATCCGCGGCAACGTCGCCTTCCTGGGCGGCCCGCTGCAGTACCTCTCCGAGCTGCGCCACCGCTTCTACCTCACGCTCAACCTGGACGAGGAGCACCGCATTGTGCCCCAAAACGCTCACCTGTTTGTGGCGAGCGGCGCCGCCATGGCGCATGAGTCCAACAAGCTCAGCACGTTCCCGCAGCTCATCGAGGCTATCGATGCCTTGGGTGACACACAGGGTGCCGAGGTCGAGCGTCTGGATCCGCTCTTTGCCACCGACGAGGATTTTGCCGAGTTCAAGACTCGCCACGACACCGAGGTCGTCCCCAAGGGCAAGCTCGACGGCTACACCGGCCGCGTGTTCATCGGTATCGACGCCGGCTCCACCACCATGAAGGCCGCGCTCGTGGGCGAGGACGGCCAGCTGTTGCACACCTGGTACGGCAACAACAACGGTGACATCCTGGGCACGGCCAAGGTCATCATGGCCGATTTCTACAACCACATCCCCGCTGGCTGCACCATCGGCCACGTGACAACTACGGGCTACGGCGAGGCGCTGCTCATCGAGGCGCTCAAGGCCGACTCCGGCGAGATCGAGACCGTTGCGCACCTGCGCGGTGCCAAGGCATTCCTGCCCGGCGTCGAGTTTATCCTGGACATCGGCGGCCAGGACATGAAGTGCCTGCGCGTCAAGGACGGCGTTATCGAGCACATCATGCTCAACGAGGCCTGCTCGTCGGGCTGCGGCAGCTTTATCGAGAGTTTCGCCGTGTCTATGAACATGGACGTGCGCGCGTTCGCCGACGCCGCCATCCATGCCAAGGCCCCGGTCGACCTGGGCAGTCGCTGCACGGTCTTTATGAACTCGCGCGTCAAGCAGGCGCAAAAGGAAGGCGCCACGGTGGGCGACATCGCGGCCGGCCTGTCCTATTCCGTCGTCAAGAATGCCCTGTTCAAGGTCATTAAGCTTCGCGACCCCAAGGAGATCGGCAACCAGGTAATCGTTCAGGGCGGCACCTTTATGTCCGATGCCACGCTGCGCGCGTTTGAGCAGCTCACCGGCGTTCATGCCGTGCGTCCCGACATCGCCGGCTGCATGGGCGCCTATGGCGCGGCCCTGCTCGCTCGCGATCGCGCCGGCGCCGGCGGCACCTCGACCATCCTCTCGGCCGAGGACATTGCGCACCTCACTGTGACGCAAAAGCACGTCCGCTGCGGCCGTTGCTCTAACAACTGTCAGCTTACCGTCAACGACTTTGGCGGCAGCAGGCGCTTCATTACCGGCAACCGCTGCGAGAAGGGCGCCGGCCACAAAAAGCAGAAGACCGAGGCCCCCAACCTCTTCAAAAAGAAAAACGAGTTGCTCTTTAACCGCGAGGTCCTGAGTCCCGACGAGGCCCCGCGCGGCACCGTCGGCATTCCGCGCGCGCTCAACATGTACGAGAACTACCCCTTCTGGCACGCGTTCTTTACGCGTCTGGGCTTTAGCGTGCAGCTGTCCGACCAGTCGAGCAAGAAGACCTACCAGGCGGGCATCGAGTCCATGCCGTCCGAGAGCGTGTGCTACCCGGCAAAGATGAGCCACGGCCATGTGATGAACCTTATCGACCGTGACGTCGACTTCATCTGGATGCCGTGCGTGCGCTGGGAGCGCAAGGAGGATCCGACGGCTGGCAACTGCTATAACTGCCCCATCGTCATGAGCTACCCCACGGCGCTGGCGCTCAACATCGACGAGATTCGCGAGCAGAACATCGAGTTCCTGTATCCGTTTGTGCCGTATCACGACAAGACCGAGCTCAAGCGCCGTCTGTACCAGGTACTCGCCGTCGACCGCGTGGCCGATGCGCAAGCCGGTCGCGGTCGCGTGCGTGGACCCAAGATCACGCGCTCCGAGGTCGATGCCGCCGTCAACGCTGCCTTTGAGGCCGATGCGCGTTTCCACGAGGACATCCAGACTATGGGCGAGGAGGCTCTTAAGTGGGTCGAGGACCACGGCGGTCACGGCATCGTGCTCGCCGGCCGCCCCTACCATAACGACCCCGAGATCAACCACGCCCTGCCCGAACTTATCTCGAGCTTTGGCTTTGCGGTCTTTACCGAGGATTCGCTTGCGCACCTGGTGAAGCCCGAGCGTCCCATCCGCGTCGTCGACCAGTGGATGTACCACAGCCGCCTGTACGCCGTCGCCCGTTTTGTGACGATGCGCAACGACCTGGACCTGATCCAGCTCAACTCTTTCGGCTGTGGTCTTGATGCCCTGACTACCGACCAGGTGCAGGAGATTCTGGAGGCCAGCGGCAAGATCTATACCGTGCTCAAGATTGACGAGGTGTCCAACCTGGGTGCCGCGCGCATCCGCATCCGCTCGCTCATGGCTGCGCTTAAGGACCAGGAGGCTGAGCGCTTGGCTGAGGCAACGGCCGCGGGCGAGGCCTACGAGCAGGGCGATGCCGCGCCGGTGGCGCCCTCCACGGATGCCCCCGCGTTCGCGAGCCGCAAGTACACGTTCGAGGCGCAGCGCGAGAGTGCTTCGACCGCGTGGCCCAAGGTGCCCTTTACCGAGCAGATGCGCGAGGAGGGCTACACCATCCTGTGCCCGCAGATGGCGCCGATCCACTTTGATCTGGTCAAAGAGGTGTTCCGTGGTGCCGGCTACAACTTGGAGCTGCTGCCCTCGACTGACCACGATGCCGTCGAGGCCGGCCTGCGCTACGTGAACAATGACATTTGCTACCCGTCGATCCTGGTGACGGGCCAGATTATGGAGGCCATCGAGAGCGGTCGGTACGACCTGTCCAAGACGGCCGTGGTTATCAGCCAGACCGGCGGCGGCTGCCGTGCCACCAACTACATCGCACTCATCCGCAAGGCCCTGCGCGAGAGCGGCCACCCCGAGATCCCGGTGATCTCGCTTTCGGCCGTGGCGCTCGGCGAGGATAATCCTGGCTTTAAGATTACGCCGGCGCTGCTCAAGCAAGCAGTCTACGCGGTGCTCTTTGGCGACGTGATGATGCAGATGCTCTATCGTTGCCGTCCGTACGAGGCTACGCCCGGTGCCGCCAATGCGCTCTACGAGGAGTACATGGCGCGCGCCCGCAAGCTGGCGCCCAAGTTCAACAGGCATAATTACACCAAGCTGTGCCGCGAAGCCATCCGCGCGTTCGATACCATGCCACTCGTGGGCGAGGGCACCAAGCCGCGCGTGGGCGTGGTCGGCGAGATCTTGGTCAAGTTCCATCCCACGGCCAACAACCACGTGGTCGACGTTATCGAGCGCGAGGGCTGCGAGGCCGTGGTGCCGGGCCTGCTCGACTTCTTCCTGTACTCCATGAGCAACGCCGAGCTGCAGAAGGATGAGCTGGGTAGCTCTGCTACAACGCGTGCGGGCATGCAGGCGCTCATCAAGCTCGTGGACTGGATGCGTACGCCGGTGGAGGAGATGCTCGAAAAGTCCCGCCGCTTTGAGGCGCCCGAGCGCATCGGCACCATGGCCGATAAGGCCCGCACGGTGCTTTCGGTGTGCAACAACATGGGCGAGGGCTGGCTGCTCACGGCTGAGATGCTCGATCTGATTGACCACGGTGCGCCCAACATCATCTGCACGCAGCCCTTCGCGTGCCTGCCCAACCACGTGGTGGGCAAGGCCGTGATCAAGGAGCTGCGCCGCCAACATCCCGAGAGCAACATCGTCGCGGTGGACTATGATCCTGGTGCGTCCGAGGTCAACCAGCTCAACCGCATTAAGCTCATGATCAGCGTGGCCAAGGAAAACATGCGCGCCGGTAAGGGCTTTAAGCTCGAGAAGGTGGCGCCGCTCGCGATGGACGAGGTCACCGGCCAGATGCGTGCCCACGACGGCTGCGTGAGCTGCGGTTCGGTCGATGAGAGCGCCGTGGCGTCGGTCGCTGAGCGCCTGGGACGCGGCATTAAGAAGTAGCTGGCCTGCTATGGGCTGGATATGAGACAAACGGGTGGTGGCCGTACCGGCTACCACCCGTTTTTGCTTGGACATATGTTGCGTAAACGCCCCGACTATCACCCTTTGCGAACTCAGATTTCGGAAGTATGCGGCAAAATCTGAATAGACCGAGCACACCGAATATGTCCAAGCCCTGTACCTGCGGTTTTATTGGCGGAAAATCGGGGGGTGCTCAAGGGTTCCGGAATTTGCCGCATACTTCCGCAAACGACGTCTCGGTGGCACAAAAAATCGCCCTCGGAACCCTGAGATAATGAACAGATGTAGCCGTTCGCCGCAAATTACCGTCCGTTTATAGAACCCACCCCCAGTGTGCAGCCCTCTTACGGTTGAATAAATACACATCTATGGAATTACGTAAGAGAGGACTGTTCCTATGAGCTACAAGACCGTTTGCGTTGCCGGCGGCGGCGTGCTGGGAAGCCAGATTGCCTTTCAGGCTGCCTACTGCGGCTTTGATGTAACGATTTGGCTGCGCAGCGAGGGCAGCATCGGCCGCACCCAGCCCAAGATCGATCATGTGCGCGAGGAGTACATCGCGGCAATCGAGGGTATGGCGGACGGCACGGGCGAGTGGTGCTCCGGTATCGCCGATAGCGGCAAACCCTTCGACAAAGAGGCGGCACTCGCCGCCGTTGAGCGCGCCTACTCCACACTCAAGCTGGAGCTCGATCTTGCCAAGGCAGTGGCCGACGCCGATTTGGTCATCGAGTCTATGGCTGAGGATACCCAGGCAAAGATTGACTTCTACAAGAAGCTCGCCCCGGTCCTTCCGCAAAAGACCGTCGTCGTGACCAACTCCTCCACGTTACTGCCGAGTACCTTTGCCAAGTACACTGGCCGCCCCGAGAAGTACCTGTCGCTGCACTTTGCCAATTCCATCTGGAAGAACAACGTGACCGAGGTCATGGCTCAGGACCAGACCGACAAGCGCTATTTCGATGAGCTCGTCGACTTTGCCAACGACATCCGTATGCTGGCGTTGCCCGTCAACAAGGAAAAGAACGGCTATCTGCTCAATTCCATGCTGGTGCCGTGGCTGCTTTCGAGCCTGGACCTGTACGTCTCGGGTGTGAGCGATCCCAAGAGCATCGACCTCGCATGGACGCGTGGCACCGGTGCCCCCAAAGGCCCGTTCCGCGTATTCGACACGGTTGGTATCCAGACGGCCTACAACATCGTCATGCAGTATCAGAAGGTCCCAGGCTTGGTGAGCCCGCTGCTCAAAAAGATGATGATGCCCTACAACTTTAAGGCTATGGCGTCCGTCCTCAAGAAAATGCTCGACGAAGGTAAGCTGGGCGAAAGCTCGGGCGAGGGCTTCTTCAAGTACTAAAAAATGATCCGTCGGGGACGGAGGAAAACGGATCATTTTCGGCCGCCAGCAGTGAGAAGATGGACCCAGAAATAGAAAGGAGTGGCAATGGGCCGGTTCGGGCTTTGAGGACAAGTTACTGCAGGCCCAAGGCGATTTTTCGCTCAACGCAGGCCAGCACAGTGTGACCTATCTGCCAAGTTCTGACACGGCAGCGACTGGTCGCTACCAGGTGCTGCTATACGACAACAACTTTGGTGCGACCGAGCGCTATCCCAAGTTCGACTGGGGCCAGCTGGGCGCCGCGGTGGTGACCGACTACAGCAAGGGAACGCATTCGTTTGGGCGCATCTTTACGGTGGACGAGGTGGCACGCACCTACGAGCTCGAAGACCAGATCGCGGTGCCGTTCTCGGGCTACGTCAGCAGCACTCAGCGCGTCGGCAATTCGAACAGCATGCTCGTGGCATCGGGCCAGGCCAAGACCTTTGCCGAGTACGACCGCTACGGTCTGGCCATCGCCACCTACGAGATGGAAGCCGAAAAGTACATCTACCGCGTGTACAAGTACGAGCTGTAGCGCTGCGCTTGGCTGCGTCTGTGCCCCGTGGCTGCGCGCGCTCGCGCCGGGCCCGCCTCGCGTCCCGCATCACTTCACATCGAACTCAACGCGATCGAGCTCGGGCACATTGAGGTCGATGAGTTTGCGGGCGACACGGCGGTCGTGCGCCCCAAGCGCCTCGCTTGTCGTCACGTGGGCGACAACCTCGCGCTCGACGATGCCCTCTTCCTCGCCCTCGGCAGCCGAGGTCTCGACGGCGACGGTGTAATCCTTAAAGCCCGGCAGCACCGCGGCAAGTTCGCGCGTAGTTTCGGTGACGCCATAGCCGTCCTGCACGCCGGCCTGCGCCGAGCCAATAGACCCCGCGGTCATAACGATGCAGGGGATGGCAAAGATGGCCGTTCCCACGATGATGCGGCGGCGCACTTTGCGTGACAGCTCGTCGACCTCGGCGTCTTCCTTAGCAGTCACAATGCCGTCGCCGTTGAGGTCACGCTTGAGCGGTACACGTAAAAGAAGCAATACGGCTTCGGCCGCCAGCGCGATAAAGACCACGTTGATGCCAAACTCGTAAAGCGCCGAGAGAAACAGTGACCCGCTTGCGATGGCGATGCCGTAGCCCGCCGCGCACAGGGGCGGCATGAGCGCGGTCGCCACGGCTACGCCGGCGATGAGCGTGGCGGGTTCCTGGTCGCGCGAGTTGCCCAGGCCGCCCGCAAAGCCGCCCGCGAGCGCGACGGCAAGGTCCCACACAGTCGGTGTCGAATTGTCGATGATGGCGGCAGTGGTGGTGCCAAGGGGCGAGAGCTTAAAATACAGCGTGGACGTGACCAGGCAAAAGGCCATTTGCAGCGCAAGGCCGGCGACGGCTTCGACGGTAATCTCACGGTCGAGCGTGGCAATGCCGTATGCCATGGCAAGAACCGAGCCCATGAGCGGGCAGATGAGCATGGCGCCCACGATGGCGATGTCCGAGTCGATATCGAGGCCGATGCTTGCGATGAGCATGGCGATGATGAGGATGCATAGGTGGGAGCCAGTCAGACGCGCTCCGTTTACAAAACGCTTGCGGATCACGTGATAGGGCGCGCGTCCCTCGCGAATGTTGAACGCGCGCTTTAAAAAGCGACCAGCCTGCTCGGCAGCCTCACTATGGGCAGGGCGGATGCCGTGGCGCCGGTGATGGCGTTCACGCAGTCGCTTGAGCTGTTGTCTATCGAGTTCCATGTCCACCTCGTTCCAGCGCGGTCCGCGCAACGCGCCCGTTGTCCTAACTCTACACCGTGGCGGGCGGGGTGTCTGTTGGATGCGGAATCCGATAGGGCGGATGACGCGGGAGCAAATGCAAATCACAGGCTCAATTCCATCCCGCGAGAATATGATGCACCAGCTCCTTCAAATGTGACGAAACTGTGAAGCACGAGAGCGTGAATTTCAAAAAATACGCTGGTCGCCAATGTTGCGCAACAGAATTCAAAAATCGACAGCTACCGTTTGATACGTATGGATACATCCGTGTCAAAGGGAGAAAGCCATGGCAAACTACAGTCCACAACACTTTGAGCCTCGGGCCAAGGCCGTCAACGTCAAGGGCGTTGCCAACCGCGCCGTCGCAACCGTTTTGACGGCGGGCCTCATCGCTCAGCCGCTCATGTCGCCGCTGGCGGCAATCGCCGCACCGTCAACCGATAACGGCGATTCTGTTCAGGGGGGGGGTAGTTCTGTAGAGAATACCGTTGCCGCCGGTAACCAAGCGGTCGTAAAGACGGCTGCCCAGCTGGCCGAGGAGTCGGCAAAGCAGCTCAAGGACGCTCAGGCCGCCTACGATGCCGCCCAGAAGAAGGCCGACGCGGCGGGCCAGTCTCAAAAGCAGGCGCAGCAGCAAAAGAATCAGGCCTCGCAGGCTGTGAGCGACAACGAAATCGAGCAGAACGCAGCAGAAGTCGCCGCGCTCCAGGAGAAGATTGACGAGCTCAAAGCCGCCGTCGAAAAGACCGAGCAGCAGCAGAAGAAGCTGGGCGACCTGAACGATCAGCTCGATCAAGCCAACAAGAGTGTCGAGGATAAGACCCAGGCGCTCAAGGACGCCAAGGCAAAGCAGGATGAGGCCAAGAAGGCCCTCGATGATGCCCAGGCCAAGCTCGAGGCCATGGGTATGGACGAGTACGAGGCCGCCAAGAAGGCCGTCGAGGACGCGCAGGCAAAGCTCGATGACGCCAATAAGGCCGTTGCTACTGCACAGGCCAATCTGGACCAGGCCAAGGCCGCCGAGGCGAGTGCTCAGCAGGAAAAGAAGGACACTGAGGCCGCTCTGACTTCCGCCCAGGCCAAGAAGCAGGAGACTGCCGCTGCTCTCGCAGCCGCAACCACCGCGCGCGATAACGCCCAGCAGAAGTTCAACCAGGCGCAGGCCGCGCTCGATGCTGCCGTCTCGGGTACGGGTGTCGACCTGAGTGCGCTTGAGGCCGCCAAGAACGCTGCTGCTGGTGAGCTCAAGACCGCGCAGGCGGAGCTCAATGCCGCGACGGATGCCGACGCCACCGCACAGACAAATCTGCAGGCCGCCCAGGCTGCCGTCGCTGCCGCGCAGGAAAAGGTCAACGCCGCCAACGCTGCTGTGGCATCTGCCCAGTCTGCATACGATGCGGCAAACAAGGAGTACAAGGACGCGGCCAGTAAGCGTGACGCCGCGAAGACGGCATACGAGCAGGCCCAGCAGACCGAGGCCGACAAGAAGACCGCGTACGATAAGCTTGTCGAAGTTCGCAAGCAGAAGCGCAGCGAGTGGGAGGCAGCCTGCGCCGCTTCGAACGCCGCGGAAAAGGCTTATGACGCTGCTAATGCCCAGGTTGAGGCTCTTGAGCAGCAGATTACAGACCTAAAGTCCAACATGACCGTTGACCAGGAAGTCATCAATAAGGGCATGCTCGGCTTTATGGCCTACATCAGCAACAGCAGCGATTTCACCGCCCAGCAGAAGTCAAATGCAAGTACCGCCGCGTCGATGCTCATGGGGACGACAGAGAAACAGGACTGGTATGACAAGTACGTCGATCAGGACATGTCTCGCGACACCAATCCGCTCTCCTTGGAGCAGATGCGTAACGCCCTGACCTACCTCGATACCCAGAACAACCTCCGCAAGGCGAACGGCCAGTCTGAGCTTAGCGTCAGCCTCCGCATGACTGCGGCAGCCGCCCTCAATACATCATATTCATCGAACATCTGGGGACACTCGAACTGCTATTTCGATCAAGGTGAGAATCTTGCAGGCGGCGGCGGGGCATACACCGGAGGCGAGACCGAGGATACGCTTGGCTGGCCATATACCGGTCTCTACACCCAGGAGAAAAAGGCGTTCGATAAGTACGTCGAGCAGTATGGTGACGCACTTGGAAGCCATCGATATGATTCCTACTATATCTACCAGCACTACAACAGCATCTACCATGAGTGCGGGCACTATCTAAACATCATCGATGCCGGCGCGAAGGCTATCGGCATCGCGACCGGTAGCGGTAAGAATACCGATTCCGAGGTAACCGTTTTCGACTATAGCGGGAGCACGGGGCAGAAGGATTTCACTGTCTCCGAGTTCAAGAAGCTCGTCAACGACTACATCGACTCTGCCTATAACGCTGGCGGCACGCAGGCGCAGAAGGCGCAGCTCAAGGAGCTTCAGGGCAAGCTCGCCGAGGCGCAGAAGAACTCTGGAACTACTAGGGAAGCTTACTTCGCAGCTGTAAACGGGCAGGATGCCGCCCTGGACGCTTTCACCGCAGCAGATGTGAACATGAACACCGCCAAGGGCGAGTATGAGAAGGCTAAGTCCGGTACCGCCGCCGCGAAGACGGCATACGACGCCGCGAAGGACGCACTCGGCGGAATCGACATCGAGTCCCTCAAGCAGAACCTCGATGCCGCCAAGGCCGAGGCCGCTACTGCCCAGGCGGCTCTCGATAAGGCAAACGCCACGCTTGCTGACAGTAAGACGAAGGCAGCCGAGGCCGCTGCTCACAAGGCGAAGGCTCGCAGCGCCCGCGATGCCGCCAAGGCAAAGTCCGAACAGGCCAATGAGGCGTATGACAACGCCACGGCTTCGGTCAAGGACCTTGCTGCCAAGCGCGATGCCGCCCAGGCGGACCTTGCGAATAAGCAGGGCTCGCTTGACGAGGCAAAGAAGGCCGACGATGCCGCCCAGGCTGGTGTAGACAAGGCCCAGGCCGCAGATGTCCAGGCCGCGATTGCTCTTTCGGACGCCAAGCAGGCGGTTGCCGCCAAGGCGCAGGCCCTGTCCGACGCGCAGGCCAAGGCCAAGGCTGCCGAGGGCGAACTGGCCGGCGCAAACAAGGCCTTCGAGCGCTTCGCTGGAGCCCAGAAGGCGGTCGACGACGCCAAGGCCGCCTATGACGCCGCCGTCGCCGGTGTCGCCGATGCCCAGAAGCAGTTCGAGGCCGCCAACGAAGCCGTCGTCGATGCGACCTTCGAGATCGTCGAGGCCAAGGCCGAGCTTGCCAACGACGAGGCGCTCAAGGCCGATCTTGAGGCTGTCGACCACAAGGCATCCCTTGCCGCGGGCACGACGGGCAACGAGAAGCTGGTCAAGCTGAACGCTGCCTACGCTCGCTATAAGGCCGCCGTCGATGCCGCCGCTGGCCTCAAGGCTGCTCTGAGCGATGCCGATGCCAAGCTGTCCGATGCCAACGACGCCTATGCCGCCGCGCTTGCCGAGCTCGGAGATGCCAAGGATGCCCTGGCTGCCGCTCAGGCCGAGTACGACAAGTATCATCCCAAGGCTGAGCCGCAGGCCAAGCCTCAGGTTGCGCAGGCTGCTGCAAAGGCCCCCGTTGCCAAGAAACAGGCTGCGCCTGCCGCGCTCGCCCAGACTGGCGACAATTCCGCGCTTGCGGGCGAGGTGTTCGTCATCGGCGGTGTGACGCTCGTGGCAGCGGGCGTGACGCTGGGCGATCGTCGTCGCAAGCAGATGTAGCGTTTCGAGCGTAGATTCTGCAACGAACTTCGGTTCATAGCAGGAACGCTTCGATAGCTTAACCGATAAGGCCGGCGCGCTGTTAAACGCAGCGCGCCGGCCTTTCTTTGTTTCGATATCAAAAAGCCCGGTCGGTAGCCGCGAAAGCTACCGACCGGGCAAGCCGTAGGCAATATGGTTGCTGTCGAGCAGCTGCTCGACTTAGCCCAACAGGCTTAAGCCCACGGAGACAAACGCCAGGATAACGCCGACGATGGACTCGCCGCCGAGCAGGCCGCTGGCGACAACCAGGCCCTGTTCCTGGAAGGCGGCATCCTTGGTAGCCCTCTCCTCGTCAGAAAGACCAGCGGTGGCGTCGCGGTGGGCGGACCACTTATCGTAGGCGAGCTTGACGCAGGAGCCCAGGAATGCCGTGAGTGACATGTAGAACGGCAGGTACACGCCCAGGCCGATCATCATGGCCGGAATGCCGAGCCAGTACATGACGATGCCGGCGATAAAGCCGCCAACGAACCACGGCACGCTCGGGATGCCCGAGACCATGGTGGCGACGACGCTTGCCTGCGCGGCAACGAAGCTCTTGTCGGGGCCAAAGGCGTCCGGGCCATAGGCGGTGACGAGCGCGACCATGACGGCTGCGGCGACCAGGGCGCCCACGATGCCGCCGATGGCCTGCCCGACCCACTGTGCGCGCGGGTTGGTGCCCAGCACGGCGCCGGCCTTAAAGTCGTTCATGACGTCGCCCGCAAGGCCGCACGCCACGGCCACGATGCCGGCGATAAAGAACAGCTTGACCTGCGCGAGCTGCGCGAAGGCCGCCACGATGAGCATGACGATAAGGCCAAAGATCTCCATGGGGTCGATGCCCGTCTGGCCGCAGCTCTGTGCGCTCATGATGGTGGTGACAAAGGTGAACAACGTCACGATGACTGCCGGAACGGGCCCAAGGTCAAGCACGATGGCGATGATCACGGCGATGGCGGCAGCGCCCAGGCCGATGATGCCGGCGTCGAGCTTAAGGGAGCCCGAGATGAGCGACTGCTCGTCGGTGTCGGTGGAGCTGTCGGCAGCAAGACCGCGGACGATACCGGCGACCTGCGGCAGGATGTCCTTGAGGACGACGGCGACGCCAAAGCCCATCATGAGGCCCATGCCCAGGGACTTGACGATGCCCTGCGCAGTCACAACGTCGAACAGACCGGCAGCGGTGCCGCCCACGATGATGCCAAAGTTGCCCAGCAGGGCGCCGGCAAACCAGAAGGCGACCGGGGCGAAGCCCACGAGGAAACCGACGGAGAGCAGCATGGGCGAGTTATAGATGCCAAAGGTCACGCCGGGGATGTTGAGCGTGCACAGCATGCTGGGCACCACGCCCAGGGCGTCGCGCAGCACGCTATAGATGCCGGCGATGGCCATGGAACCAAAGAGCTGCTTGCCGGTTTTGCCGCCAGCCTCGGTCGCGCGCAAGGTCTGAGCTGCGGCGTTGCCGGTGGGGAACTCAAGCGCGGCGTCCACGATAAAGTGACGGTGGATGAGCGCGGTGGCCAGCAGGCCCAGGATGGTGCCGGCGAGTGCCACGATAAACATGTCGAGCCAGCTGATCTGGTCGGCATAGCCCAGCATCCAGGCGCCCGGGATGGTAAACGCCAGGCCGCCGGCGACCATGGCGCCCGCGGACATGATGGTGTGGGTGACGTTGGCCTCGTTGAGGCTGGCGTTGCCCATGAGCTTAAGGAAGAACAGCGAGATGACGGCAGCGAAGACGATCGGCCAGGGGAGAGCGCCCATCTTGAGGGCGGTGTAGGCCGAGCTTGCCGTGATAATCACGCAGCCAAGGACGCCGATGACGACGCCGCGCAGCGTGAGTTGCCCGCGCATCGAAGCGCGGTTCGAGGGATTGCTCATATAAAACTCCTTTGCGTATATCCGCTTCCCCCGCAAGCGCCGCTACGGATACGGCGCGGGAAGTCGGGTTACCAAGGGCCGCCGCGTGAGCTCGCGCGCGACCGCGCACCAGTATAGCCGTAAGCTAGTCATTTTGGGATGACTGGTTTAGGTAGGCGATATACTGCTGGGCAGACGAAAGGAGCGCCGACGATGCTTAATGGGTGCGCATATATATTGACGGTCGACGTGGGTAACACGTTCATTCGCTTTGGTCTGTTTGCCGAGGATTCGGCCGCGGCGCAGGAATGCCCGCTTGCGACGTGCGAGATCACGACGCCATCGAGCATTACGGCCGACGAAGCGCGTATGCGTCTCGCTCAAGTCATGGCCGCGCTGGCGGCCGATGCGGGCATGCCCGGCGCGCTCGTTCCCGCGGGCGCAGTGCTGAGCTGCGTGGTGCCGGCGCTCGAGCGCCCGTGGAAGGCGGCGCTTTCCCGTACCTGCACGGGACGCGTGCTCACGGTGGGACCGGGACTTAAGACCGGCATGCCCGTGCACTACGACGACCCGGCCGAGATCGGCCCCGACCGCATCGCCGACGCCGTGGCGGCCCGTGCCGTCTACGGCTCTCCGTGCATCGTGATCGACCTGGGCACAACGACCAATATCGAGGTCATCGACGCGTGCGGTACCTTTGTGGGCGGCGTTATCGCGCCGGGTCTGGCGCTCGGCGCCCGCTCGCTCTCGGCCGCTGCGGCGCGCCTACCCCAAGTTGAGCCCTCGGCACCCACGCATGTCATCGGCCGTAACACGCGCGAGGCGATGCGCTCGGGCGTGGTCTTGGGCGAGGTGGCCCGCATCGACGGTATGCTCGACATGGTGCTCGCCGAGATGCGCGCGACCAAGGCGGCGGGGGAGGGCAGCGTGCCCATCGTCATTACCGGCGACGATGCCGAGGCGCTCGCGGCGTTGGTCGGCCACAGCCTGACGGTAGACGACGCACTGACGCTGCGGGGCCTCGCCGAGCTGTACCGCATCAACCAAAAGCCCCGCCGTGTGTAAAAGTGAGGGCGCCGGCGGGACAAACGCCTCCACCTTTCACCTGCTACAATGGGTCAAACTATTGCGATTACGGAGGTGTCTGCCATGTCGGACGATCTTCATCAAACTTCGTCAGGCAAGCGCCTGGACGTTATTAGCTGGGACGAGTTCTTTATGAGCGTGGCCATCGCCGCGCAGCGCCGCAGCAAGGACCCCAACACGCAGGTGGGTGCGTGCATCGCCAACACCAACCACCGCATCCTTTCGGTGGGCTACAACGGTACACCCTCGGCGCTCAACGACGACTTTTTCCCGTGGGGTACGAGCGACGACCCGCTGCAGGACAAGCACAACTACGTGGTCCATGCCGAGGCCAACGCCGTGCTCAACTACCGTGGCTCGCTCAAGGACCTCGAGGGTTCCACGGTCTACGTCACGCTGTTCCCGTGCCACGACTGCGCCAAGATTTTGGCTCAGGTGGGCGTGGGCGAGGTCGTCTACCTGGACAACAAGTACGCCGACACCGATGACGGCCGTATCAGCCGCCGCATTCTCGACTCCTGTGGCATCAGCTACCGCCAGGTCATCGTCGATGTCCAGATTGGTACCGGGGGACAGGCTCGACAGTAATATGCGTTGTCGCTATCTGACGACGAACGCAGCTCAAAGAGCCCCGTCCCAAATTGACTGCTCGTGAAAGTCGTGTCCGCACGCATGGATGGCTCGTGAGCGGGTACATGGCTGTAGTAACATAGCCCCTGTCCGCGGGCGTGCCCGCGTTATTGTGAGAAAGGAGCCCCTGTGGCTGTTAACGAAGAGCTGCTTAAGAAGGTTCTTGAAGAGATTCGCCCCAACCTGCAGGCCGACGGCGGCGATATGGAGTATGTGGGCGTTGACGACGAGGGCGTCGTCAAACTGGAGCTGCAGGGCGCCTGTGCCGGTTGTCCCATGAGCGCCCTGACGCTTTCCATGGGCATCGAGCGTATCCTCAAGGAGCACGTGCCCGGCGTTACGCGTGTCGAGCAGGTCAATGCCTCCGGCGAGACCGATGACCTGTACGACGAGTATGCGCCGTTCTAAGAAGTGAAAGCTGCGGGCGATATGCTCCGCATAGACGTCACGCCCGAATATGCGGCTGCGAGCGCAAGGCCCGCGGCCGCATTTGTATGTAGGGAGCAGGGGGACCGATATGCTCAACGACCTCTACCATATGCTTGATCCCGTCGCCATCTCGGCGGGGCCCATCACCATCTACTGGTACGGCTTGGCCTATGTGGTCGGAGCTCTGCTCACGGCGGTCGTCATGTACCGCACGCAGCGCCGTTGGGGTTTTGACATTACGGTCGACGACCTGACGAGTGTCGTGGTCGGCGTGGTCTTTGGCCTTATCATTGGCGCCCGCCTGTTCTACGTCATCTTTTACGGCGACGGCTACTACTGGGCGCATCCGCTCGAGATCTTTGCTACCAATGAAGGCGGCATGAGCTTCCATGGTGGCCTGGTGGGCGGCATCATCGGCGGCGTGCTCGTGTGCCGCATGTACAAGCTCGACGCCTGGACCATCGCCGACCTTGCCGTTATCGGTGCTCCGCTGGCCTTATGTCTGGGACGCTGCGCCAACTTTGTCAACGGCGAGCTGTGGGGCAAGCCGACCGATCTGCCCTGGGGCGTGATCTTTGGCGGCACCGCGGGCGATATGCCGCGCCATCCCTCCCAGCTCTACGAGGCATTCCTTGAGGGTATTGTGCTCTTTTGCATTCTGCAGGTGCTCAGCCGCAAAAAGCCGCTACTGCCCCAAGGCACGTTTATGGGCGTCTTTGTGATGGGTTACGGCATCGTTCGCTTCCTCATTGAGTTTGTGCGCGTGCCCGATGCCCAGCTGGGTTATCTGCTGGGTGGCGTTATCACCATGGGCCAGTTGCTGAGCCTGCCGCTCGTGATCGCCGGCCTGGCGCTCATCATCTTTGCTCGTCGCCGCAACCAACCCCAGCGCATCTACCTCGACGCCTAGCCACCAAAACCACCACAAAGGGGACAGGCGCCTTTGTGGTGGTTCGCTGGGCAACGATGACAGAACCGTAACGTTTCCCCAGATAAAACCTGCCAAAATAAACCTGTCCCTTTTTGGCAGGTTTCTAGAAAGGCTCTTTGGACTGTGAAGGATTCCGATCTCTCCACAACGGCTGCGCGCGACGCTGCCCGCATCGTCTGGTTTAAGCGCTACCCCGCCAAGCAGACGCTCATCGCATTTTTGCTCGCGCTGTTGGCGACCACGGCGTTTTCCATCGATCCCGCCCCGGTGTCGAGCAACGCAGTCTTGGCGATTGACCCCAAAGCCTCGGGCATGCTGTACGTGTGCTACGAGGTGCTCCTCTCGTTTGCCGGCCATACCGACGCGGTCATGCTGCTTGCGCTTGCCTGCCTGCTCACGCTGCCGTTTCGCTACGTGTTCTTTGGCCGTGGCGACACCTGGCGTCCATCGATCATTTTGCCGTCGCTGTTCTTCGCCATCTGCATGGTGTTCGGCCGCAGCTACGACCTCACCGACTCGGCCGAGATTGTCCTTGGCGACAAAGCTCGCATCATCTGCGCCTGGATTGGCGGCGCGGGCTGGATGCTCCTGGCGATCGTTGCCTTCTACCTTGCCTTTGAGTGTCTAGATTGGCTGAGCTCTCGGCGCATCCCGTTTTCCGAAGCGCACTTTGGCCGCGTATGGCGTGTGACTCACGCCGTGCTCTCGGTCCATCCCTTTGCCGGGCCCTTCCTGGTGCTTATGATCGCCTGGGCGCCCACGCTCGTTGCTTCGCTGCCTGGCCTTTTTATGGGAGATACGGGCGCGCAGATTCGCCAGTGGTTTAACTATCCCAACGGCACGAGCGACTACCTGCGCCTACTCAACCCCAACGTGCTGCTCAACGGGCATCATCCCGTAGTGCACACGGCCATTATCGGCTCGTGCGTTCAGCTGGGGCTTTCGCTGTTCAACAGCGCTAACGCGGGTCTTGCCATCTACACCTGCGCTCAATTTGTCATCACGGCTGCCTGCATGGCCTATTCCATTTCGTCGCTGCGCAAATTGGGCGTGAGCCTGCCGGTTCGCGGTGCGATCCTGCTGTTCTTTGCGTTTATGCCGATGTTCTCTAACTACGCGGCGTTGCTCACCAAAGACGTGCTCTTTGCCGACGCGTTTTTGGTGCTGCTGGTACAGACCGTCAAGCTCGTGGCATGTGGCTTGCCCCGTCGTGATGCCAATGCCGAGCGAGCGGGCGAGAAAGCCCCCGTGCTCTTTGCGCGCCACGACTGGCTGCTGCTCGCTCTGGGCGCCATGGGTTCCACGTTTCTGCGCAACGGCGGCCTGATGTTTCCCCTGGCGGCATGCGTAATCGCGGCGGCGTTTTGCGTATGGGACGTGCATGTGGCTCGTCGTGCAGCCAAGCAGACTGGTGCTGCGCCTTCGGGCGCCATCCCGCGTTTTCGCTGGGTTGGCGTTCTCGCGGTGCTCGCGCTCTGCCTTGCCTCTAATATGTACTTCACCAAGGTCTTTATGCCGGCGCACGACATCACGCCTGGTTCCAAGCGAGAAATCCTCTCGATTCCGTTCCAGCAGACGGCTCGTTTCGTCCAAAAGCACGACGGCCTCAACTCGGGCGTCAACCCCACGGTTAAGGAGGACGGCGCCATCGTGGAGGCTCCTTGCGACGGCTTGGTGACCGACGAAGAGCGTGCCGTGATCGACCGTGTGCTCAAGTACGAGAATCTGGGCCGTCGTTACAACCCGGATAAGTCGGACGCCGTCAAAAATTGCTTTAACGAGTACGCCTCGCAGGAGGACATCAAGGCCTATTTTGAGGTGTGGGCCCAGATGTTCAAAAAGGATCCCGAGTGCTATATCTCGGCACTCATCAATAACTACTACGGCTACTTTTATCCGAGTGCCCGCGATGCGTGGGTCTACAGCACGGCGCGCAGTGCCGAGATCATGGCGAAGCCCGATAATCTCAAGTACTTCGACTTCCATCCGGTCGATAGCAAGGTTGTGCGCTGGTGCGACCACCTGATCAACCTGTATCGCGTGGCGGTGCAGCGCATCCCGTTTATCTCGCTCGCCATGAGCTCGGCCACCTACGTGTGGATCATGATCGCCGTGGTGGTCTACTTGCTGCGTCGTCATTCATGGCGTGCGCTGGCGATCTGGGTGCCGCTGTTGGGCGTGCTCGCCGTGTGCCTGATCGGTCCCTGCAACGGCTCGACCTACATGCGCTACCTGTACCCGGTCATCGCCTGCATGCCCTTTGCCATCGGCGCCACCATCACCCGCAGCGACCTCCTCTGGTCCTAATTTGGTGCAAAGGGGGCAGGTTACTTTGCACCAAGGGGCTGCATCATCACGTCGCCTTCATTTTGGGGTTTATCTCGCAGGCCAGTAGGTATATCATAACGACGTTTGTTTATATTGCCCGAGCATCTGCGCTGGGCTTTAGGTCGAAACCGATAGGAGACACGTATGTCCGGACACTCTAAGTGGGCCACAACCAAGCATCGTAAGGGCGCGCAGGACGCCAAGCGTTCCGCCCTCTTCTCCAAGCTGAGCCGCAACATCACCGTTGCTGCCCGTCTCGGCGGCGACCCGCTGCCCGAGAACAACGCCAGCCTCGCCGCTGCCGTTGCCAAGGCCAAGGCTCAGTCCATGCCCAAGGACAAGATCAAGTCCGCTATCGACAAGGCCTTCGGTTCGGGTGCCGACGCCGCTGTCTACGAGAACATCGTGTACGAGGGCTATGGTCCCGCCGGTGTCGCCGTCTACGTCGACTGCCTGACCGATAACCGCAACCGCACTGCCGCCGATGTCCGTTCCGCCTTCTCCCACGCTGGCGGCAACCTGGGCACCTCCGGCTCCGTCGCCTTCCAGTTTGAGCGCAAGGGCCAGATCGTCGTCGCCAAGGAGATCTTGGACGAGAACGCCAAGAAGGAGACCATGATCGCCAACGGTGCTGCCGGTGACGAGGATGAGTTCATGATGGCTATCGCCGAGGCCGGTGGCGAGGACTACGAGGACGCCGGCGAGGAGTGGATTGTCTGGACCGCTGCTAACGACGTCATGGCTGTCTCCAAGGCACTCGAGGAGCAGGGCATCCAGGTCAAGGGCTCCGAGACCACCATGGTCCCGACCACCCCGACGGAGGTCTCCGGTACCGACGCCAAGAAGGTTCAGCGCCTCATCGACCGTCTCGAGGAGCTCGACGACGTCCAGGACGTCTACAGCACCATGGACATGACCGACGAGGTCATCGCTGCCCTCGAGGAGGAGTAGCGCCCACACGGGTTAAGCCGTGCATATCTGGGCATAATGAAGTGAGCATGCAAGCCTCGTGGAATAGATGAGCCGGATCCGCGTGCGTACAGCACCGGACCCGGCTCTTTTATAATGATGCGAATCGTTTTGCATTCTGTGGACCGAAATCTGAAGGGAGCGCGCGTGCGCGTACTCAAACGAGCCCTAGCGATCGTGTATCTTGCCGCCGCCATTGTGGCGCTGGGTACGCTTGTCTGCCAGTTCTGGGGACCGTATACGTATCGCTTTATGCTGCTGTTGCGTGACACCATGCCTCGCGTCGTCGTTACGGTGTGCGCCGCCATCGTGGCACTTGGCGTGCTCATCGGTTTTTTCCGCCTGATGTTCGCGCGTCGCGAGCCGTCCTGCGTGCATCCGGCGGGGGAGCGCAATATCGAGGTCACGCTCGCAGCGCTTTCCTCGTGCGCCCGTGCCGCGGCAGAGTGCGATGATCGCGTGATGGTTGAGCATATCGAGGCCCGCGTCCAAGGTTCCGACGATTCGCACGTCCGTTTTAAGGTCGAGGCTATCGCGCTTGACGATAAGGACGTGGCATCTCTGGCTACCGCGATGCCGCAGCGCATCGAGGAAGCTTGCGACACCATGCTCGGCACGCCGGGTACGACCGCGCGCGTCCGTTTTTTGCCGTCCAAGACTACCGTCCAGACCGTGGAGGTTTCCGGTGAGTGATACCAATCAAGATAAGACCGCTCGTACGCCGCGCCTGACGATTGACCAGAGCGCCACACCGGCGAGCGAACCTTTTGATTCCAAAGCAGAGGCAACCGAGTTACAAGACGCGGCAGCCGTGGATTTTGACGAGGCTATGGGTCTCATCAAGGGTACGGGCGCTGCCATCTGGAGCTATGCTGTGCGTCATCCCAACACCACGCTCGGTGCCGTCGCTGGCTTTATCCTCGCCGTGTTGGTGCTCACACTCGGCCTGTGGGACACGCTCGTCATCGCATTCTTCGTGCTGATCGGCGCTGTGATCGGCCAAATTCGCGACGGCGAAAACGGGATCGTCAACTTCTTCGGCCGTCTGTTTAGCGGCCGCTAATATGTATTCGACTGTCGCATCTGCGGCAGGCATAAGGAGGAACCATGGCTTTTAATACGAAGGTCGATGTGGCCGATACCGAGCTCGAGGCAGACGAGACCGTCACCGCCGAGGCCGAGGACGTAACGCTCGAGGACGAGGCGCTCGTCGAGGCCGAGCCCGCCGATGATGCGGACGAGGATGATGAGGAAACGGACGAGTCCGAGGACTCGCTGACCTATTCCAACGGCGTGATCGAGAAGATTGTCGCCATGGCCACCCGCGAGGTGCCGCACGTTCTGGGCATGAAGGGTAACCTTATGCACTTTGTGCAGGAGCAGTTTGGTGCCGAGAATCTGACCAAGGGCGTGACGGTTGAGGTCACCGATGACAATCGCGTGGTCGTCAACATCTCCGTCATTATCGAGTACGGCGCCTATGCGCCCGCGATCTTCGACGATGTCAAGGCACGTGTCACCGAGCGCCTTGCCGCGATGACCGGCCTTGAGGTGGCGGGCGTCAACCTGCGCATCGAGGACGTCATCACCCCCGAGGAGTACGAGCACCGCACCAGCCAGCACGAGTAACCTTCCAAAAAGGGACAGGTTTGTTTTGGCAGGCTTTATCTGCGAAAACGTTAAACGGCCGACCGCGCAAGCAAAAGTGCGGTCGACCGTTTTCTATATGCCCCCGATGCAGGCATACCGCTCGTCTAACTAAGGGTTGCAATCTTCGCGTTCCGCGTTACCCTAATGGGCGCATTGTTTCCAAATTGTTAACGAGGGGTTGCCGTAATGGCCGACGAACATGAGACCGAAAGCAAGGCATGGGCGATTGAAGCCGCTGCGGCAGAGGCGGCGTCGCGTGCCGCCGAGGAGATGCATCGTCCTCCGGTGGTGCCGATGGAGCGCGTTGTCGGTCGTGAGGATATCGAACGTGGCGAGCGCGCCGGCCGCAAGCGCAGCCAGGAGCCAGGCTTTCCGCGCTTTTTTGCCGAGCTCAATCTGGGCCTGATCCTCACGGCCTTTGCCATCGTGGCCTTTAAAACCCCCAATCACTTTGCTTTCGGCGGCACCTCGGGCGTGTCGGTCATTCTTTCCACGCTGTTCCCGACTCTGCCCGTCGGCGTCTTTATGTGGATTATCAACGCGGTCCTGGTCATCCTGGGTTTTATCTTTTTGGAGCGCAAGGCAATCCTTTGGAGCGTCTTTGCCTCGTTTGCGCTTTCGGCCTACGTCTCGCTGTTTGAGCTCTTCATTCCGACGGATGTTTCGATGACGGGCGATATGTGGCTCGACCTGTGTTTTGCCGTCATCTTGCCGGCGCTGGGCAGTGCCATTGTCTTTGACATTGGCGCCTCGACGGGCGGCACCGACATCCTTGCCATGATTCTCAAACGCCGCACGACGCTTGAGATTGGCCGTGCCCTGTTGCTGGTCGATATCGGCATCGTGACCATCGCGGCTTTCCTGTATGGCCCGCGCGTCGGCCTGTACTGCGTGCTCGGTCTGTTTGCCAAGACGCTCGTGGTCGACAAGGCTATCGAGAGCATTCACCTTCGTAAGGTCTGCACGATCATTTGCTCCGAGCCCCTTAAGGTCGAGGAGTTTATCGTCAAGCATCTCAACCGCACGGCAACGATCAGCCGTGGCTACGGCGCCTTCTCGGGCAAGTGCGTCACGGTGATCATGAGCGTGCTGAGCCGTCGCGAGGCAGTGCAACTGCGCCGCTATGCCCGCGAGATTGACCCTGGCGCCTTCATCACCATCGTCGATAGCTCCGAAATCGTCGGCAAGGGCTTCCGCGGTACGAACTAGCCCGGTCGTACCCTTCGAATCATTGAATAAAGCCGGCTGCGTTGCAAATCGGTCATCTTGGGGTATTTGTCCTCACATTGGGCGATAATGATGCCAAAGACATCGTTTGCGATCCAGGTGATTCGCTCTAGATACGAAGGGATGATTTCGATGTTCTGCTCGCAGTGTGGCGCCCCTATGGGCGATAACGACAAGTTCTGCGGCGTGTGTGGTGCTCCTAATGCTGGTGCTGCAGCCTCCGCCCCTCAGGGTCAACCTCAGCCTCAGCAGTTTGTTCCGCAACCGCCCGTGGCGAATGCGCCAAAGGGCTGTGTGGCTCAGGCGTTCCAAGATATGACCAAGACTCCGGGTGTGCTTCAGCGTGTATGCCAAATCGCGTTTTTGCCGGCGCTGATTTGCGTTGTGTCGGTGCTCGTGTTGTTTATTCCCGTTATTGGCGGCATTGCGGCTGCCATCGGCTTTTTGGCAGCTTGCATTGCGAGCGTGTGCGGTTCCGGCTTTGGCATCGAGTGGGGTCGCGATCTGTCGCTTAAGATCGATGACGGCATGGATCGTCCGCTGATGCGTTCCACGTCGTTTGGTCTCGGAGTCTTTTCGAGCGTTATTTCGGTCGTGCTCGAGGTTATCGCTGCCATTCCCGTTATCGGTGTAGCGCTTTCGCTGGTGGAGGGCGTGGTAATTGGCGCTGCGGGCTCGTATTCTTATTACGGCTCTTATGCGCTCGAGGCTGCGCTGTTTGGCTCGCTTGGCCTGCTTGTTCTGGCGCTAATTGCCTCGGCGATTCTGGGTGTCTTCTTTAAGATGTTCGCCGACATCGCCGTGATGCACTTTGCGGTGACCGGGCGTGTCGAGAGCGCGTTTTCGCTCGATAAGGTCTGGGCGGCGTTTAAGCACAACAAGACCAAGCTGTTCTGTGCTTCGTTCCTTCCCGAGTTTTTGACGGGCCTGGTCGCCAACGTTGTCACATGGATCTTGACGGTCGTCTTTGGCGCCATTGCCTCTGTCGGTATGTATAGCTACTACTATCGTCCTACGGGTATTGAGGCAATTGTTACCGGCGGTGGCGTCACGCTCGCGCTGTTCTTGGTGCTGGTCGCTTTCGTCACCGTATTTCTTACGGTCTTTGGCAAGATGCTCAAGCACCGTGCCGTTGGCTATTGGGCCGCACGCTATGCAAGCGAGTGGGCCGATGAGGATAAGGACGACGTCCTGACTTTTGTGTTGCCCTTCGAGAAGAAGTCCGCTGCTTCGGGTTACAGCGCTCCGGATGCTTCGCCGGCATCTGCACCCGCTCCCGCGATCGAGCCTGAACCGGCGCCCGAGCCTGAACCGGCGCCCGAGTCTGAGACGGCATCTGAGCCTGAGCCTGCGCCTGCGCCTGAGTCGGCGTCCGAGCCAAGCTCCGACGAGGAACCTCAGGACGAGTAGCCATGCCGTCTGCCATTTGGGGACGGGGTAGAAATAGTAGAAATAGCGCTTGAAGAATGAGCGGGGGCGGACGTGTCGAAACGTCCGCCCCCGCTTTGACATCGCGATGTGGCTATGACTGCGAGATGCCAGCGAATCGATTACTCGTCGTGCTTCTCCTCACGGCGTGCAGCAGCGCGTGCGTCGTGGATGCCCTTGATCGCGGCATGGCGAGCCGTTCGGGCATCATGGATGGCGTCGCGAGCCTCGGCGGTCGTCGCCTTGGCAGAGCGCAACTTGGCGGCCAGATCGGGGTTGGTTTCGGCGACCGCGGTAATCGCGGGGCCGTCGAGCTCCTCTTGCGTGGGCTCGGCCAAAAAGTCGATGGCATACTGGGCGGCCACCATGGAGCCCTTTGCCAACACGCTCTCATCAATCTTGTAGAAGCAGGAATGCTGGGCGTACGTGGCGCCAATCTTGGGGTTGCGCGTACCTACAAAGGCGAGCACGCCCGGTACGCGACGCAGGTACTCCGAAAAATCCTCGCCCGAGAGCGTGCCGCGATAATGGCCTTGGCCGGTGGGGCCCAGGCACTTGATTACAGCCTGACGGCAGCGCTCGCTCGAGGCGGCGTCGTTTTCGACCTTGTAGTTGGCGATGGTGTAGTCGGTGAGCTCTGCCTCGGCGCCCAGAGCTGCCGCGGTATGCTCCACGATGCGGCGCATAAGCTCCGGCATTTCCTCGTGGGTCGAATCGCCGTAGGTGCGCACTGTGCCGGCGAGGTAGGCCGTGCCGGCGATAACGTTGCGCGCGGTGCCGCCGTGCAGCTCGCCGACGGTGATGACGGCCGGCTCGTAGGGGCTGATTTCGCGCGAAACGATGGTTTGCAGGGCGTTGACAATTTCGGCGGCAACCATGACGGCGTCGTGGCCGCGCTGGGGCATGGCGCCATGGCACGAGGTGCCGCGGACGTCGATGCGGAACCAGTCGGTATTGGCCATGCGCGGACCGGGCTCGCAGCTCACGGTGCCGGCGTCGACCTCACTCCAAATGTGCGCGGCGTAGGCGCCATCGACGCCGTCGAGCACACCCGTGCCGATCATGAGCTTGGCGCCCTGGCCGTTTTCCTCGCTGGGCTGGAATACGATGCGAACTTCGCCGTGGATGTCGTCGGTCATATGGCGCAGGATTTGCAGCGTTCCGAGCATCATGGCGATATGGCAGTCGTGGCCGCAGGCGTGCATGCAGCCCTCGTTGACGCTGGCGAACTCCTCGCCGGTCTGCTCGGTGACGGGCAGGGCGTCGATATCCGCGCGCAGCAGGATACGGCGGCGCGGCGTGCCGTCCTCGCGATAGGCGTCGGGCGCGGTGCCGCGAAGGGTCGCCACCAAGCCGGTCTTGAGCGGACGCTCGTAGGGGATATTCATGGCGTCGAGCTGGTTGGCGATGTCGGAGGTCGTGCGCTCCTCGGCAAGGCTCAGCTCCGGGTGCTTATGGAAGTGCCGGCGCTGCTTGATGATGTAGGGTTCAAACTCGGTAGCGATATCTTGGATGGCCGCGGTGACGTCGTCAGCCGCGCGAGCCTCGGTCGCCGCCATAATCTGCTGTGCCTTGGTCTTCGTCATGGTCGATTTGCTCCTTGCTGGGTTGATCGCAAAATCGTACAGGCTTTCTCCAGTATGCCACCTGCCGCTAGGGCTGGTAAAGTTGCCGTTTGCCGCTTGGGGTTTTGTTACAAGGGCGGGGGAGTACACTCGGGGGTGTTGAATTTCCTGCCAGAGATGGGGATGCCCATGCAACATATCGATCGGATTATCCGCTCCAAGAACGTCTTTACCGCGCAAGACGGCATCGATACCACCCGCGAGCTGGCGATTGCCATCGCAGGCGACCGTATCGTCGCAGTCGGTGCGCCCGATGACGTGATCGCCGCCGCTCCTGCCGCTACGTCGGTTATCGACTACGGCGAGCAGTTTGTCTGCCCCGGTTTCCATGACGCTCATCTGCACTTCTTCCATACCTCGGTCGGTTCCTCGCCGTACATGCTCATGGATATGGGCACGTCCGAGGCGGCGCTGGTGCAACATGCGCTCGAGTTTTCCCAGGACCTGCCCGACGACGCTTGGGTTGTGACGCAGGGCTGGCGCGACTACCGTTGGGACCCGCCCGAGCATCCTACCAAGGCGTCGCTCGATGTGGCATTCCCCGATCGTCCCTGTGTTATGTATTCGGGCGACGGGCACACGCTGTGGCTCAACACCCGCGCACTCGATGCACTCGGCGTCACGCGCGACAGCGAGCCACCAGCGGGCGGTAGCTACGACAAGGACGCAAACGGCGAGCTCACGGGTATTGCTCACGAGGCGGCTGCCATGCAGCTGCTACCGCGCTGCCTTGAGTGGCTGGGCGAGGATCGCATCGCAAGCGCTTACGCCGATCAAATGAGGCGGATGGCCGAGCAGGGCATCACCTCGATATGCGATATGTCGCTCATGCCCATGCCGGGCTGCGATTTTATCCGCGACGACGTCTATGACAAGCTGCAGGCAGCCGGCAAGTTGGGCATCCGAGCCCATCTGTTCCCCACGCTGCTGGATGACCAGTCGCGCCTGGAAGAGCTGCAGGCACGTTACGCGAACAACGCGTTGCTCTCGGCGCCAGGCTTTAAGCAGTTCTTCGACGGTGTGTCGAGCGAACACACGGCCTATCTCACCGAGCCCTATACCAACCCGCGCTTCCCGGGCGATCAGGGCCGTCTGACGGTTCCGGCTGAGCGCATGCGCAAACTGGTTCTGGCGGCCGCGGAGCGCGGTCACACCGTGCGCATCCACGTCATTGGTGACGGTGCGATTCATGCCGCGCTGGATATCTTCGAGGAGGCCGCCGACCTGTACGGCCTGCCCCAGCACGGCCATAACACGCTCGAGCACCTGGAGAACCTCTTGCCCGAGGACATCGATCGTCTACGCAAGCTTAACGTCGTTGCCTCGAGCCAGCCCTGTCACATTACACTCGACCCGGGCGGCCCCGAGCGCGATCTGGGCCTGGAACGCAGCCGCATCATGTGGCCGTTTGCGACCTATAAGCAGCGCGGCATCCGCCAAGCCTTCGGCACCGATAGCCCCATCACAGCTGTTACAAGCATGAACGTGCTCTACACGGCTATCACGCGCCAGGATCCCAAAAGCCACTGGCCCGAGGGCGGCTGGTTACCGAGCGAGCGCATCGATGCAGCAACAGCCCTGCGCAACTACACCCTGGGCAGCGCCTATGCAGCGGGCGACGAGCAAAACCTCGGCAGCTTGGAGCCCGGCAAGTATGCCGACCTGGTAGTCCTGGACCAAAACCCGCTCACCATCGACCCCCAAGAGCTCCAGGCTACCAAGGTTCAGACCACCTACCTGGCAGGTAACTTGATTTACGAGCGCTAAGTATTCATGCCGTACCGTTAAGCGCGGCTCGGGCAGCCTTTTTGGGATAGCGCTCGAGCCGCGTTTGCGTTTTGGTGGGGATCCGCCATGAGCGTCCCTGCTCTGTTGGATTTGGGTGCGGGGCGGAGGTGCTGCTGCCCCGCGCTCAATTTGGACACCAGCAATGCTATCTCTTGGTGTTTTGCATACTTCCCATTACAGATTGCATAAAACGGCTGGGATGTCCTTCCTGATCCTGATGTACCCCCGCCCGTGCCGTGCAAAAAACGGAGTATTCAGCACCGCGAGCTCTGCCGGTGCCGCTGCGGATGAGTAACGTTGCGGAGATTGACGTCATTTTGGGCTCCGGTACGGCGCGAAGCATGCCTTTTTGTCCTGGCGGGGTTTGCCTGCCGACTCAAATCGCCGGTCGAAGGCGTCCTTGGGACCAATATGGTGTGTCCGGCGTGTATGCAGCCGTCCTGGCTTGCTGAATACTCCCAAAAATGCACGGTGCTCCCCAGGGGACCCGTGCGCGCAACGAAAACCATGCCCATGTCGCTATCCGCATCGCCATTTTGCTGCACTGACTTTTCTGAATGCCGGGCCCGAATTAGTTAACCTAGCTCCCGGGGCGGACCGGAGGGCATGAAGTTTGTCGCGAGTTCCGCACGAGCCGAAGGCCACTTAATGCGGCCTTCGTGCGAGCAGGACTGCCCGAGCAGGAAACCTTACGCCCCGCCCCTCCGGAGCCACACGGGAGGCATCGCTAAGCTATCCCCCGGCATTCAGAAAATCTAAGTGCCAAAAAATAAGATTTTTTGACTCCGTGTTGTATAACCCGCCATTCGTGGGTACCATTCAACGCGTACGCAAACAAAAAGGGTTAATTCGCGTGGCATAACCACGCGGCCCAAAAAGGAGGAGACAAGCATGTCGTCTTTGAAGCCGCTTGCAGATCGTGTTCTGGTCAAGCCCGACGAGGCCGAGCAGAAGACCGCTTCTGGTCTGTATATCGCCAGCAACGCTCAGGAGAAGCCGCAGCGCGGCACCATCGTTGCCGTGGGCGCCGGCAAGGTCAACGACAAGGGTGAGCGCATCCCCATGGACGTCAAGGTTGGCGACGTTGTCATCTACGGTAAGTTCGGTGGCAACGAGGTCAAGGTCGACGGCGAGAAGTATCTGCTGATGCGCGCCGACGACATCTACGCTGTCGTCGAGGCCTAGTCTCGTCAGAATCTCTGATTCGTCTTTGAACGCGCCCGCCGCATAGGACTCGGAAGCGGCGGCGCGAGTCACATTTCTTTTGGAGGATTACCTACCATGGCAAAGAACATTACGTTCAACACCGATGCCCGCGCTAAGCTTGCCAAGGGCGTCAACACTCTGGCCGACGCCGTTACCGTCACCATGGGCCCCAAGGGTCGCTACGTTGCGCTGCAGCGCACGTTCGGTGCCCCGACCATCACCAACGACGGCGTTTCCGTCGCCAAGGAGATCGAGCTCGAGGATAACATCGAGAACATGGGTGCTCAGCTGGTGAAGGAGGTCGCTACCAAGACCAACGACACCGTGGGTGACGGCACCACCACCGCAACCCTGCTCGCTCAGGCCATCGTCAACGACGGTCTGCGCAACGTCGCCGCTGGCGCCAACCCGCTGGCCATCCGTCGCGGCATCGACAAGGCCGTCAACGCCGCCGTCGCCGAGATGAAGAAGCAGGCCAAGCCGGTCGAGACCAAGGAGCAGATCGCTTCCGTCGGTACCATCTCCGCCGGTGACCCCGAGGTCGGCGAGAAGATCGCCGAGGCCATGGAGGTCGTGGGCAAGGACGGCGTCATCACCGTCGAGGATTCCCAGACGTTCGACATCACCATCGACACCGTCGAGGGCATGCAGTTCGACAAGGGCTATGTCTCCGCTTACTTCGTCACGGACAACGACCGCATGGAGGCCGTGATGAAGGATCCGTACATCCTCATCACCGACCAGAAGATCTCCAGCGTTCAGGACATCATGCCCGTTCTCGAGGCTGTCCAGCGCGCTGGCCGTGGCCTGCTCATCATCGCTGAGGACATCGACGGCGAGGCTCTGCCGACCCTGGTCCTCAACAAGATCCGTGGCGCCCTCAACGTCTGCGCCGTCAAGGCCCCGGGCTACGGCGATCGCCGCAAGCGCATCCTCGAGGACATCGCCGTCCTCACCGGTGGCCAGGCTGCCCTGGACGAGTTGGGCGTGAAGGTCGCTGACATCACCGCCGATATGCTCGGTACCGCTAAGTCCGTCACCATCTCTAAGGACAACACCGTCGTCGTCGGCGGCGCTGGCTCCAAGGAGGCCATCGACGCCCGTATCGTTCAGATTAAGGGCGAGATGGAGAACACCACCTCTGACTTCGACCGTGAGAAGCTCCAGGAGCGCCTGGCCAAGCTCTCCGGTGGCGTTGCCGTCATCAAGGTCGGCGCTGCTACCGAGTCCGAGCTCAAGGAGATCAAGCATCGCGTCGAGGACGCCCTGCAGGCCACCCGCGCTGCTGTCGAGGAGGGCATTGTCGCTGGCGGCGGCGTCGCCTTCATGGACGCTGCTCCTGCGCTCGATGCCGTCGAGATCGATGACCCCGAGGAGAAGATCGGCGTCGACATCGTCAAGAAGGCTCTGACCGCTCCGGTCGCCACCATCGCCAAGAACGCTGGCTTTGAGGGCGCTGTCGTGGTCGACAAGGTCGCCGAGCTGCCCGCCGGCCAGGGTCTCAACTCTGCCAACGGCGAGTGGGGCGACATGATCGAGATGGGCGTCCTCGACCCCGTCAAGGTCAGCCGCGTCACCCTGCAGAACGCTGCTTCTGTCGCCAGCCTGATCCTCATCACCGAGGCCACCGTCTCCGATGTGCCCAAGAACACTCAGCTTGAGGACGCAATCGCTGCTGCTACCGCTGGTCAGCAGGGCGGCGGTATGTACTAAGGCCGACAAGGTCTAGAACTCCCACCGGGAATCCGGGGGCGTGACGGGGGCTTCTCTCCGGAACGTCCTCGGACATGCAAAGAGGCTCCGCATCGCGCTTCGCGCTGCGGAGCCTCTTTGCGTCCTGACGCTCCTATTTGGCAAGGTGTCTTTTAGAATCCATTTTGCGCTCGGCCTCGAAGGCCTGCCTGTCCCAATCGAGCGGAAGTCCGGCCTCGACCCA
>JAGZQO010000017.1 GCA_018382125.1 Collinsella sp.
CCCCCGTTACCGGCGAGGGCGTCGTGGGCTCCGTGCTGCGCGTGTGCGCCCACGAGTACTCCACCGTCAATGTGGCCTGCACGCAGACGCTCGACGACAGCTGGATTGCGCTCGACGACACCGGCCTGTTTTTGGACGAGGGCGCGCGCGTCAACGTGCAGCACACCGTTCTGGGTGCCGGCGCCAGCGCCACCGGCCTTGCCGGCGACCTGCTGGGCGACACCGCTAAGGTCACCATCGATACCGACTACCTGGGCGCCCGCGAGCAGGTGCGCGACTTTAACTACGAGCTGCGCCACCGCGGTCGCAAGACCGAGTGCGAGATCGACGCCAACGGCGTGCTGACCGGCACGTCCAAGAAGGTCTACCGCGGCACCATCGACCTCGTACACGGCTGCAAGGGTGCAACCGGAACCGAGCGCGAGACCGTACTGCTCGCCAACAAGGGCGTCAATAACAAGACCGTTCCCGTCATCCTGTGCGACGAGGACGATGTCGCCGGCAACCACGGCGCCACGATCGGTCACGTCCGCGACGAGCAGTTGTTCTACCTCGCCTGCCGCGGCCTTGATCAAAACGCCGCCGAGGACCTGTTCATCCGCGCCAAGCTGGAGGACGCCGCGCTTTCCGCCGCCGATGAGCGCACCCGCGCCGCCGTCGTCCGCCTGGGCAACAACCTGATCGATAACTTTGAAGAGGAGCTCGCATGATCGACACCGAGCACGTTAAATGCGATACCTGCACAGCACCCGAGCCCATGGAGCTCGACGCCAGCGACGAGGCTTCGCGCGGCTGGCCTACCGTGGACATCGAGACCAATCCCTACAAGGCGCAGTTCCCGCTGTTCCAGCAGCACCCCGAGATCGCCTTCCTCGATAGCGCCGCTACCGCACAGCGCCCCGCCTGCGTACTCGACGCTGAGCGCGACTTCTACCAGCGCATGAACGCCAACCCGCTGCGCGGCCTGTACTCGCTGTCCGTCGAGGCCACCGACGCCATCGCGAAGGTCCGCCAGCAGATCGCTGACGTCATCGGCGCCTCCCAGGCCAACGAGGTCGTCTTCACCCGCAACACGAGCGAATCGCTCAACCTGGTCGCCAAGAGCTTTGCGCCCACGGTGCTCGAGCCGGGCGACGAGGTCGTCATCACCATCATGGAGCACCACTCCAACCTGATCCCGTGGCAGCAGGTCTGCCGCGAGACCGGAGCCAAACTCGTCTACCTCTACCCCACCAAGACCGGCCAGCTCACCACCGAGGAAGTTCTTGCCAAGGTTGGTCCCAAGACCAAGATCCTGGCCGTGGGTCAGGTCTCCAACGTGCTGGGCGTCGAGAACCCGGTCAAGAACCTCGGCAAGCTTGTGCACAAGTACGGCGGTTACCTGGTCGTCGACGGCGCACAGTCGCTGCCGCACATGCCGGTTAACGTAGCCGACCTGGGCGCCGACTTCTTTGCCTTTAGTGCGCACAAGGCCATGGGCCCCATGGGCATCGGCGTGCTGTGGGGCAAGATGGACCTGCTCAACGCCATGCCGCCCATGCTCACCGGCGGCGAGATGATCGATTCGGTCACCGAGCAGGACGCTGTCTGGGCGCCCGTCCCCGAGAAGTTCGAGGCCGGCACGCAGGACGCCGCTGGCATCTTCGCCACGGGTGCGGCTCTCGATTACCTGGTCAACACCGTGGGCTATGAGAACATCCAGGCCCGCGAGCAGGCGCTGGTTCACTACCTGATGGGCGAGCTCATGCAGCTCGACTTTGTCCAGATCATCGGCTCCATCTATTGGGACAACCACCACGGCGTTGTGAGCTTTAACGTCAAGGGTATCCACCCGCACGACGTCGCGAGCATCATGGACATGGACGGCGTCTGCATCCGTGCCGGTCACCACTGCGCGCAGCCGCTGCTCACCTGGCTGGGCGTCGAAAACCTTGCCTGCTGCCGCGCCAGCGTGGCCTTCTACAACGACAAGGCCGATATCGATAAGTTCATCGCCGGCCTGCATCACGTTTGGAGCACGTTCAATGGGTAATCTGTACACCTCCACCACGTTTATGGAGCACAACTCGCACCCCGACTACAAGTACGAGATGGATGCCCCCACGCACGAGCACGACGGCATCAACCCCAGCTGCGGCGACGAGCTCACCTTGCAGCTGCGTGTCGAGAACGATGTGATTGAGGAGGCTTCCTTTACCGGTCACGGCTGCGCCATCAGCCAGGCCAGCGCCGACATCATGGCCGACCTCATCACCGGCGAGACGGTCGAGGAGGCACGCCGCCTGGCCGGGCTCTTCCTAGCCATGATCCGTGGCGAGCAGCTTTCCGAGGAGGACTTGGAAGACTTGGACGAAGCTGCCCAGCTCCAGGACATCTCGCACATGCCCGCGCGCGTCAAGTGCGCCGAACTCGCCTGGCGCACCCTCGACGGCATGCTCGAGGGGCAAGCTAACCAGTAGTTTATGCCCCGAATCCAAGGTTTTTGATTGCCGAGCCGCCCGATACGGGCGGCTCTGTTTTTACCTAATGAGCGCGAACGCACAAAGTCCGCGCGTCCGGCGCCCCGTCTGACATTTGCCACACAGCCAGACGCGAGCACGGGCGTTTTCCACAGCACCAAAGGCCTGCGGCAGGGCCCCGGGCCCGCCAAGCAATGCGCCAAGCCCCGTTCTGCGAAGCTCCGACTCGCTTCGCGCCTGCCGCAGACGGGTCCCATAGGGAGCGGCGTGCATTTTTGCGAGTATTCAGCACGCCAAGCTGTGTGTATACGCATCGAAAGCGTTAATCAACGTCTTTAGGCGCATATATATTGTGTTTTAGAACAAGCATCGCGGTCTGACGGGACGCAGGCACGCGCTTCGGGGGCGCAACGGCGGGAATCAATAGCTTCGGGACCCGTATGTTGCAAGATTGCGGCGGTGCCGACAGCAACACGATGCTGAAAACTCCGTTTTTTGCACGGCGCAGACGGGGGTAGGCACGGGCAAACCCGGACCGAGCCGTTATTTTATGCAAGATGGCGATTTTTCTATGCATATTAAGAAGTGCAGTTACCGTACCAAGCTTTTAGAACAATGGTTGTGGCATATGGGCGACCCCAGCTGCGGTGCACAGGCAGTCCTACGCCACGTTTCGGCCAGTCTGCACCGCCGTTCGTGCACAGGCACGCACGATACGAGAAACGGTACTTTTGCCAATCCCCGTATATCGCTCAATCTGACGCACCGTAAAACCGGCATCGTGCAATCCAAGAATGACGATATTGCGCTGCGCCGACGGCGCGGCTTTAACCCCGTGGAGCGGAACCCCGAGGCTCTTCGCCAACTTGTCGGCAAAGGCGTGGTGTTCCCACTCTGTCTCTTTCATATCGCACAGCGCCGGCTCGCTGCCGTCGGGCGTCGAAAGCGAATAGGCAATAAAGCCCTCGGCAGAACCAAAAAGTTCAAGCACGCAAGAAGGATCAGAAAATCCCCTCGCGGCATCGGCCGCATCACAGTCGTAAGAGCGTAGATGTTCCGCAAAGCTGCTCCAGGGATAACGCTCAATGAGACCGATGCCCACCTCCTGCGGATCGGCGTGTACGGAGCGAATAGCCTCCATCACCTGCCAGTCGGTATCGAGCGAACGCCGGTCAAAACGGTTCTGGAACAGATGGCCTGTGCGCCCCGTGCGTTTATTGAACCGCCGCGCGTACGTCAAAAGCAACCGGTGCATCGCCGCGCTCATCCTGTCCTCGTAATCTGCAAGCACCAAATGCACGTGAGTGCCCATAAGGCACCAGGCGATAACCGTCACGCCCTCCTCGCGGCAGCACTCGCGCATCAGCTCCAAAAACTCCCACCGGTCTTCATCGCCCTCAAAGATGAGCTGCTTGCCCGTACCGCGGGCACAGACATGGTAAAAGCCGGTAACCGTTCTCCAAACGCGCTGCATGGCGTTCCTTTCGCCGGGATCTGCTTGCCATCCAATACAGCACGATTGAAGCGTGCCATCAAAACATTCACGCAAAACAATACACTCGCGCGGCCAAAGGCAGTAATCAGGCGGCGAACGGCACCGTTGCAACAGGTCAACCCCTGCAACGCTTACAAGAACTGACCAAAAGCTTGCCCAAGAAGGACCCCCTCTACGGAAGTTCACGACCACAGAACATAGAGTTAAACCGTTTCAATTAAAACTTCCGGACTTCCCGCTACGAAAACTGAGCCGTTCGCCGAATATTCCGTGCATTTCGCGGTATTATAGGGGCTGCATGTCATGTCCCTTTCGAAGGGTCGCCCGGCAATCGCCAGCCACGACCCCCAGACGGGACGCCAACACGATAGAGAGGAGAGGCATGCAGTACTCACAGGAAGTGGAGAACATGTGCCCCGTTGCCAAGGGTGCATACCACGGCCCCGCACCCATCCCTGAGGAGGGCAAGTGGGTCCAGGCTAAGGAGATTTCCGACATCTCCGGTCTTACGCACGGTGTGGGTTGGTGCGCACCTCAGCAGGGCGCCTGCAAGCTCACGCTGAACGTCAAGGACGGCATCATCGAGGAGGCCCTCGTTGAGACCATCGGCTGCTCGGGTATGACCCACTCTGCCGCCATGGCTTCCGAGATCCTTCCCGGTAAGACCATCCTCGAGGCCCTCAACACCGACCTCGTCTGCGACGCCATCAACGTTGCTATGCGCGAGATCTTCCTGCAGATCGTTTACGGCCGCAGCCAGACCGCGTTCTCCGAGGGCGGCCTGCCCGTGGGCGCCTCCCTCGACGACCTCGGCAAGGGCCTTCGCTCTCAGGTCGGCACCATGTTCGGCACCAAGGCCAAGGGCGCTCGTTACCTCGAGCTCGCTCAGGGCTACGTCACCCGCATGGCTCTCAACGACAAGAACGAGATCATCGCATTCGAGTTCCTGAACCTCGGCAAGTTCACCGACGCCGTCAAGGCCGGCAAGACCCCCGAGGAGGCCATCGCTGGCGCTATGGGCCACTATGGTCAGTGGGAGAACGCTGCCAAGTACATCGACCCGCGCACCGACGAGGAGACTCACTCCGTCGCCAGCGTGTTCCCGGTTCACGAGTAGAAAGGGAGGGAAATAACTATGACTGTTACGTTCGAAGGTTACGAGCGCCGCGCTGACAAGATCAACAAGTGCCTCGCCGACAACGGCATCGCCTCCCTCGAGGAAGCTCTGCAGATCTGCACCGACAAGGGCTTCAACCCGCGTGAGATCGTCAACAACACCCAGTCCATCGCCTTCCAGAACGCCGAGTGGGCCTACACCCTCGGTTGCGCTCTCGCTGTCAAGCGTGGCGCCAAGTCCGCTTCTGAGGCTGCCGCCATCATCGGCGAGGGCATCCAGGCCTTCACCGTTCCCGGCTCCGTCGCCGAGGACCGCAAGGTCGGTCTGGGCCACGGCAACCTGGGCGCTATGCTGCTCTCCGACGACACCGAGTGCTTCGCCTTCCTGGCCGGTCACGAGTCCTTCGCTGCCGCTGAGGGCGCTATCGGCCTGGCTCTGAACGCCAACAAGGCTCGCAAGAAGCCGCTGCGCGTCATCCTCAACGGTCTGGGCAAGGACGCTGCTCAGATCATCGCCCGCATCAACGGCTTCACCTATGTGAAGACCCAGTTCGACTACTTCACGGGCGAGCTCAAGGTCGTCGAGACCATCCCCTACTCCGATGGTCCCCGCGCCGCCGTCAACTGCTACGGCGCCGACGACGTCCGCGAGGGCGTTGCCATCATGTGGCACGAGAACGTGGACATCTCCATCACCGGTAACTCCACCAACCCCACGCGCTTCCAGCACCCCGTCGCTGGCACCTACAAGAAGGAGCGCCTCGAGGCTGGCAAGAAGTACTTCTCCGTCGCTTCTGGTGGCGGCACTGGCCGTACCCTGCACCCGGACAACATGGGCGCCGGCCCTGCCTCTTACGGCATGACCGACACCATGGGCCGCATGCACTCCGACGCCCAGTTCGCCGGTTCTTCCTCCGTGCCTGCGCACGTTGACATGATGGGTCTCATCGGCATGGGCAACAACCCCATGGTCGGTGCCACCGTCGCCTGCGCTGTCGCCGTCGAGGAGGCCCTCAAGGCCTAATCGCGCCCGCGCGATGCTCATATAGTTGAGCTTTGGAGCCGCTATCCACTCGGATAGCGGCTCTTTTTTATTTCCGAGGGCAGCTGATGTCGATATATCAGTTCCGATGGAATATGAGACGTGACAAGGCATAGCCGCCAAGCGCCCCTGACGTCCACCTGTCATATTTGCCCTTCACCGAATAGGGCCGCCTTTCCGACGCCCACGCCATTCACCCATGCGACAATGCGCGAACGAGAAAGGACTCCGATGGAATCAACTGATGTACTGGTAATTGGATCGGGTATTGCAGGTCTTTGCGCCGCCATCGAGGCAGCGCGCGCGGGCGTATCCGTTACCGTGGCGAGTGCTGGCAAGACCATGAGCGGATCGAGCTTCTTCCCGGGCACGTGGGGCCTTGGCCTTATCGGGCCCGTCGATAAAGACGACGAACAGGACCTCATCGACACCATCCAAGCCGTTGGCGGCGGTGCTGCCGACCCCGAGCTTGTGCAGACGTTTGTCCACGGCATTCCCAAGGCAATTAAATGGCTCGAGCAGGATCTGGGTGTTGAGCTCCAGCATCCGCAAAGCGCCGAGAGCGCCCAGCAAAAGCAGTTTATCCCCTGCTTTGACCACAAGACGCGTATGTGGCGCGGTCTGACCCGCAAGCCCCTTGAGGACTCCCTGACAGCCCAGATCGGGGCACTCGGTATTCGCCTGCTCCCCCGCCACGAGCTTATCGACCTTACCGAGGCCACGGACGGCCGAATCACCGGGGCTGTGCTCTACGACCGCACCGAGGAGCACCTCGTGCCCATTGCGGCAAAGGCCACCATTATTGCTGCGGGCGGCACGGGCGGACTGTTTGAGCGCAGCCTAACCTCGACCGACGTAATCAGCTCCTCCCAGGCAATCGCCCAAGCACATGGCGCGTCGCTTACCAATATAGAGTTCATGCAGATGATGCCCGGCTTCATTGAGCCCAAGCGCAACCTTGTCTTTAACGAGAAAACCTGGCGCTACGTCAAGTTCGACCAACCGGTCGATATTGCTAACGAAGAACTGGACGGCCTGCTTGAGCAGCGCTCCGGATACGGCCCCTTCACGTCACGCCTGGATTCACGTGCTATCGACCTTGCCATCGACCAAGCGGGCGCCGAGGGTTTAACGCTGCATTATGACTTCCCCAGTGAGGACGTCCCCGAGTTTGTGCAGACCTTTGCCACATGGCTCCAGAACGAACACGGCATTGCCCCGACCGATGAGATGCGCATAGCAATGTATGCCCACGCCGCAAACGGAGGCATCAAGATCGATAAGACGGCCCAAACGGGCGTTGAGGGCCTCTACGCTTGCGGCGAGGCGACAGGCGGTATGCACGGCGCCGACCGCATTGGCGGCCTGTCAAGCGCCAACGGCATCGTCTTTGGGCGCATTGCCGGCGTCTCAGCGGCGCGAGCGGCGCAGGACGCCCCTGAGACGCCCTTGAAGACGGATATCGCCCTCCCCCAACGCGGCCTCGCCAAGGCAGACACAGTGCATCTGACTCGCGGCCTCAAGCACACGATGAGCACCTACTGCATGATCAACCGCACCGAAGCGGGCCTTTCCGCAGCACTGCAGGAACTTGAAGGCCTGAAGTCCGAGTCTGCAGCCCTGAGCACGGCACGCGCACACGATAGCGAAATCGCAGCCCTTGCCCGCCTACAATCGCAGCTTCTGCTGGCAACCGAAATGGTCAAAGCCATGCGCAATCGAACCGAAAGCCTCGGATCGCACTATCGAGCAGACTAAGCTGAGCACCCATCTAGAACGGAACACAACTTATCGATATTTATTGAGCCCAACGGCGCACTTTGGCACTATCAAAAATGTGCTAGAAAAGAAACGCCATCATATCCGTGATATAGACCCTTTTATGTCCTCACGGTCGCGTATCCTCTTTAGGCATGTAGTTACCACATGGTGAAGGCGAATAACGCGTAGCCCACTGACCAGAGAGGAAGAGATATGGAAGACCCCATTCAGGCCGAGATCATTCTGTACCAGTCCGAAGGGGCAAACGTGCCGGTCCAGGTCTACTACAAGGATGAGACCCTTTGGGTCTCACAGGCGGCGATGGCCGAGCTGTTCGATGTCTCCGTTTCGACGATTTCCGAACATCTCATTAACATTTTCGCCAGCGGGGAACTACAAAAGGCCAGCTCAACTAGTTTTTCCGGTTTTTCCGGAAAAACCTCTTCCAAAGGTGGCAGACCGAAAACTTACTACAATCTCGATGCGGTAATCGCTGTCGGGTACCGAGTGAACTCGATGCGCGCGACCCGATTCCGTCAATGGGCCACGGCGACCCTCAAGGAGTACATCACCAAGGGCTTCGTCCTCAACGACGACATGCTCAAGAACGGCCAGCCCTTCGGCAAGGACTACTTCGACGAGTTGCTCGCCCGCATCCGCGACATCCGCGCAAGCGAGCGCCGCGTGTGGCTCAAGATCACCGACATCTTCCAAGAGTGCAGCTTCGACTACGACAGGGACTCGACCATGGCCAAGAACTTCTACGCCGCGGTCCAGAACAAGATGCACTACGCCGTCACCGGGCATACCGCGGCCGAGATCGTCCAGGGGCGCTCCGACCCCTCCAAGCCCAACATGGGGCTCACGTCGTGGAAGGGAGGCCCCGAGGGCCGCATCCACTCCTCGGACGTCACCGTAGCCAAGAACTACCTGTCCGAGGACGAGATCAGGCAGTTGAACCGCCTCGTCACGATGCTGCTCGACACGCTCGAGGACAGGGCCGAGCGGCACGTCCTTACGAGCATGGAGGACTGCGAGCGCCTGCTCGACGGCTTCCTGACGTTCAGCGGCCGCGAGGTGCTCAAGGGCCTCGGCAACCGCAACAAGAAGACGGCGGACAAGATCGCCAAGGAGCGCTTCCACGAGTTCCAGAAGCTCCAGGACAAGACCTACGAGAACGACTTCGAGCGCATGGCGAAGCGCCTGAACGGCAAGGCGTGACAGGCACAGGGCTCATCAAAACGCAAGTTGTTCCCCATTTTCGTTGGGTCGCGAAAATGGGCGGCGGCTTGACCGCGCCGACGGCAAACGGTAATTTGGACAGCGGTATTGACGCGGGGACCCCACGGGGCCCGCATCCAGAAGAAAGGCGGCTGTCCCCGAGGACAGTCGCCTTTCTTCATTTATGAGCATCTCGACCAGAGGATAGAATCATCCACCGAGGTGATTCGGATGTGGAGAATAAAGATGGACGAGACAAACGTTATCGTCATATTCGGCGGAAACATAGACAGCGTCGACATCAATACGTTCACGAGGACCGTCCTCGGCTACGCGAGTGCCATGCAGGCGGCGTGCGGGGATATCGACGCGTCCCAGGCGCTCGACATCCGAATCGGCAAGACGAGACCCGGATGCCTGGAGGTAGATCTTAAGCTCGTCACCGACTCCATCAAGGGAATGATCGACTTCGCCTCCGCCGCCGCACCCATCCTCCCGCAGGTGGTCGAGACTGCAACGGAGCTGTATAAGCTGCTCTCCTTCCTCGGCAAGAACGGCAAGGAGGAGACCGCGACAATCGAGTCCGGCAAGAACCGTGTGACCGTTGTGGCATCGAACGCCGAGAAGATGACGGTCAACCAGAACACGTACAACATCTACACGGGGAACCCCGACGCAACGAAGTCCATCGTCAACTCCTTTAAGGAACTCGAAAGCCGCCCCGAGATCGAGTCGCTTGAGATCATCGACCCGAAACCCGAAGGCGCGCACTTCAAGGCGGATCGCGATGACTTCCAGTACATGGCCGCCGCCCCGCTCTATGAGGGCGCCGACACCAAGACAGTCATCTCGACCGAGCAGCCCCTGTCCCTACTCAAGGTCGTGCTGAGAAAATCGACGAAGAGCATGTGGCGCTTCGGCTGGAACGGCGTCCCCATCTCGGCGAACATATCCGACACCGACTTCTTCGACCATTTCTCCGACTACAGCTTCGGGATCGGTGACGTTCTCATCGCCGATATGAGGATCACGAAGCGCTACAACAGGGACCTCAACACGTACATGAATGAGCGCTACGAGATCGTGAAGGTCCACGACAAGAAGACGGCGCCGAAGAACCAGCCGCTAATTTAATTTAATCCTTAATCACGCTAATCTTTTATATACTTTATTCCTTAGCTGTGCTAATATTTAATTACCGAAAGGACTTTGGCGGTGACGAAGAAAAGGGACCTCGAGCGGGAATTGACTGACGCGGGCCACGTTAAGCTTGCGGGCAACGGGGCCAAACACGACAAGTTCCGTCGCGGCGACGTGACGGTGACAGTACCCAGGCATTGGGAGATAAAGGAAATCACCGCGGAGGGGATCAGGAAGGAAGCAGGGCTTATCTAGCCCCCACCCCTACCTCAGCGCAAGAAAGGAGATCAACCATGATCGTCATTCAGGAGTTCGAGGTCTACCCCGACCCCGAGGGCGGCTATGCCGTTGAACCGTGCGGACTTGCCGGCGCCACCGAGGGCAACACCTACGAGGAGGCCGTCGAGAGGGCCGTCGACTGGCTGCGCGTCCATGCCCTGGCGGCACTGGAGCGCGGGCCGGAGTTCAAGGGCAGCGGTCTCGGCCATACAGCGTGCCACAGCGGAATGGTTGTCACCGTGGCCACGGATATTGAACTTTCGGACATCCCCGCCGTAACCGCCGCAGAGGCCGCCGAGATGCTCGGCGTCAGCACTGCACGTGTGGCACAGCTTTGCCGCGACGGAAGTTTGAACAGCTGGAAGGTCGGCAGCACACGCATGGTGTCGCGCGACTCTATCGAGTACCGCATCGCCGACAAGCCCGAAGCCGGCCGACCGTGCAAGGCCGCAATAGTCTAAGTTATTGGAAAAAACGCAACGGCTAATCCTGACGTAAACCTCGTGCGGCAATCTTGGCGGATCCGCACGGGTACACACCCTGCAGAAAAAGGAATGGACAGGTCAATTCCTCAGCTCCGCGCCCCGACGGGTTCGACCCCATGCGAGGTCAACAAAAAAGACGGCCAACTTTCGTTGACCGTCTTAGCATGCTTTGGGTGGGCCGTCAGGGGGTCGAACCCTGGACCTTGGGATTAAGAGTCCCCTGCTCTACCAACTGAGCTAACGACCCAAAGCTAAAGTCCGTTGTGGCGGACTTTAGAGGAGATATCGTGTGGTGGGCCGTCAGGGGGTCGAACCCTGGACCTTGGGATTAAGAGTCCCCTGCTCTACCAACTGAGCTAACGACCCGATATCAACACGAAGCAAGAACTGGGGTGGGTAAAGGGACTCGAACCCTCGACCTACGGGACCACAACCCGTCGCTCTAGCCAACTGAGCTACACCCACCGTGTCCTGTGCGCTTCGCGCTCGACTATTATTGCAAGGAACGCCACGCGATGCAAGCCCCAATTTTCAAGAATTTTGAAAAGAGTTTTTCGAGCCTGTTTCGAGCAAATCCCACCGGTTCCATAGGAGTAAACTTGCCCCACTGCAAATGCTCGAAAGGACCGACATGAAAGAACTCTCCAACCGTACGACGACCTTTACCGATTCGGTCATCCGCCGCATGACGCGCATCTCCAATAAGTACGGCGCCGTCAATCTCTCGCAGGGTTTCCCCGACTTCGATCCCCCGGCGCAACTGCTCGATAGTCTGAGCACCATTGCCGCCAACCCCAAGCCGCTCTATCACCAGTACTCCATCACTTGGGGCTCCCAGGCCATGCGCGAGGCGCTCGCGACCAAGCAGGAGCACTTTATGGGCATGCCGATTAACCCCAACGAGAACATCGTGGTCACATGCGGCTCCACTGAGGCCATGATGGCCGCCATGATGACGGTCACGAACCCCGGCGACAGGGTCGTCATCTTCTCGCCGTTCTACGAGAACTACGGTGCCGACACGATTCTCTCGGGCGCTGAGCCCATCTATGTGCCGCTCAACCCGCCCACGTTCGACTTCGATCGCGAGGTCCTCGAGGCGGCCTTCCGCGACAACGACCCCAAGGCCATCGTCCTGTGCAACCCTTCCAACCCCTGCGGCAAGGTCTTTACGCGCGAGGAACTCACTTTTGTTGCCGACCTGTGCAGAAAGTACGACGCCTACTGCATCACCGACGAGGTCTACGAACACATCGTCTATGCGCCCCACGAGCATATCTATATGGCCACGCTGCCCGGCATGTTCGAGCGCACCATTAGCTGCAGCTCGCTGTCCAAGACCTACTCCATCACCGGTTGGCGTCTGGGCTACACCATTGCCCCGGCCCAGATCACCGAGCGCATCAAAAAGGTCCACGACTTCCTCACGGTGGGCGCCGCCGCTCCCCTGCAGGAGGCCGTCGTCACCGCCCTCAACTTCGACGACAGCTATTACGATGAGGTCCTCGACCTCTACACCGCTAAGCGCGACCTGTTCTGCCAAGGGCTCGACAGTATCGGTCTTGAGCATAACGTGCCGCAGGGCGCCTACTACGTGATGATGGATATCTCGGAGTTTGGCTATGACAGTGACCTCGACTTCTGCGAGGATCTCGCCTCCAAGGTTGGCGTGGGCGCCGTGCCCGGCTCGAGCTTCTTCCGCGAGCCCGTCAACCACCTGATTCGTTTCCACTTCGCCAAGCGAGACGAGACGCTTAACGCAGCACTGGAAAACCTCAAGTCGCTACGTGATAAAATCAAGCCGCGCGGGTAAGAACGGCCCGGCAACTAAAGCAACCAAAGAAGCCCCGCACTGCCCGCCGCGTTGCAGGGCTTCTTTTTATAGCGCTTTCTTAAATGGTTTAGAGCTCTATACTTTAGTCACGGAGCAACTCGTCCCAGAGAGAGGAATACTATGGCAGAGCAGCAGCTTATCGGAGCACTCGAGGCCGGCGGCACCAAGATGGTGTGCGCCACGGGCTATGCGGACGGTACGGTCCTGGAGCGTGAGCAGATCGCGACCACGACCCCGCAGGAGACCGTCGAGGCCGTCAACGCATGGTTTGCAGACAAGGGCATCGCCGCCCTGGGCATCGGCGCCTTTGGGCCCACCGCGGTCAACCCCACCTCGCCCCAATACGGCAAGATCCTGGAGACGCCCAAGACCGCATGGCGTTACTTTGACCTGCTGGGCACCATCCGAAACGAGCTCAACGTCCCCTGCGGCTACGACACCGACGTCAACGTCGCCTGCTTGGGCGAGGTCACCTTTGGCTGCGCGCAGGGCCTCACCGACGTGGTGTACCTGACGATCGGCACCGGCGTGGGTGCCGGTGTGCTCTCGGGCGGCCAGCTCGTGCACGGCATGATGCACCCCGAGGCCGGCCACATCCTAGTCACGCGCGACCCGCGCGACACCATCGGCGAGCATAGCGCCTGCCCCTTCCACGACAACTGCCTCGAGGGCCTCATCGCCGGCCCCGGCGTTAAAAAGCGCTGGGATGGCAAGAGCGCCGGAGACATGGCCGATGACCCGGAGGCCATGGACCTGCTCGCAGGCTATCTGGCGCAGGCGCTCATGACCTACACGCTGTGCTATGCCCCGCAGAAAATCATCATCGGCGGTGGCGTTGCCGATCACACCCCTATCGTGCCGCTCGCCCGCAAAAAGTGCGCCGAGATGCTCAACGGCTACATCGTCACGCCCGAGGTCAACGATATCGACACCTACATTGTCAATAACAGCCTCGAGGGCAAGCAGGGCATCATGGGTTGCCTGGCCCTGGGTGCCGCCGCGCTTCAGCAGTAGGCGCGCCAAAGGGGCGCCGCAACGTCCAGCAATCCCATCCTACGGGATAACGCCGCCACGCCCCGCATAAGCCCCCAAACAAAGAAAGGCCGCCTAGGACCAAACAATGTGTCCTAGGCGGCCTTTTTGGCACATATGAGCGATCGTAGAAGATATCGAAGCACAACGCCCGTCATCGCTCCGCAGCAGTCGATCATCACGTCGGTAATCATGCCGGCGCGACCGGGCACAAAGAGCTGAATCGTCTCGTCAATCGAGGGGATCAGCAGCAAGAACACCGCCGTGGGAAGCAGCACGTCAAAGGTGCGACGGCCCTCGATATCGAAAGCGTGCGTTGCCAGAATACCGAGCACCATGTACTCGGTAAAATGCGCGCACTTGCGAACGACGAAGTTGGTCACCCATTCATACGGAAGCCCCATGCCGTGCAGAAAGCCGCGAACGGCCTCCATAATCGACAGACTCAATGAACCGGACCCCGTGCCGGGAACCATCGAATTGCCCCAGATGAGCAGCACCATCAGGCAGGTCGCGACCGCCCATTTTCGATCGAGTTTAAGCATGCAGAAGTTATGCCTCCGCACAGAGCGGCTCAAAGCTGGCGGTGCCGCCCTCGATAACACTCAGATAGGCACGACCAGTGCGCCTCACCGCTGCAGACTGTAGGCGGTCGATCTCCTCCTCGAGAATCTGATTGACGCGCTCGTGACGACGGTTCTCCATGATGCCAGCAGCGATGGCCTCGGCACGCTCGATACCTTCGCGCGAGATGCGGGCGGTATCCTCGGGGAACACAGCGCTGTGACGGCCGACATAGGCGGGGGCAGCAGGCTGAGGGGCAGCGACGGGAGCGGGGGCTGCAACAGGAGCAGGCTCGTCAATCTCATCCAGAATCGCGGTGGCGGCGGCCCACATGTCCTCGTGGCCCGAGTAATCGGCCATGGGAACATCAACCTCGAGCGAGGCGTCCGGAAGGTCGCCGGTGTCGATGCGATCTTGGGCATCAATCGATGCGGTGATGGCTGCAGGCTCATCGAGGTCATCGAGATCGATGTCCGCAGCACCGGAGATGATAGGCATGCTGGCGAGGTTTGCGTTGTACGGCGCAGCCTCAGCCGCCTGCTGCTGGGCAGGAGCGCCCCAAAGCGAGCTTTCGGCGGCACGGCGGGCGGCAACGGCCTCCTCGTCCGCGGTCATGGCTTCATCAACGTACGAATTGTCGGCAGAAGCGTTCGCGTCCGCCGAGGTAGCGCTGTAAGCGTTATTGGCTGCCGCGTTGGCGACGAGTGCCACGAAAGCCGCCGTGCTGCCCGCAGGGGCGGCCTGGGAGCCAGACACGGCGCGTGCCGCGGCGGCGATGTCGTCGCGATTGAAGGAGCCGGTCTGCCCGCCGTTGGTGAGCTCGTCGATGGCGACTTGATAGACGTCGCGCGAGTGTGCAGGGTCGCAGCTCACCGGCGAATCGTCGTCGAGCATACTGTCGATCATGGACCAAGCCTCGTCCTCGTCCATAGCATCTGCGGCTCGAGCGATGGTAGGGACACCATCATCGGCATGACGGCGCTGGAACGCACCAGTCAGGCCGGAAAGGAATGCCGAGGTAGACTGCTCCGACTGAGTCTGAGAAGCAGAAGCCGCAGTGTAAGGAGTCGCATCCTGCTGCTGAGCTGGAATCGAGGCGGTCTTAAACTCACTTTGATATTGATTGAGATTGGCGGCACCGCCCATGGCATCGGGCTGGAACAGACGCTCTTCACGCTGCGCACGGTACTCGAAGATACCCAGCGAGGCGGCATAGATACCCACGCCCGCCACCGCACCCACGGCGAAGGGAACCGCACCCGCCACGACCGTCTCGTTCACCGACGAAAACGGCAGCGTCGCGGCATACATAACCACGGGAGCGGCCAGGCCGATCCCGCACGAAAGTCCGGCAAGGACTGCTCGTTGTGTCGCATCAGAAGAAGCCATGAGCTCTCCCCATCTTCCAGCACCCAAATCGCATCATTCAGTTGGCTGCGCGAGAGAAGATGAAGCGGGGCTATGCCCCAAAGCAACGGTATATGGTTCGTTTCATCTGCGTTTTCCGTCGCGAAGCTTAAAAGCTATTATGCGAAACCGCCCTGTCGATTGCAAGCGACGATGTCGGATTGAAACGGGAAACGTGCTGCTTGCCAGTCTTATGGTCAAAAATAAGCGCGGATAGGCGATATGGAAAAGGGCCGAGGCTCAAAGCCCCGACCCTTTATCGCATTGATGACTATCGCTGCGTGTGGATGACAACCTAGAACGTCTGCTCGTAGTCGCTGTGCTTTTTGGCCGAACGCACCAGGAACTCCTGGTTGGTGTTGGTGCCCTTAAGACCCTTGATGAACGACGCGGCTGCGCGCTCGGTGTTATTCATGCCAGCAAGAATGCGACGCAGACCAAAGACAAACGGGCGCATCTGCTCGTCGACCAGCAGGTCCTCGTTGCGCGTACCCGAGGCAACGGGGTCGATGGCCGGGAAAATGCGGCGATCGGCCAGGTCGCGGTCGAGCTTAAGCTCCATGTTGCCGGTGCCCTTGAACTCCTCGAAGATGACCTCGTCCATCTTGGAGCCGGTATCGATGAGTGCGGAGGCGAGGATGGTGAGCGAGCCACCGTTCTCGATATTACGGGCTGCGCCCAGGAAGCGCTTGGGCGGATACAGGGCCGCCGAATCGACGCCGCCCGAAAGGATGCGGCCCGAGGCGGGCGCCGCCAAGTTGTAGGCGCGGGCAAGACGCGTGATGGAGTCGAGCACAACTACAACATCGCCGCCCAGTTCCACGATGCGCTTGGCGCGCTCGATGACGAGCTCGGCCACGCGAGTGTGGTTGTCCGCGGGCATATCGAAGGTGGAGGCCACGACCTCGCCCTTAATGGAGCGCTGCATGTCGGTGACCTCTTCGGGGCGCTCGTCGACGAGCAGGCAGATGAGGTGTACCTCGGGATTATTGATCGAGATAGACTGGCAGATCTTCTTGAGGATCGTGGTCTTGCCGGCCTTGGGCGGGGACACGATCAGGCCACGCTGACCCTTGCCGATCGGCGACACGATGTCGATGGCGCGACCGGTAATGGAGTCTTTGCCGTGCTCCATGCGCAGCGGCTCGTTGGGATAGACCGGGGTGAGGTCACCAAACTTGGGGCGATTGCGAATCTGCTCGGGATCCAGACCGTTGACGGTCGTGATTTTGGCGAGGCCGGCGCGCTTGTCGCCGCCGCGCGAAGGGCGCAGCGAGCCCTCGATGACGTCGCCCGTGCGCAGGCGCGCGGAGCGGATGAGGTAGGCGGGCACGAAGGCGTCGTCGTTGGACTTCATGTAGCCATGGGCGTGGATGATGCCGGAGCTGTCCGGGCGAATCTGCAGAATGCCCTTGATGTCGCGGAAGCCCTCGGCCTTCGCGGCGGTGACGTAGATCTCCTCGACGAGCTCGGCTTTCTTCTTGCCGGTCGTCTCGATCTCGAACCCCTTGGCCTTCTCGCGCAGTTCGGCGACCTTCATGGCAGCGAGCTCCTCGCGCGAAAGCGTGGGCTCGGTGGGGGCGGCGTTGCGCTCCTTGTTGCGCTGTTTGCGATCGCGCTGGCGGTTGCGACGGTCGTTGTTGCGCTCGTCCTTGCGCTCGTTGCGCTCCTCGTTGCGCTTGTGCTGGCGACGGTTGGGGCGAGCGCCGTCTTCGGCCTCGGCGGGCGCGGCGCCATCGGTTGCGGCGGCGTCGGCATTGGCCGCAGCGGCGTCATTGGCCTCGGCGCCGGAATCGACCTGCGCTTCGACATCAGCCCGCTGCTCGGACGCCTTGGCCTTAGCGGACTTCTTACGACCACGCTTGGGCTTTTCGGACACAGGCTGTTCGACGTCCTGGGGCTCGGCGGCATCAATCGATGCATCGGCGGTCGTCTCGGCGGAATCCTCGGACGCACCCTTCTTGGCAGCCTTGGCCTTGGACGTGCGCTTAGCAGCAGTACGATGGCTGCGACCAGGGCGGACGTCGGCGGGCTCGACATCAGCAGAAACGGCCTCGGAAGTCGTAGCATCCTGGACGGGCGCGTCGGCAGCGGTTGCAGGCTCGGCGGTCGCCGCAGCATCCCGAGCGGCGGCGGCTGCGGCTGCGGCCTTCTCGGCCTCGACGAAAGCCTTGGGCTTGCGACCGCGACGGTGCGGGCGCAAAGCCGGATCGACAACGGGAACTTCGCTGGCCTCGGCAGGCGCAGCGGGCTCAACAGGCGATGTGCCCTCCCCTGCCGCGGAACGGACCGAAGCCTCAGCGAGCTCGGGGGTTACCTGATCGGCAACCTGCTCGGCCTTAGCAGCCGTGCGACGGCGTGTGCGCGGTACCGGCTTCTCGGTTGGCTGGTCGGCGACAGGGGTCTCGGTGGCGGCAGGCGTCTCGGGCACAGACGGAGCTGCAAGCTCGGTCAGAGCCGCGGCCTCGCGCTCGGCAGCACGACGGCGGGCGCGCACCACCTGAGCCTCGCTAATCTGCGCCAACGCACGTGCCTGCGCGACCTCATCGGAAATCGGCGCCGAGGAGTCAGCTGCAACGGTGCGCTTGGCGCGCGTCGTGCGCGCGGTACGGCGCTTGGGATTGGTGACCTCCTCGCCGTCAGCGGCAGGCTTGGCCGCGCGGCGCGTGCGCTTGGGCTTTGCCGGAGCAGCCTCCTCACCAGTTGCAGGCACGGCCTTCTCAGCCGTTGCAGCCTTAGGCGTCTCAGGAGCCGAGGTTTGCGCGGGCGCCGCGACCTGGTCCGACGCAACCGGTGCAGCGGGAGCGGCTTGCGTCGTCGTTATTTCGTTTTCTTGCTGTTGATCAGACACAGTGTTTGCTCAACTTTCTTTTCAAGCCCTGTGATCACATGCTCCCTGCATAAACCTTCAGGGCGGCTAAACAGTCTAGTTCCGTTCAAAACGACGGACATCATTGATCTGTATCGAGATATTTGCGTCATATATGCAGCGTTAGTGTAACACAACCGCCGCCACCTGCAACTTAGTCATTGGGGACGTTCTTAAACGACTAGTCAAAAGGGACACTCTTTGGTTTAACACCCACAAATCTGACTGCCTCCGCCAAAACTATGGCGGTTTACTACGATGAATCGCTCAACCGCGACCACTCCGAAACTTGTTGAACTAAAACCGCAGGTAGATGCCTTGCACTTTCTAGCGAAAAGCCGGCGTGGTTGGAATATCTCAATTCATCGTAGTAAACCGGCATAGTTTCGTATTTCCAGCAGTTCCAAATTCGTCAACACGCCGGCGTTTATGCAAAAAGCCCGACCTCCGCATGGAGATCGGGCTTATAGGGCTCAGCAAAGCCGAACCTACACGGTCAAATGACTCGATGATTACATCTGCTCGGGCGCGGAAACGCCAACGAGGGTGAGCACCAGGGCGAGCGTCACGCGGACGGCATCGCAAGCGGCCAGACGGGCGCGCGAAAGCTCGGGGTCGACGGGACGGCCCTCGCTCGGCAAAACCTGGCAGGCAGCGTAGAAGCTGTGGAAGTCGCCGGCGAGTTCCTCGGCAAAGTGCGTCAGACGGAACGGGGCGCGGTCGCGAGCGCAGCTGGCGATGAGGTCGGTGAGCTCATTGAGCTTACGCGAAAGGGCGAGCTCGGTCGGGTCGGTCAGCAGCGAGTAATCGACGTTCTCACCGATGGCCTTGGCGGCAACGGCCTTCATGCCCATCTCGTCAGCCTGCTCGGGCGTAACGTCGGCGGCACGGCGCAGAATGGAGCACACGCGGGCGTGAGCGTACTGCACGTAGTACACCGGGTTGGAGTTGTCGCGCTTCTTGACGGCCTCGATATCGAAGTCGACCATCTGGTTGGAGCTCTTGGAGATGAGCGTGTAACGGGCAGCGTCGGAGCCGACCTCGTCGACGAGCTCCTGCAGGGTCACCATAGTGCCCTTGCGCTTGGACATACGGACGGGCTTGCCGTTGCGCAGCAGGTTGACGAGCTGGCCCAGCAGAACCTCAAACTTGCCGGGGTAACCCAGAGCGTCGCAGACGCAGCGGACGCGCTCGATGTAGCCGTGGTGGTCGGCGCCCCAGATGTCGATGACGTGGTCGACGCGCTGGAACTTATCCCAGTGATAGGCAACGTCGGAGGCGAAGTAGGTGTACTCGCCGTCGGACTTGATCAGCACGCGGTCCTTGTCGTCGCCCAGATCGGTGGAACGGAACCACAGGGCGCCGTCCTTGGTATAGAGGTAGCCCATCTTGTCGAGCTTCTCAAAAGCGCGGTCGACGGAGGAGGTGCCGGCGGTCTCGCCCTCGGTGTCCTTCACATACAGCGAGCGCTCGGAGAACCAACGATCGAAGTCGCAATTGACGGCGTGGCAGAGGTCGCGCATGTTGTCGACCATCTTTACGTAGCCGCGCTCGCGGAAGCTCTCCATGCGCTCCTGAGGATCGGCGTCGACCCACTTATCGCCGTCGGTGCGCCAGAACTCAGCAGCCTCGTCGATGATGTAGTCGCCGCCGTAGGAGTCCTTGCCCAGGGTCTCGGCAAAGTTGTCCTGATACGGATGGGTCTCGGGATGCTCGTCGTTCTCGTCGGCGACAAAGGCGTCGCGGTCGGCGATCAAGATCTTGTGAGCCTCGTCGATATCCACGCCCTGCTTGGCGATGATGTCGGCAAGCTGCATATAGCGCGTGCTGATGGAGTTGCCGAAGGTGTTCATCTGAGAGCCGTGGTCGTTGATGTAGAACTCACGCTGGATGTCGTAACCGGCGTGGTCCATAACACGGCAGAGCGAGTCGCCCAGCGCGGCCCAGCGGCCGTGGCCAATGTGCATGGGGCCGACGGGGTTGGCGGAAACGAACTCGACCTGGGTCTTCAGGCCACCACCGACGTTGGACTTAGCGAAGTCCATGCCCTTCTCGCGAGCCTCGCCAAAGATGGCATTCTTGACGGCAACGGAGAGGTAGAAGTTGATGAAGCCGGGGCCTGCGATCTCGACTTTCTCAATCGCGGGGTCCTCGGGCATATGGGCAACGATGGCCTCGGCGATCTTGCGCGGGGCGCAGTGGGCCAGCTTGGCGGACTTCAGGGCCATGGTAGAGGTCCACTCGCCATGAGAAGTGTCAGCCGGTCGCTCGATAGCGCAATCGTCAAGTTCAAATGCGGAAAGGTCGCCGGCCTCCTGGGCCGCAGCAAGCGCAGCGCGTACCAGCTCTTCAATCTTCTCGGGCATAGATCCTCCTTGTGTTAAAGCCCCCGAGCTCTTGGTCACTCGTAGGGCAAAAGCCAGAGTTTGTAGCACTCTATCACAAGCGACGGGCACTGTCGCAGGGTAAAGCCAATCGATATTGCATATGCACAAAATTGACTACAGCTTGTATGGAGTCACTCAAAGATGCCGGTCTGCCTGCAGATTATGCAGGCGTTGAAAATGCATAAAGGTGTGAATGAGCTGCGTCTGTTATCGAATACTCTTACCTATCGGAGTTGTGTGCTTTTCCTGCATAAAGTGAGAATTTGCGCACGTCAGCGTGTTATTCTAGGCATATGTAAATTCGTATAAGTTGGAGGTAGCATGTTCTCAATCGGTCAACACGTCATTCATCCGGGTCAGGGAGTCTGCACCGTCGTCGGTTTTAGGGACGACACGCCGCAGCCCATGCTGCTGCTCGAGACCAAGCAGGGACATGCGCAGACGATCCTCATGTACCCCGTGGCGCAGGCCGATCGTTTGCACGCCGCCATCTCTCAGCAAGATGCCGAGCACCTGCTGAGCCACTATGACGAGCTGGAGTGCGACACCTTCACCGAGCGCAACAGCTCACTTGAGGAGACGCACTTTAAGCAGCAGCTCAAGCTGGGTGCGCCCGAGACGGTCCGCGTGGCAAAGACCATGATGCACCGCATTCGCCAGGCCGAGGAAGCCGATAAAAAGCCCAGCTCCTACTACATGCGCGTACTCAAGGAAGCCAAGCGCCGCTCCATCGAGGAGTTCGCAGTGGCCTTGGGCGTCACCGAGGAGGACGCCGAAGCCCGCCTAGCCCAAGCCGCCCTCAACTAACCCATCCGCGCCAAAAACCACCACAAAGGGAACAGGCACCTTTGTGGTGGTTTTCTTGTTCTAGTAGTATTCATTCTTATCGATACCCACGAGCACAAGGAGTCTCTTATGACAGAGCCGCTTACCGCCGGAATCACCCGCGACCGCGCGTTCGAACTGCTCAATGAGCACAACAAGGACCCGTTCCATATCACCCATGGCGAGACGGTCGAGGGCACTATGCGCTACTTTGCGCGCGAGTTCGACCCCGAGAACGAGGAGTTTTGGGGCATCGTCGGTCTGCTGCACGACCTGGATTGGGAGGAGCATGAGGACGACCCCATGAACCACACCATCTATGCTGCCAAGATTCTTAAGGATGAAGGTGCGTCTCCCGAGCTCATTCGCGCCATCCAGACGCACACGTCGGACTTCAATACCTCGCTGCCCAAACCCGAGCTGCAGATGGAAAAGATCCTGTTTGCCTGCGATGAGCTCACCGGCCTGATCGGCGCTGCAGTCATCATGCGCCCGAGCAAGAGCGTTATGGACTTTACGACCAAGTCGCTCAAGAAGAAGTTCAAGGACAAGCGCTTTGCCGCCGGCTGCTCGCGCGCCGTGATTTCGCAGGGCGCCGAGATGTTGGGCTGGGAGCTCCCCGAGCTCTTTGACCGCACCATCGCGGCCATGCAGTCCTTCGCTCCCGACCGCGACACCTTCCAGGCCTAATCGTCCACGCCGCCTAAAACCACCACAAAGGAGAAGGGCACCTTTGTGGTGGTTTTTGTTTGCGCGGGCGTTAGGGACGGACCTGACCGGTGCCGCGGAGCTTGTATTTGTAGGTGGTGAGGGCCTCGGCGGCAAAGGGGCCGCGGGCATGGAGCTTTTGGGTCGAGATGCCGATCTCGGCGCCCAGGCCAAACTCGCCGCCATCGGTAAAGCGCGTGCTGGCGTTGGCGTACACGGCCGAGGCATCGACCGCATCCAGGAAGCGCTCGCAAGCATCCGTGTCCTCGGCAACGATGGCCTCGGAGTGCATCGTGCCGTAGCGGTTGATGTGTGCGATGGCCTCGTCCTCGTTTGCCACGACCTTCACGCTCATCTCGAGCGCCAGGTACTCGCGACCCCAGTCCTCCTCAGTCGCGGCGACGTAGTCATCGCCCTCTACAAAGCCGGCGTCGGCGCACGCGGCGCACGTGGCATCGTCGCCGTGAATGAGCACGCCGTGGTCGTGCAGCACGGCAACGACCGCAGGCAAAAACGCATCGGCCACAGCACGGTCGACCAGCAGCGACTCGGCGGCATTGCACACGCCTACGCGCTGGGTCTTGGCATTAACGATAATGTTGAGTGCCTTATCAAAGTCGGCGGATTCATGCACGTAGATGTGGCAGTTGCCCGTACCCGTCTCGATCACCGGCACGAGCGACTCGCGCACGCAGCGCTGGATCAGGCCTGCACCGCCACGTGGAATGAGCACATCAACGATGCCGCGGAGCTTCATGAGCTCGCCAGTGGCCTCGCGGTCGGTGGACTCAATCATCGACACAGCCTCGCGCGGGAAGCCCTTGGCCTCGAGCGCATCGGCCAGCAGCTCGGCGATCATGGCACACGAGTGATAGGCCAGCGAGCCGCCGCGCAGAATGCAGGCGTTGCCGGTACGGATGCAGATGCCTGCGGCGTCGGCCGTCACGTTGGGGCGCGCCTCGTAGACCATAGCGACCAGGCCCAGCGGCACACTCACGCGGGTCAGGTCCACGCCGCTTGCAAGCACGCGGTGGTCGAGCACGCGGCCCACGGGATCGGGCAGCTCGGCGAGCTTTTCCAGGCCGGCGGCCATGCCCTCGACGCGCTCGGGCGTCAGCAGCAGACGGTCGAGCAGACCGGCCGAAGTGCCCGCATCGCGTGCGGCGGACATATCGAGCTCGTTAGCGGCGACGATGGAGTCGACACCGTTGCGCAGTGCTGCGGCCATGGCGCGCACGGCCTCCTGACGCTGCTCATCGCTCGCCGTGGCAAGCGAGGCCGACGCTGCCTTGGCGGCAACGGCAAGATCGTGGACATACGTGGCTATATCGACCGACATGGGCGGCCCTTTCTCCTAGAAGTTTGCAACCATGGTAGCCGATTTGCGCATGGCCTCGCCCGCGGCGGTAGAATTGGTCAACCCGAAACACCGCAACGAACGGAAGACTCACATGGCCCTCATCACTTCGTACCACGTCCCCGGCCTTTATGTCGAGGACCACAGCATCGACGTCCCCCTTGACTGGCGCGGCCTGGAGCCGATGCTCCTGGCCGTCGGCAGCACCATGCGCCGCGGCGCTATGCCGGCACCAATCGCCGGCGCGCCCGAGAGCATCAAGCTCTTCTACCGCGTGGTTTGCGCGCCTGACCGCATCAACGACGATCTGCCGCTGCTCCTGTTTTTGCAGGGCGGCCCCGGCGGCGAGAGCCCGCGTCCGCTGTCGCCTACAAGCGACGGCTGGATCGAGGAGGCCGTCAAGCACTTCCGCGTGGTCCTTCCCGACCAGCGCGGCACCGGACGCAGTAGCTGCGTGGACGGACGCACGATCAAGGCACTGGGCGATCGCGCAACGGCCGCCGGCGCCGATACAGCACGCTCGCAGGCCGACTTCCTCAAGCGCCACCTCGCCAGCTCCATCGTGCGCGATTTTGAGTACCTGCGTCTGGTGGGCTTTGGCGGCAAGCCCTGGGTCACGCTCGGCCAGAGCTACGGCGGCTTTTTGACGTTGAGTTATCTGTCGCTCTTCCCCGAGGGCGTGGCGGCGAGCTTTACCTGCGGCGGCATCCCCCACGTGCCGGCGAGCGCCAGCGAGGTCTACGCGCACACCTTCCCGCGCATGGCCGCCAAGACGCAGCAGTATTACGACCGCTACCCCGCCGACGTCGAGCGCGTGGCAGCCCTGGCCGATGCGCTCGAGGCACAGAAGCCCGTGCTGCCCGACGGCTCGCCGATGACGGTCGAGCGCCTACAGCTCATGGGCAGCGACTTTGGCATGAAGCCGAGCTTTGAGCGCATGCATTGGACTATCGATCACGCTTTTGTTACTGGCGACGGTACGCTGAGCTGCGGCTCCTCGGTATCCGACAGCTTTTTGATGCGCGCCTTCGAGCGCACCAACACACGCACGAACCCGCTGTACTGGACACTGCAGGAGTTTATCTACGCCGACGGCGACACCATGCCCATTCGCTGGGCCGCAGCAGAGGAGAAGGCCCATCGTGCCGAGTTCGACACACTCGCGCGCCCGCTCATGTTTACCGGCGAGGCCATGTTCCCGTGGATGTTCGAGCAGATGCCCGAGCTCAAGCCCTTCAAGCCCGCCATGGACCTGCTGATGGAAGACACCAGCTGGGACAAGATCTACGACCCGCAGCGACTGGCGTGCAACGAGGTGCCCCTGCAGGCCGCGGTGTATTTCGACGACATGTACGTGGATTCGGGCCTGCAGCTTGATACGCTCAGCCGCGTGGGCAACTCGCATGCCTGGGTGACCAACGAGTTCGAGCACGACGGCCTGCACGGCAGCGTGGTATTCAAGCACCTCTTCGACGAGGCCCTCAACCGCGGAGACCTGCGCCGAATCTTCTAGCAAAGGAGTGTCCCCACCTGCCGGCACAATAGGAACGTCCCCAACTGCCGGCAGTGGGACCCCGCCGCCTCAACGAGTTGTGGTGAAATAGGGACTGTTAAAGGCTTTAAAGCCGCCAAACCATCCCTATTTCACCGCAACTTACGATATGCCGGCGTTACGGCCATCGCAGGTAGAGGACGGAAAGCGAAAACGCCCCTAAGCGAGCAAGGTGACGTGAAAGAGGAGGGCATTGACCTTTTGGTCATGCCCGACGATTGAGCGTCAGATTGCCGCTTAGGGGCGTTTGCAGCGTCAATTGGTTAGGCGAAGACGATTAAATTATCCCTGTGTATCGCCGGCTTCTCGGCCAGGTTAGCGAGCAGGCGGTTGCTGGCGATCTGGTCCTGGCGGCGACCGGCAGCAAGTTCCAGCACGTCCGAATCGGCCTCGGCGATACCGCGGGCGACAACCATACCGCTCGGGTCGCACACGTCGAGCACATCGCCCTCGGCAAACTGGCCATCGACCTCGCGAATACCCACCGCAAGCAGGGAAGAGCCACGGCTGACCAGCGCCTTCGCAGCACCATCATCGACCGTCACCGAGCCATGCGCCTTGTCGCCCAGTGCGATCCACAGCTTGCGGGGTGCGATGTCCAGACGCTCCGCCGGCGGATCGAACAGCGTGCCCACGCTCTCGCCGCGGGCGAGGCGCACGAGCGCATCGGGCTCCTCGCCCGAGCAAATCACGCTCTGAATGCCCGCCGTCATCAGGATGCGGCTCGCGCGAATCTTGGTAATCATGCCGCCCGTGCCCACCGATGTGGAAGAATCGCCCGCCGAGGCAATAATCTTGGCATCGATCTTATGCACGACAGGAACAAACTCGGCCGTGGGGTCCTCATGCGGATTGGCAGTATAGAGGCCATCGATGTCCGAGAGCGTCACGCACAGATCGGCAGAAACCAGGCAGCTCACAAGCGCCGCCAGTGTGTCGTTGTCGCCGAACTTGATCTCATCGACGGTAACGGTATCGTTCTCGTTGACGACCGGCACCACGCCAAGCTTCACCAGGCGCAGCAGGGCGTCGCGCGCGTGCAGGTAGGACGTACGGCGCGCCGTGTCGTGACGCGTGAGCAGCACGAGCGAGGTGAGCAGGTCGCGCGCATGAAACTCCTCGTCGTAGGCCGACGAGATAATGCACTGGCCGGCCGAAGCGCAGGCCTGCAGGCTCGGCAGGTCGCCGACCGGCTTACGGTCGAAGCCCAGCACGGGATAGCCACAGGCGATAGCGCCCGAGCTCACCACGACCAGACGCCAGCCGAGCTTGCGCAGCGCTGCGGCCTGATCGGCAAGCCCGCCGATAAAGGCGCGGTTGACCTTGCCGTCGGCGCCCACCACCGTGGACGAACCGATCTTTACCACCATCGTTTTATAAGAAGTCGTCATACGTCAAACCAATCGACTGTTCAGCGAACGGACGAACGGGCAAGCGAGAAAAATGATCCGTTTTCCTCCGTCGCATGCGGATCATTTTGCCCAGGGAAAGGCAGAGGCCGCGGCCATGTTCTTGCGCACGAGCTCGTCGCGTACCTGAGCCAGGCCCTGCTCCATGCCCACCACATAGGTCTGCGGGTACAGGAAGCGCTTGAAAGCTGCGTCCAGATGATCGAGCGCCCAAGCACAGCGCTCGCGCGCGTCCTGGATGCTCTCACGCGGAGCCACCGCACTGCCATCGCGCACGATCGGCACCAGCAGCTCGCGATACTCAAGTTCGGACACGTCGGTCACCAGGGCGGCATCATTCACGGCCACGAGGGTATTGCCGCGCGCGGCGCCCTCCCCCGCCAGATGGTCCTCGTCGTAGATCATGTCGCAGACTGGGCCGCCAAAGCCGTCGTAATAACGGCGCACGCGTTGCACACCCGGGATCGTGCGCTTGTAGGGCTGCTCGGAGAGCTTGACCACCGGCGTCCATGGATCTGTCTCGCTCGCACGGCGGGCGGAAAGCTTGTACACGCCACCCAGCGCCGGCTGGTCATAGCAGGTCGCGAGCTTGGTACCCACGCCAAAACTGTCGATGGGCGCGCCCTGGTCGAGCAGCGACTGAATCGTGTACTCATCCAGATCGTTAGAAACCGAGATCCCCACATAGGGCAGGCCCTCGGCATCAAAACGGCCGCGAACATACTTGGAGAGCTTGGCGAGGTCGCCGGAGTCAATGCGAATGGCCGACAAGCGCTCGCCCACCGCTTCCATCTCCTTGGCAACCGTAATGGCATGTTCACAGCCCTCGCGCACGTCATAGGTGTCGATGAGCAGCGTGCAGTTCTTGGGGCTCGATTTGGCAAAGGCACGGAAGGCCTCGAGCTCGGAATCGAAGCTCATCACCCAGCTGTGCGCATGCGTGCCAAAGACGGGAATACCGTAGCGGCGGCCGGCGAGCACATTGGACGTAGAGGAGCAGCCGGCGACGTAGCTCGCGCGCGCGACGGCCAGGCCGCCATCGGGACCCTGGGCTCGGCGCAGGCCAAACTCCGCCACAGGGCGACCGTCGGCGGCGAGCACCACGCGCGCCGTCTTGGTGGCGACAAGCGTCTGGAACCCGACGATGTTGAGCAGCGCCGTCTCGAGCAGCTGGCACTCCAGCGCGGGGCCGGTGACGCGCACCATGGGCTCGCGCGGAAAGACGAGCTCGCCCTCGGGCACGGCGTCGATGTTTACATGCGCACGAAAATCGCGCAGGTAGTCGAGGAATCCAGACTTGAACATCGCACCGCCGGCAGGGGCCTGGAGCGAGGCGAGGTAGTCGATGTCCTCGGGCGTAAAGCGCAGATTCTCGACCAGCTCGGGCAGCTCGGCGGTGCCGCACATGACGGCATAGGCGCTGCCAAAGGGATGGTCGCGGTAAAACGCGGTAAAACAACCCTGCTCATTGGCCTTGCCGCTCTCCCACAGGCCCTGGGCCATAGTGAGCTCGTACAGATCGGTGAGCATTGCGATGTCGGTGGGATGAGAGATGTCGGTCAAAGCCATGGGGCGACCTTTCGGATGTGTGGTGCAGAATTTGAGGGTTGGACGAGAGCAGAGCATGCGGACATGACGCCCGATGCAAATCGGTTAGAGCAGGCCCATGCTGGTCAGGATCGTGTAGCCCATAAAGATGACAAACGCGATGAGGGCAAGGACAATGATGATTTTTTGAGCCGGCGCCATGCCGGGGATCTCGTTCTCGCCCATAGGTTCCTTGGAGGTAACCATGCGCTGGGCAAAGGTCATCTCGTCACGGCTCGGCTTGGGCTCGACGGACTTGAGACGAGCGGCCTTTTTAGGCTGAGGTTTGGGCGCGGCAGGTGCAGGCTTCGCAGCAGCGGGCTTGGGTGCGGGCGCGGGCACCGATGCGGATACGGCGTTCGCGGCGGCCTCCTCGGCCTTCGTACGCTCGGCACGCAGGGCAGCCAGCTCCTCGCGCTCGCGACGGGCCTCTTCCTGGGCCTCGCGACGAGCCTTCTCGGCGCGGAGCTCCTCCAACTCGGCGCGCTCCTCGGCAGACAGTGGTTGGGACTCAAGCTCGGCCATGGTATAGCCCTTTCTTTTAAAAAAAGCCGCCGACACAATGTCAGCGGCTTATCAAATCCAAGGGTGGAGACGAAGGGAGTCGAACCCTCGGCCTCTGCCATGCGACGGCAGCGCTCTCCCAACTGAGCTACGTCCCCAGGACAAGTCGATATTTTACCTACGGCTCGCCAACTGTCAACGCCCAATAACCAGTCTTTTTGGGGCGCGGCTATTTTGGCAACTTTTCGAACAGGCGATCCTCTCGATGATTTTTTATCCCCGTCCCAGAAAAATCATCGACGAACGCACTACTTTGCGCTGGTAAGAACACCGGTGGTGTCGAAGGCCGGGGTGAAGCTCTCGTCTACCGCGCCGCCCTCTTGCCAGAACATCGTCGTAAAACCCAGGTCGTCGGCATGGTCGAGCACCTGCTCGTACTCCTCGCGCGTCACGGCGCGTGCCAGGTCGCCGCCCTGCTCGCGCATGAGCGCATTGGGCGTGTACTGGTTCATGACCGAGATCGGCACGTCGCCCACCGTCTGCCACACTAGGTCTAGCACGCGGCACGAATCGTCTGCATGCCCCGGAAGCACCAGGTGACGCACGATGATGCCGCGCTTCATGAGCCCGTCCTCGTCCACCAACTCTCCCCCGCGGCGATCGATCTCGCGCGCCATCTGGGCCAGACCCGACACGGCCACGCGCGGGTAATCCTTAATATGAGAAAGCGATTGCGCAAGCCCGGCATCGGCATATTTAAAGTCGGTAAGCCACACATCGACCAGGTCGCCCAGCGCCGCCACGGCACTCGCACGCTCGTAACCACTCGTGTTGTAGACGATCGGGATAACCAGCCCGCGCATCCGTGCCGCGGCAATCGCGGCGGGCAACAGGTGCGCATAGTGCGTCGCCGTCACCAAATTGATGTTGTTGGCACCTTGGTCCTGCAGTTCCAGCATAATCTCGACCAGGCGCTCAGGCGAAATCTCAAGGCCAAAATTGCCGGTCGAGATCTCGTGGTTCTGGCAGTAGATACATTTGAGCGAGCAGCCGCTAAAGAAGATCGTGCCCGAACCGGCCTCGCCCGAGATAGGCGGCTCCTCCCACATATGAAGCGCGGCGCGGGCCACCTTGAGCGTGTCGTTAGCACCGCAGACGCCGTGCGCGCCCTCATCGCGCGCCGCACCGCAACGGCGCGGACACAAATGGCAGGCGGGCGAAAAAAGTTCGGTCAACGACGTCGGCATAAAACCATGCTCCAAAACAACGATTCAGCAGCTCAAACGTAAAGGGCCAGGCCGCGTAGACGGCTCCGTCCCTAAGGCGCCGTAATCGTCCGACACGATTTTTGTAATGTCAAGACTGGAATCGACAAAGTGCCGCTTTATGATGTAGTTATTCCGCCCCCCGCGGAGCAACTGGGTGAACCGTCGCGTTTATTTAGGGAGCCCACACAGTCGCACCTAGTACAGGTATCCTTCGTTGTTAAGGACGCTGGAACAGTCGATGAGGGCACCCACCTGTTTTAGGTGGGTTCATTTTCGTAACGTGGGGGGTGGTTTTCTTTTGCCGAAAATCACCATACAGTCCATATGGATCCCCGCCGGCATCCCGACAAGCCATCGACAACATCCCAATATCTGGTAAGCGCGTGATTATCGCTGCGTGCAATTACATGCACCCCCCTTGGTCGAGTATTATGGTTCGGCTATGCCCTTTGCGCATGGCGTTCTTCTGACCTTTTCCTTCGACGCTTGGCGGTTTTTAGATTCATGGCTTCATCCCCGAGCTACATACCGTACCTATGCGTGGCAGCGGCGGCCTTTATCACGACCTTCCTTGCGGTGCCCCTGGTCAAGCGCCTGGCAATCAAGCTCGACGCCGTCGACTATCCTTCCAAGCGCCGCATCAACACTAAACCCATCCCGCGCATGGGCGGCACGGCGGTCTTTTTGGGCCTCGTCGTCGCCTGCATTGTGCAGATCCTAGGCACCTGGTACCTGGGCTGGCCGCCCGTTTTGGTGCCTCATCCCCTCTTGCACATCAGCTACCCCATACTGGCGCTTTCTTTTACCGTCATCTTTGCGACCGGCGCAATCGATGACGTCTACCAGCTCAAGCCCAAGCAAAAGCTGACAGGTCAGGTCCTCGCCGCGCTCATCGCCTGCGTGGGCGGCCTGCGCATCGGCGTCATCGTCAACCCGTTTGCCCCTGGCGAGATCATGCTTGGCTGGCTCGCCTACCCCATCACCGTGATCTACCTGGTGGCGTTCACCAACATCATCAACCTCATCGACGGCCTCGACGGCCTGGCCACGGGCATTTGCGGCATCGCATCGTTCACCATGTTCACGATGGCCATGCTTTCGGGCCGTATCGACGCCGCCGCGCTCTCCATCGCGCTCTTTGGCTCGTGCGTGGCTTTTCTGCATTACAACTTCAACCCTGCGAGCATCTTCTTGGGCGACTCGGGGTCGCTGCTGTTGGGCTTCGCTTTGGGCTCCATCTCGCTGCTCAACGTGAGCCGCACCGCCGCGCTCACCTCACTCATCATCCCGCTCATCGTGGCAGGCGTGCCCATCATCGACACGTTCAGCGCCATCGTGCGCCGCAAGCGCGCCCACATTAGCATCGGACAGGCCGACAAGGGCCACATCCACCACCGCCTCATTCAGGAGGGTTACAACCAAAAGCAGGCCGTGCTGCTCATCTACGCCTGGTGCATCATGCTTTCGGCCGGCGCCGCCGCGATCAATCAGGTCGAGGTGCCCACGCGCGTGCTCATCTTTGTCGTGCTCGCCATTGGCTCGGCGGCCTTCGCCAAGCACCTGCACCTGTTTGAGCCTGTCTTGCGCCACCATTACAACAAGCGCACACACGAGGACGAGCTGGTAGCCCCCGACGACCCCGCCTTTAAACAGGAGGAGCAGGCAGCCGAGGAGCGCAAGGAGGAGCGCCACCACAGGCGCTAGGTTTTATTGACGAGAAAGTGGCTCTTTGCTGCTGGCCGCTCGCGACCGCGTCGCGACCGCCGCATAGCCCTCGCCCTACCGGCACCTCGCCCACTTACGCCCCACCCCTTTCAATAAACGCGTTATCATCTTCACCAATACGCATACGTTAGGAGCAATCATGCCAAACGAGAACAGCTACGAAGTCGCGCTGCAAAAGAGCAACGCCATTCGCGAGGGCCTGGCCAAGACGCCCGAGAAGTTCACCATGCTTACCGGCGACCGCCCCACCGGCCGTCTGCACTTGGGTCACTACTTTGGCACCCTCAAGGGCCGCGTGGAGCTGCAGAACATGGGCGCCAGGACCAACGTACTCATCGCCGACTACCAGGTCATCACCGACCGCGACACCACCGAGCACATCCAGGACAACGTGTACAACATGGTCATGGACTACCTTGCCTGCGGCATCGACCCCGACAAGACCATGATCTACGCGCACTCCGCCGTGCCCGCCGCCAACCAGCTCATGCTGCCGTTCCTGTCGCTGGTGTCCGAGGCCGAGCTGGCGCGCAACCCCACGGTCAAGGCCGAGATGGAGGCCTCGGGGCACGAGCTCACCGGCCTTCTGCTCACCTACCCGGTGCACCAGGCCTGCGACATCCTGTTCTGCAAGGGCAATGTGGTGCCCGTCGGCCGCGACCAGCTGCCGCACATCGAGCTCACCCGCACCATCGCCCGCCGCTTTAACAACCGCTACGGCAAGGTGTTCCCCGAGGTCGACGCGCTGCTGTCCGAGACCCCGCTGCTGCCCGGCCTGGACGGTCGCAAGATGAGCAAGAGCTACGGCAACGCCATCAACATCTCGATGACCGCCGAGGAGACGGCCAAGCGCATCAAGAAGAGCCAGACCGACTCCGAGCGCATGATCACGTTCGATCCCGAGAACCGCCCCGGCGTGTCCGGCCTGCTTTCGACGGCCGCCATCTGCACCGGCCGTTCCGAGGACGAGATTGCCGAGGAGATCGGCATGGGCGGCTCCGGCCAGCTCAAGAAGTACGTGACCGAGGCCGTCAACGAGTACTTCGCGCCGATCCGCGAGCGTCGTCAGCGCTACGAGAACGATCTGGACTATGTGAAAGACGTGCTGCACGAGGGCAACCGTCGCGCCAACGAGATCGCCGATCAGACCCTAGCAGAGGTTCAGGACGCCATGGGCATGGTGTACTAGACCGATCTGCTGGCTTGAGCTTTCGATTGCTTTAGGGCGGGCGCTACGGCGTCCGCCTTTTTTGATGCCCGACCTGTTCGGCTCCGCCCATCGCACTCCCCCGACAAACAGGAACAGGCCCGCCGGCAGTTAGTTGCCAGCGGGCCTGTTCCCGAAGTACACCGTTGAATCGCACAGAGGGGAGGAATGCGAATCAAACTCAACAGGGCAAGCTTTTTCATCGCCTATTGCCTGCTCCGTTGCTGAATACAATATAGTTCACCGTGGTTTACTTTGCAGCATCAATATCGCCCGCCATAGCTTCTCCATAAGTTAGCCCAAGTAAACTAAACCACCACAAAGGGGACAGGCACCTTTGTGGTGGTTTTCGCCACGGCAGAGCCGCTAGAGCCCCGCTGGCCAGCGACAGGCGGCCAAGTCGACGTGTACATCGTCCTTAAACGCCACACCCTCCCCTAGCAAAAGCTCACGTTGAGCATCGGGACCGCCAAAAGCGAAGCCCTCGCATATGTGCCCGTCGGCAAACACCACGCGGTGACAGGGAATCTCGCCGGGGCGCGGATTACTATGCAGGGCATACCCCACGTACCGCGCGCTTCGTGGACGACCGGCAAGCAGCGCCACCTGGCCGTACGTGGCGACCATCCCCTCGGGAATCTGCTCGACCACCTCGTACACCCGCTCAAAAAAGCCCTCAGACGCCATTGCGCGCTCCTTTCAACCGAAACCAGCATAAACCACCACAAAGGTGCCTGTCCCCTTTGTGGTGGTTTTGACCGGAAAGCTAGTTGGCGGGCTGGAAGAAGGCTACGGCTACGGCGCCGGGACCTACGTGGGTGCCGATGGTGGCGCCGATAGTGTGGACGGGCAGCTCGCCCTCGGTGTGGCCAGCCCACAACGCCGCACTGTCATCGATATACTTCTTGAGCACCGCGTCCGAAAGGCCCGTATAGCCGAGCGCCAGCGGCATGGAAAAGTCGACGCCGCCCGCCTGCTCGACCTTCTGGTTCAACAAGTTTCGACCGTTTTTGGAACCGCGCGCCTTGCCCAACTGCACGATGAGGCCGTCCTCGGCGGCCACGACCGGCTTCACGTTGAGCAGCGTACCCACGGCGCCGGCCGCAGCAGACAGACGACCGCCACGCACCAGATACTCCAACGTCTCGAGCAGGCCGATAACCACCACGCGGTCGCGCACGGCCTCGACCGCTGCCGCGATCTGGGCCGCACTACGGCCCTCGTCCACCAAGCGCAGCGCATACTCGACCAGCACGCGCTCGCCCAAGGTCACGTTATTGCTGTCCACGACGAACACGTCGCCGCCCGGCGCCTCGGCAAGTGCCGTACGAGCACTCTGGTTAGTACCCGAAAGCTTGGCGCCCACGGTAATGATCACGGCCTCGTCGCCGGCCTCACGCGCTTCGGCAATCGCCTGCGAAAACGCGTACGGGTTGACCTGACCGGTCTTGGGCAGCTCATCGCGCTCCACGAGCATCTCGTAAAAGCGCTGGTGATCGATGTCGACGCCATCCATGTACACATCGGTGCCAAAGGTGACGGACAGCGGCAGAACACGCAGAGCGGGATGCTCAGCCGGCGTCATATCGCTCGCGGAATCGGTAATAATACGAATGGACATAGCGAATCCTTTCTTGCGCGGACCTCGCGCGGGGAATTTTAACAGCAATGCCCCGGCACGATATACGCGCTCAAACGGGACTATGCAGTTGTTAATTGGAAGCAAATGCCTTGGCGGCCTTAGATCTCGCGCAGGGTGTTGAGAATCGTGCGCAGCGACGCATACATCTGCTCGCGCTGCTCCACACCCATAGCCTTACCGGTGGTATCGAGCACCTCGCGAATGATGCGGTCCGCCTCGCTCATGCTCTCGCCGCCCAGAGCGGTCAGGCGCACCGGAGCACGATACTTAACGGCGGCATCGCCCGAATCATCGACCTCGACGTAGCCACCCTCCTCCAGATGCGCCAGCGTACGCGAGACGGCGGCGCGGGTCACGCCTGCCATGCGGGCGAGGTCGGCGCCGGTCAGGCCGTCCTTGCTGCGCTCAAGATAGTACAGGCACATGACGTCGGAGCCCTTAAGGCCGAGCCTTGCGCCTTCGGACGTCTTGATGCGCTGAATCTCCTTGTAGAGCCCGCTGATCAGTCCGACAAAATCCTCAAAACGTGTCTCGTCGTTCTGCTGCATGGGAGACGACCGCCTTTCGCTTGCATGATGCTAACGGGTTAACATCTTAACCGTACCCAGCGGACGCCAGCCCTGCGTGCCTCATTTGTTAACCCATCAACATAAAAACCACCACAAAGGGGACAGGCACCTTTGTGGTGGTTTGGGGCATCAATAGGTTCTAGGCGCCGCTACAGCTCCACGCAAGGATTGTCGCGGGTCACAAGCGTCTTAATGACAACCGTCGCTCCCAGATAGCGCTCAAGCAGCTCGGCTAAGCGATCGATCGCAGCCTGGCAATCCCCCATCCGCTCGGGCTCCACGCACTCAATCGCTAGGAACGCATCGGCCGAATCATCGGACAGCGCCGTGCGAACGCCGTCGCGCCAGTTCCAGCAGCGGCACACAGCGCCCGCATCATCGATGTAGGCGAGCTCGCCGGGCAGCGTCGGATCGTCCGTCTCCTCGCCAAGCGGCAAGAACGCATCGCCACCGTCGGTCACCTTCAGGCGAAGGTCCCCCTCGATCGCATGCAGATCCTCGCCTCCCACGGGCAGCGCGTAGGTCAGCGACACCGTGTTGTAAATATCCACCGCGGGCGTAATGTGGCCCACCGGCTTGCCTTTGAGCACGCGTTTGAGCAAGTTCTCGATCGAGCAGCGCGCGCCTTTCTTGGTCTTGAACAGACGATAGGCCTCGCGCCATGCCCTGACCGGTGCGTTCTCGCTGATAGTGTCGCTGGTCAGATGACGCTCCGCATCGATATTGGCGCGGTCGAGCAACGCCGCAATCGCATCCACGTCCTCTTGAGGAATCTGAGCCGTGGGCTTCATGCCCTCCACGACCACAACACCGACCGCTGCCTGCGGAAACAGCTCCCAGAATGAATCCTCGGCAATAAAGCTCTTCATACGCTCTTCCTTCATTGTGCGCGCCCGAGTGAGGGCGCCTAAACAAAAAGCGCCCTTACAACGGCCACCTTCAAAGTCCTACGGTGCCGTCACAAGAACGCTTGCGCTGTCCCCATCCGGAGAAGGGGACGATATGTCAGGCGTATTGTAACCCGAGTCATCCACACGAGCAAAACCACCACAAAGGTGCCTGTCCCCTTTGTGGTGGATATGGACTCACGGCGAAGCTAGTGGCGGAGTCCCAGCAGGCCGCGGCCGTGATGACGGGCCTCGGCGGACACCTGGGCGTGCGGGCCGGCGGCTTTGACGGACTCGGGCAGGTGCGAGTACTTCTTCTCGAAGTTCTCCTCGAACATCACCGCCAGGTTGTGCGCTGCCTCGTCGTAGCGCGCGGTGCTCTGCCAGTACTGGCGCGGCACCAGGATGCCATCGGGCACACCGTGGCACGTAGTGGGAATGTCGACATTTAAGATATCGTCGTGCACAAACTCGCTGTCCTCGATGGTGCCGTCGAGGGCGCGAGCGACCAGTGAGCGCGTGTAGGCCAGCTCGATGCGATGACCCACGCCGTAGCCGCCGCCAATCCAGCCGGTGTTGACCAGATAGACGCGCGTGCGGCCGTCGGCGATACGCTCACCGAGCATCTTGGCGTAGACCATAGGATCGAGCGGCATAAACGGCTCACCAAACAGCGAGGAGAACGTGGGCGTGGGCTCGGTGACGCCGACCTCGGTGCCAGGGATCTTGGCGGTGAAGCCCGTCACAAAGTGATACATGGCGGCGTCGGCCGTCAGGCGCGAGATGGGCGGCAGCACGCCAAAGGCATCGCAGGTCAAAAACAGCACGACGCTCGGGGTGGTGCCCATGCCCTTGGTCCACGCGTTGGGAATGTGCTCCACAGGGTAGGCCACGCGCGTATTGTGCGTGATCGAGACGTCGTCGTAGTTGGGCTTGCGATTCTCGTCGAGCACCACGTTTTCGCAGATGGCGCCAAAGCGGACGGCGTTGAAGATCTCGGGCTCGTGGAACACGTCCAGGCCCTCGCACTTGGCGTAACAGCCGCCCTCGACGTTAAAGATGCCCATGTCGGACCAACCGTGCTCGTCGTCGCCGATCAGCAGGCGCGTGGGGTTGGCCGAAAGCGTGGTCTTGCCGGTGCCCGACAGGCCAAAGAAAATCGCGGTCTCGTGCGTGACGGGATCCATGCTGGCCGAGCAATGCATGGGCAGTACGTCATCCTCGACGGGCAGCAGGTAATTCATGACGCTGAAGATGGACTTTTTGATCTCACCGGAGTAGCCGGTGCCCGCGACCAGAATCACGCGCTCCTGGAAGTTGATGACCACCGCGGCGCTGGAGTTGAGGCCCTTGATGGCGGGGTCACACTGGTAACCTGGCGCGGCAAGGACGCAGAAGTCCGGCTCGCCGGTGCGCGCGATTTCGCGGGCAAGCGGGCGGGCGAGCATCTGCTTAATGAAGAGTGCCTGGCTGGCACGCTCGCAGGCAACAAGCAGGCGACGCGTGTGGTTGCGGTCAGCGCCCGCCATGCCGCGCGTGACGAACACGTCGCGCTCGTTGAGATAGTCGACGATGCCGGCCTTGATGGCCTCATAGCTCTCGACGGACAGTGGGCGGTTGACCGCACCCCAGGCGATCTTGTCGTGAACATCGGGGGTGTCAACGATAAAACGATCGTTGGGCGAACGACCAGTGCGCTCCCCCGTCTCGATCACGAGCGCGCCATTAGAAGCCATACGGCCCTCTTTGCGACGAATAGCGTGCTCGACAAGCTCTGCCGCCGGCAGGTCCACCAGCAGACGGGGTTGATTCTCGGCGGGATCTTCAACGAGCGTAATACCAAAGTTGGACAGAACTTCTGCAGGGGTAACACCAGGCATGGGGCCTCCTTTAAAAACGCGACACGTTGACGCGACGCGCACTTTACTCACGTAAAGCCCGTTGTACCCGATATGCAAAAACGTTTTTGCGGCAAGGGCGGCAAGCCCGCCCAACGGTCAAAAATCGCAGGCAAGCGGCCCAGTCATTGGGGACGTTCTTAAACGACTAGTCATTGGGGACACTCTTGAACAGGCAACATTCAAGGAGTGTCCCCGGATGCCGGCACTTAGGGACGTTCCCAAAGTGCCGGCACATAAGGAACGTCCCTAAGTGCCGACTACAGCGGCAGGCCTTGGCCGAGCATGGCTATGGCGCTCATCAGGACCAGCATGCCGGCAGCGTAGGGCAGCACCGCGCCCAGGAGCTCGGCATCCTTACCGCGCACGTGCACGGCGGCAAGACCAATGGCGAGGGTCTGCGGCGAGATCATCTTACCAGCGGCGACGCCCAGGGCGTTCAATGCGACCATCCAGTAGTCGCTCACACCCAGCGCAGTGGCGGCCTGGCTCTGAATGGGACCAAACAGCATGCCCGAGGACGTGCCCGAGCCGGTCACGAACGCACCGACTGCGCCGATCCACGGAGCCAGAATCGGGTAGAGACCGCCGGCGACCGCAATGCAAAACGCACTGATCGACGAAATCATGCCGGCATAGCCCATCACCTTGGCGCAGCCCAGTACCGAAAGCATCGTGATCACCGTCGGCGTCATCTGCTTCACAGTCGCGACCAGCACCTCGCCCATCATGCGCGGCGAAGCGCCCTGAATGGCACCGCCGACAAACGCCGCCAGGAAAATCCAGACGCCTGGCGTGTTGATCCACGAAAACGTAAGCATACCGGGATTCTCACCGCAATACACCTGCACATGGCTCGCAAACGGCGCGAGCGCAGCATGTACGGCGGGCACCAGATTAGACGTGCCCAGCAGCAACACAAAGATCAGGATGAAGCACGACCAGGCCGAAAGCGCCGACTTAACGGTGAGCTTCTCCCCCGCCTCGATATTCATGTGAAAGCGTGCGTCCAGATGCCCCGACTTCTCGGCACGCATGGCAAGCGCAGCGGTCAGCGCGAGCGAAACGATGGATCCTACGACCACGGCCAGCTCGGGACCCACAAACATGGCAACGACCAGAGCCGCGCCGACAAACGACACGCCGGAGAGCAACGCCACGCCGGCAACACCGTGCAGACGCTCGCCCACACTCGCGGCATTGCCCTGGTCATCGGCAACACGGCCCGCAACCAGCACAATAAATAGCGGCATCACCACAAAGAACGGTGCGAGCTGCACCAGCTGAACGGTCGCTAGGTGAAGGGAATCCAAACCCACCAGGTCGGCAACGGACACCGTGGGGATGCCGATGGAGCCGTAGGGCGTGGGCACGCCGTTGGCCAGCAGGCAGATGAGCACGGCAGGCACGGCCTCAAAGCCCAGGCCCGCGAGCATGCCGGCGGGAATGGCGACAGCGGTACCGAAGCCGGCCATGCCCTCCATAAAGCCACCGAAGCACCAAGCCACGAGCAGCGCCAGCAGACGGCGGTCGCTGCTGATGGAGGTGATCATGCTGCCGATCACGTCCATGGCGCCCGTACGAACGCACAGGTTATACGTGAACACCGCGGCGATGATCACCAGGACGATGGGCCACAGAGCCATCAAAAAACCTTCGAGCGAGGCGGTCGCGATCTGCGCTGCCGGCAGGTGCCACCATGCGAAGGCAAGCAGGCACGAAAGGACAAACGATCCGATAGCGGCCTTCCAAGCTGGCCATTTAAAGCACAGCAGCATCACGACCAGCCAAATAATCGGCACAAGAGCCAGTAAGAATGCGGCGACGTCCATAGGTAAAAGCTCCTTGGTACCGCGTGGGCGGCATCGGGGGTGTCACAAAACTTCAACAGGATACCGCACGTTTACCGACAAATTACAGCCGCCCGCCGAAATTATTGAACAATCCGTTCAAAAACACGAACGAACACCGTCGCGTCTATACTAAAGCGCAGCAATAGAAAGGACTCCGCTTTGAGCATCACGCCCCTCGATAGCATTCGCCGCGCCATCGCCCGCCGCAACGGCGTCTCCAACCCCGCTGCATCGAGAGACGGCGCCGCGAAGGCCCAGGGCGGCCGCATCGAGAACGGCCTCTTCCCTGCCTCGCACACTGCCGAGGAACTCGCACGCATCCAAGAGCTGAGTCAGCGCAACGCCGGCGGGCCCGATAGCAGCCAAGCCACACGTCGCCGGCGCGAACGCGATCGCAAGCCCGGCCCCGTCCGCCGCATGGTCAACGCTTGGTGGAACCGTCTGCTCGGCGCCGTCTACGGCGGCGGCTTCTCCATGCAGGAAGCGGAATACGAGGAGCACGCCACCAGTCGCGACTATCTTTGGAACACCCTGGGCACCGCCGTATGGGGCATGGCGTTTCCGCTGCTCACCATTGTGTCGACGCAGCTCGTGGGCGCCGAGGAGGCCGGCAAGTTCTCCATCGCCTTTGTTACCGGCACGCTCATCATGATCGCGTGCAACTACGGCGTGCGCAACTTTCAGGTCTCGGACATCGACGAAAAAACCTCCTTCGCCTCCTACCAGCTCAATCGTTGGATCTGCGGAGCGCTCGCCCTAGGCTGCGGCCTCATGTATAGCAGCGCCCGCGGCTATGACGCGCAGATGGCGACGATCGGCCTGGGCGTCTACCTGTATAAGGTCATCGACGGCGTCGCCGACGTGTACGAAGGCCGCCTGCAGCAGGCCGACAAGCTCTACTTGGCTGGAATGAGTCAAACGCTACGCTCCGTCGGCGTCATCGCGGTCTTCAGCGTGGCGCTGCTCTTCACGCGCAGCATGCCCATCGCGGCCATGGCCATGGGCATCGCCGCAATCGCCTCGCTCGTGCTGGTCACCGCGCCGCTCGCCCTGCTCGAGACCGAAAAATCGCGCCGCGTAAACCTGCGCGAGGTCGGCCACCTGTTTGTCCAGTGCGCCCCACTCTTTGGCGCGCTATTCCTGTTCAACCTTATCGAAAGCATGCCCAAGTTTGTGATGGAAGGAACACTGGCCTACAAATACCAGCTGTACTTTAATGCCCTGTTTTTTCCAGCTCAGGCTATTCTGTTAAGCATTGGATTTGTCTATAAACCGCAGCTCCTGCGCTTGTCGAGCATTTGGGCTAATCCTCGCAAGCGTCGTCGCTTTGACCTGATTATTGTTGCCGTTATGGCGCTGATCGTGGTCATCACCGGCGTGTGCGCCGCATTTATGGCAGGTCCCGGTATTCCCCTCATGAGCTATATGTACGGCCTCAACTTTGAGCGCTACCGCACATTGGCGCTGCTGATGGTCGTCGCCGGCGGCATCAGCGCGGCCATCGACTTTATCTACGCTATCATCACGGTGCTGCGCCACGCTGGAGACATCACCAAGGTCTACCTGATTTGTTTTGCCGTGAGCGTGGTGCTCCCGGTGATTCTGATCAACCTGCTGGGCCTGATGGGCGCTGTGGTGAGCTACCTGGCCATCATGGCCCTACTGCTGGTGCTGCTGATTATCGAGTACCGCCACATCCGTCAACGCATAGAGAGGGACCGGAATCCGTACGGCGCCTAATTGCGGCGATGGGAGCAGCTAATTTGCGGTGGAATCACCCCCGGCTGGGTCTCGTTGCAGACACGCAAAACTAAGTGAGTAGACTTTTACCGAATCCCCGACCACACCGACGGAGCACACGTCTGTGACCTGCACTGATAATTGTCCTTGGGGGAAGCGGGCACTGCGGGGGCGCGTCAACGGCGCGCGATTTCCGCGTCGCAGCGCTACCCTGATGCTGAACG
>JAGZQO010000018.1 GCA_018382125.1 Collinsella sp.
GCGACATCGCGTCATTCGGCGGCACGCGTTCCGTGTCGATGCCGAAAACTGGGTGTAACTGGAGTGACGGGACGGAAGAACCGACGCCATCGAGTGGGAGTAGAACAGACGTTCGATTCTATGCTATAGTGTTTGCCAATGGGCGCGGCATCTTCCGAATCCGCGCCCATTGCTATACGGGCCTTACGATGACGAGCTGACGATCATAGGCGCCATGCGTGCATTTGCGGCGGAACGGGGATATGCGCCCGACTTCTCCGAATCCCGCCTCTGTCACGAGATTTACCTCTCCGACCCGCGCAAGTACGCGCCGGAGAAGCTCAAGACCGTGATTCGCCATCCCATCAAGCCGATTTAGCGAAACGAGCGCCGCCGTGCGGTCCGGCTTTTGGGGTTTATCAATTGGTAGTCCGCGTCGATCGAGCAAGCTGCCCTGCCTCCCGGCAGGTGCGTAATCCCCTTGGTCGATCCGTCTCGAGGTGCGCTCTTTGCTCATCTTGTGGCGTGGAGTTACGATACTCCTAAAAGTGTAACCAGATTCGAGTTTTAGGAGCAGCTTTTGAAGGGCGGCAGACTCAGGAACCGCGATAGATACCTCGAGGAGGCGATGCTCTTCCGTGACACCGACCTCATCAAGGTGATCACGGGCGTGCGCAGGTGCGGCAAGTCGAGCCTTCTCGATCTAATTAGGATGGCCGTCGAGTCTGAAGGAGTCGCTGGCCGCGGCTTTGTGAGCGTCAACCTGGAAAGCAAGGGTACGGGCATCAAGACGGAGGACCAGCTTTATGATTACGTTCGCGGGCGCCTGTCGGACAAGGGTCGCACCTACGTTTTCATAGACGAGCCCCAGAGAATCGATGGCTGGCAGGATGCGGTCAACGCAATGAGGATCGACTTCGATTGCGACATCTACCTCACGGGCTCGAATGCGTATCTTCTCTCGAGCGAGCTGGCCACCTATCTCTCCGGGCGCTACGTAGAGGTAAAGATGCTGCCCCTGTCCTTCTCCGAGTTCGCCGACTTCTGCGGAATCGAGTTCGTATCGGGAACTTCGGTGGCTCTCACTCCCGAGGGGGATCCCGTTCTCTTCGACGACATGCTTACTCGTTACCTTGAGTACGGGGGCATGCCAGCCATCGCATCCCTCTCGACGACCCAGGCGCAGCACTCGGCGTACATGTCCGGCGTCTACGAAGCCATCGCCGTGCGTGATATTGTCAACCGTGAGCGCGGGAAGGGCAAAAGTGCGGTGACTGACCCTTCCCTGCTGCGCCATGTGGCCGAATTCCTGGCGGACAACATCGGCAACGAGTGCTCGCCGAGTCGAATCGCCGGCGCGTTAACTTCTGCGGGGCCGAAGACCACGAACAAGACCGTTTCCTCGTATGTGGGTGCGCTTGAGGAGGCCTTCCTGTTCTATCGTGCCACGCGTTACGATTTGCACGGCAAGGCGCTCCTCAAGACGAACCCAAAGGAGTACATCGTCGACACCGGCTTCAGGACCTGGATGGCCGGCTATAGGGTCACGGATACTGGCCGCCTGTTCGAGAACGCCGTGTATCTCCAGCTGCTCTACGAAGGATGGAGCGTGCATGTGGGCAAGCTCTATGGCAAGGAAGTCGACTTCGTTGCGACGAAGGACGGGCGCGTGCTCTACGTGCAGGCGACTGACGAGATGTTCGCAAGCGAGACCAGGGAGCGAGAGATCGCCCCTCTGAAGTCGATACGAGACAACCACGAGAAGATCGTGGTCGTGAGGCAGGGTTCCTACGACACGGATATCGACGGCATCCGCATCGTGAGCGCGAGGGACTTTTTCCTCTAGGGCCATGCGATTCATCGCGAGGCAGTTAGGTCAAGTGAGAAACATGCCTGACATCGGTTTGCTGACGATCTAAAACAGTAAGGAGAAGCTTGGACAATCGCAAAATCGAGCAGAACGCGGTCAATGCTGTCAAGCAGGCTTTCGGCGATGTCGCTTGCGTCTATGCGTATATAGATGAGAACGACAAGACCGAATGCACCGACGGGCACCTGCAAGTCTACTCGTCTTCTTCCTTCACGATTGAGACCGTTGAAGGCCAGTTGCCGCTTCAGGTCAAGGGGACCACTTCGAAAAGAAAATCGGACCGACCTAAGCGGCAAGTTCGAGTTTCAGACCTCAGGCACTATCTCAACATTGCTGGAGGCTGCATCTATTTTTACGTCTACTGTGGGAGCGAGGCTCGTTCAGCGGAGGTTTTCTACAGACTTTTGCTTCCCTATGACCTAAAGAAGATTCTGGCCGATATTCCGGAGCAACAAGAGCTCATCTCTTTGCGTTTCGACCGGCTTCCATCAGACGCGGCGGAATTGACGCGGCTTGTCAGAAGGGCGGTCAAGGACAGAGCAAAGCAGCGAGCAGTCGCTGGCATCGCCCCCAAGACAATCGAGGAATTTAAGGACGCCGGCCTTTGCTTTGATGAGTGCGAGTTTGGAATCGAGCTGCTCGAGGGCGAGTCGCCCGCAAGCTTGGCTCCATACAGGAACGGGCTGTATATCTACGGGAAGAGCCCCTGGGGAGAGCTGTATCCCTTGAATAAGCTTGAAAACATAGTTGGCGTCGCGATTGGGTCTCGGCATGACGTCAGCTCTGGTGATGTTTCCCTAAATGCGGTGGTCATGGCCGGAGAAAATGAGAATGGCGAGCACGTTTTCTTCAGGGGTTTCGACATATGCCTCTCCACCAACACAATCACCCTCAGCGAGACCGGAACTCTTGTCGAGCGCATGGAAGAGTTGGCCCTCATGCGCGCATTGATGCAAACCGGTACGCTTTCCATAGACGGAAGCGGCTTTGCTCGCGGGTGCAAGTTGAGCGGAGGCGACCTCGACGCCCTTGAGAGTCGATTGCAGTCGCTGGAGATTATCAAGCGGGTTGTCGACGCTCTTCATTACAAGCCAGAGCTCGACATCAGTGCGTTGACCACTCAGGATTTAAGAAACATCGAGACAATTTACAAGGGATTGGTTGAGAACGTACCCCTCCACTACAAGGATCGGCAAAACGGATTCGGATATATCAATCTGGGGAACCATCCGATTAAGCTCGTGTTTTACCAAGTATCTGAAGATATGTACCGAATGGTCGATGGGCTTCGACTGGATGACCTGACGGTCTCGGTGTTCTTCCGGGGCGAGGGGGATGCCCCCGTAGTCGTCGCACCTCTGTTCGTCCAAACGATGCAGGACTATATGAGGCTTGCCAATATCGATGCCGAGGTGTTTGCCGCTACGTTGAAGCAGTATCCAGTCACCGAAGTTAGCTCTGCCTACGTCAACGACAAGATGCTTGAAATGCTATCAGCGTACGATCAAGATGCGTGCTGTAAGGAAGAGTTGCTGAAATGCTGCGAGATGACCGTAGACGCCCTGGAAGCTTTTGCGGATCGAGAGGCAACCCTGATAAATCGATATCAAATTGCCGCTCGAAAGCGAGATCTTACTAGCGAGGAGAAATCTGAGTTAATGGCAATCCAGCTGAATTCAGATAGTGCGCTGTCGAAAGCATGCGCAGCAGCCTTGCGCGGAGACTCGGACATGGCCTCTGCGCTCAGAACGTCACTTGACGAAGAGGCACGAACGACGCTCGGCTCATGGCCGATCGGCCGTTTCTTCGCATAAGACCGCATAGACTTTTTGAGGCATCGAAATGAAGCTACTCGTCGAATCGATTAGAAATGCGGTTGAGAAAGACTGCCTTATCCCAGCCCTTATGTCTTCCCTTACTATTCCCGACGCCATGGGACAGCTTCTTTATCCCAATCTCGTCCTTCATAACGGGAAGAGAGCGGCGGGGCGGCAGTATGTGAAGTGGTTTGATGACTGGGCGGCAAACGACTTCCTGTTTTCGGGAGACCCCTCGAACGAAGGTGAAACGATTCCAGGTCAAATCTTTAATGGGAAGATGTGCTGGAAGCTCCGGTGCTCCCTGTTGCATTCAGGCGACTACGATGTGTCGGTCGATGCTCCCGAGAAAGACGAGAGCTTCGACTACGACTACAAGTTCGAGCTTGTCCTCCACGGGTGCAACGCCGCGGAGGCCTGTCTTAAAGAAACGGGCGAAACGGTCAGTTACCCCAATCTGGAGTTATTCGACGTGGCCGCATGGGCGGATAGATTCAATACTCGCTGAGCCATCTCGTCAAACTCCTTGTGTGCTAAACGTTGGTGTTGGCGCCCCGGAAAAGGGGTGTGGCCAGCGCCTAGAATCTTCAGCTACCACGCTGAGACGATAGGAGATGACCACATGGACACTATGGCGCACGAGGCGCCCGCGACGCCGTTGCTTGCGTTTCGCTATCGCTGCTCGAAGCACGTCGCCCGGGGTTCCTCGCCAGAGGAGAACTGACCGTTCCTTGCGAAACCGCGAGACCAGCTATATCCGCTTGCTGCGGGCTTGCTTGAGCCAGTTCCTCTTGAAAGAGCCTATACCTCCGAAGAACTTGTTGTACGTCTCACCGTTCTCCTTGGCCTCGCACTTGACCAAGGCAAGTTCGATGGTGCAGAGGTAATCCGCCACTTGCTCGAGGCGGTAGTCGGTCATCGAGGTCTTGCGGCGTCGGACGACCCCTTTTGAGAGGACCTTGCCCACCGAGCGGTCAAGCGCCTGTTTGACAATGTCCTGACCGTTGTCGTAGTAAACCTTCACATCGTCGAAGGATTGAAAGAAGCCCAGGTGTTCAATCATGGCAGAGGAGATATCGCGCCCCATACGTTCCATTAGCCTTGCCGGGTCTTCGAACTGGCTGCGGTGGTAGACGAACGTGATATAGAAAATGGGAAGTTTGCGGACGAACGAGGAGAAACGGGTGAGTATCACCTTGCGCTGCTCGATGTCAAGAAACTCATAGTCCTTGTGCCCGTTCATGAGAGGCTCGGAGTGAAACGGAATGTTAGGGAGATCGGTCCTGACAAGCTTGGCCTCATAGCCCGTGACCGCCTCGGCGATGCTGCCTGCCTGGTCGTGAAAGACGAGTGCGAGCGGGTAGTAGCGAGCTTTGCCGCCGCGGTCGCCGCTCTCGTCGACGAAGATGCTGAGCTCCTTGGCCAATGGGGACTCCTAATGGAATGGATAAAAAAATAGCCGGGGGACTCCCCCGGCACTTGGAGGTAGCTTAATGAGCCACCAACAACCTTATAGCGTGTGCTGGCGGTGAGTGCAAGAGGGGAACGGGATGAAACCGCTGTTGATAGTGCCCCTGAAATAGATTCGCAGCTTCTTCAAGATTACGGAACTCGAGAATTTATCGTCGGAGCTGGTTTGCGATAACAACCCGAAGCTTGCCTTTGTCTGTATGAACCTGATTCAGAGGCGCAGTGACACCATCCACGAGGGCGTGCCTGAGCTCCTTTCGTCTCGAGACTCCCTCGCGTGCCCGGCCGCGAGCAGCTCCCGGGACGGTCGCCGCCGTCATTTCCTGCCGCTCCTTGACTCGATGTAGGCGTCCACTGACGCCCTCGACACGAGGAGCTTCCTTCCGAGCCTGTACGAGTCGATCTCTCCCGACCAGATGAGGTCGTACGCCTTGTTTCGGCTCGCCCTCATGTACTCCTGCATCTCGATCACCGTCATCCATTCGCCGCGATCTTGGCTTCCCTCGGGCGCGACGCATTCGGCTGTGCGTGCCATGGTTCCTCCAATCTTCCCGTGCGGCACCGTGCGGGCACACCGCGCGACACCGTGTGCCTTTTCGTCTGCGCGACGATTGAACCGCCTGATGGCGATTAGTGAGCACGGTGCGAGCGGAGACGGGTCGAGGTGGGTCGAGCTGGTCGGGCCTTCACGAAACGGCCATGAGCCGCATGCCTTAGCTCGCAGCTAAGTCCCTGAAAAGTAAAAGGCGCCCATGCGGGCGCCTGCCTAGTAGCTGGAATTGTTCGGTTGTGGTCGGAATGCTCGTATTCCGCGGTGCTGTCGTCCGGGGTCCGGCATCTGTCGTTCGCCTCTTCTGTCGTGTTTGATGTTGCGTGTTATGCGAGCGACCTTTCGCGGGCCTGTCGGCCCGTTGCCTCAGGTGCACCCGGGTAAATGGTACCCATCCGTTGGGACATGGCCTGACTAGGAAGATGATTATGCCGCGGGAAAAAGGACGAGCGGCGCGGCTTGAGAAGCAACCATGGGCGTCCTTATGGCCTGACCAGCCATAAATTGCGACGAGCTCGCGTTACCGCAACATACGAGGTGACTGCTCGGCGAGCAGGGGTTCTGAGCGCCGCGTGGGGTTATCGCGGGGTTCTCCCGGATGAGAAACAGCCGAGGGAAACGGCCCGGTACTTGGAAACCCTCCTGGCGGAAAATCATCAACTTCATATCATCGCCCGCACAGGAGTATCCGCCCCTCGGTATGACTGCGGTGGAGGAAGTTTCGCCATCGTCTATGCTGGACACGAGGTCGTCTTCCTCCAATCCGATTAGGCTGACCGAGCAATCAGCACCTGGATCGACATTCCCCTGCACATGAACCCGCTTATGCGCGCAAACGAGGGCTACAAGGGCATGATCGCGCAGGAAGCGCTTGGGGTAGCGAACGGGGCCGAGCATCGCCCTGCGCCGGCCTTGGCATCAGGCCCTCGCGCTGGGCGGTAATCCGAGGATCGGGAGTAAGGATTTGCCCAGCATCGATAATGCTCAGCTATACCCTTATTCCGTCTCCCTGCTCTTGCGGTATTCCGCGAGCCTGTCGTTCAATTCGCGGGTCTCGCGGCTCAGCTTGGCGTTGAAAGCAAGAGTGAGGACCGCCAGGATGGCGAGATAGACAACCGTGAAGGTAACCCACGCCCCGGGGTTGTCCGCGGAAACCCAAGCAAAGACAAACGCCAACGCACAGAGGGCCGCGTAGAGGCAAACGCTGAACAGCACCAGGCGCGCGGGATACGCCATCCGTCTGATCACCGCGGGCGTGAAGAACACGAACTGCAGCGCGGGGACGATGACGCACGCGGCGAGAATCGACCAGCAATAGTTAATGCCCTGCTTGGCGGTGTCATCAGCGAAACAAGTCCCTAATGCCAAGAAGGCTATCATGGCAACAGTGAAGCCGATACAGGTGCTTTTCACGAGTTGTCCGAGGTTTTCCACGGGCGTCTTTTTATCGGTGTCGATAATGTCCCTGTTAATCATTTCAGTCTCCCTTCCTTCGTTTCGACTACTTCAGACCGAGCTTCGATTTGACGTCGGGCGCATACCGACGCGAGATAACGACCCGCTCACCGTTTTCCAAGGTGGCGATGATCCTGCCGTTGACGTCGGGTTTGAGGGCGGTGATCGCGCGGAAGTTGACGATGCAACCTTTCGTGATGCGCAGGAAGTCGCAGTCCGCCAGGAGCTCCTCCATCTCGTAAAGGCGCAGGCCCGTCTCGAGAACCGTGTCGGCCGTATAAATGAACGTGCGCTTGTCGACCGACTCGATGAACAGGACGTCTTCTGCGCTCAGCACGCGCGTGCAGCCGTCGGCCGTGCCCGTCACCTTCCTGTCAAGCATGCGCAGCCGAGCCGCTATATCAAGCACGCGGCGATCGGCCCTTACGCAGACGATCGTGACTTCTATATCTTGAGCTGCTTTTTTCTCTTCGATTGTGATCTTCATGCGTCCCTCCTTTCGGACTGCTCTTATGCTAGCTGACGAAGATAGCTGAACCTTCGGCGTTTAACCATGCTGCGCTGTCGAGGAACCAAGATGCAGACTGGACGAGCTGAACAGCATGAGAGACTGCAGTCACGCACCCTCAGATCGAGCTCGAAACAGCAATCCTTGCCGCTCATGAACACCGGCACGTGAAACGCTATGCTCAAGAGCACTTAGCTCGAAACCCCTCGCATGCAGCTATCGAATCCGGGGTGCTGTCCGTTTGGCCGTGCACGACGACGAGCGTACAATAGGTGAATACCAACAAGAACCTGCCTTCCATGCCAACTCCGCCACCTGACGTGATGGACGATCCGATTGCTCTTCTGGATTGGCTTGAGAAGAACGCTGACGGAATTACTGAGCAGGACTCCGAGGGCACTGCATTTCTTCATGCTGTTGCTATTGGCAAACCCCGCCCCCAGTTGGAAGCCATCTTAGGCATATCAGCCTTGGAGACGGTGTTGTGACTCATATCAGCCAATCTTAGCTCGACGGAGTCGGCGTTTACGTTAGCGCCGAGTTCGGGAGCGCATTGAGGTCATTCGCATTCCCTCATGCATTTGAAAGTGGAACCGTTGAACTCTTGGGTGAATAAGCCACCTGCGACGATTCTTTCGGTCATCGCTCTTGCACATCCCCTCATGACCTGCGGGAACGTAAGACGGTAAAGCCGCTGGCTACGATTCACTTCGCTAAACAGGCGCCAAAGAGGGAAAACAGCCGTTCTGGCATCCCTTTCGAGCGGTTCCGGACCTCAAAGCCTTGGTGTTTTTGTCCCCGGGACAAAAATGAAACTGCGGGCTTGCGGTTTCGAAATAGTTTGCGAATTTGTCCCACGTTTTGTCCCAAACGCCTCCGCGAAGACACACGGCGGGATTCGGTGGCAAGATGGCCAAGACTGACGACCAACCTAGAATCAACTGGATTAGCGTCGCTGCAAACGCATGTGAAAGAGTGGGAATAATTTAGCCCCCTTGCTTTCGGGTTGATTCGATTGCGTCCCCTGGGGCGGGCGGTGTCTTCAACCGCGGCATACGCCTCCTCTTGGCATCCCGGCGTCTCCAGCCAGCGCTGGACTGCTGCTGTCGCCTGTGCGTTACTTGACGTTTCATGCATAATGCCAGCCGCCCCGCGACATCACGTTCGCAGCGCGCAGGGATCGGAGAATCTTCACGATGAGAGTTGACGTCTAATACCTTGCATCGTATAGTGTGTATAGCAAAGTATACGACGAGGGGAGGTGTACGGATGGAGGCCCAGATGAAGCGCGGCTTCCTCGAGGCCTGCGTGCTCGCGGCCGTCTCGGGCGAGGAGTCCTACGGCTACCAGATCGTGAAGGACGTGCCCGCGAGCATGGGGCTCACGGAGTCGACGCTCTACTCGCTGCTCAAACGCCTGGAGAAAGCCGGATGCATCACGGCGCGCTCCGCCGAGCACAACGGTCGGCTGCGGCGCTATTACCGCATCACGGACGAAGGCCGCGAGCGCATCGAGGGGTTCCTGGCCGAGTGGCCGTCCGTGCAGGAAATCTATGCATACGTTGAGGAGGCGCACCATGACGCGCGATGAGTTTCTGGGCCGGCTGGGCGAGCTGCTCGCCTGCCTGCCGGCAGACCAGGTGAGGGAGACGCAGGAGTTCTACGCCGAGGCCATCGCCGACCGCATGGAGGACGGCATGGGCGAGGAGGAGGCCGTGGCCGCCATGGGCGCACCCGGCGAGGTGGCAGAGGCCGTGCTCGACGACCTGCCCGCCGTGCCGCGTGCGATTGCGCGGACCAGGCGCAGGAGCACGACGCTCCTGTGGGTGCTGACCATCGTGGGGTCGCCGGTGTGGGTGCCGCTGTTGCTCGCCTTTGCGGCCGTGGCCGTTGCGGTCTACGTCTGCATCTGGATTCTCGCGCTCTGCGTGTGGATCGTGGCTGCGGCCCTTGGTGGCGCGGGCGTGGTCGAGCTCGTGTTCGCCGCGTGCGGCGTCGTCATCGGGCATGTCCCGTACGTCCTTGCATCGGCGGGCGTGGGGCTCGGATTCATCGGCGCGGCGCTTCTCGCGGGCACGGGCGCCTGGGCGGCCTCCAAGCAGATCGCGCGCCTCTCGGCGCTCTGGGTGAAGAAGGCCGTCTCGCCCTTCTGCAAGAGCAAGGGTGAGAAGGGCGACGGGGGCGCGGCTGCGGCGGTGCACCTTACGGCTTAGGAAGGAGCCAATGCTATGACCAGTGCCAAGAAGATCTACCTCGCCGTGGCGGGCGGGCTCGTGGCCGCGGGCGTGGTCCTCGCGGGCATCGGCTTCATCGTCTCCGGGTGCGACCCGGCAGTCTTCAACACGCAGATCGATCTGCGCGACGACACCGTCGTCCTCGGTGGCGTCGAGGTGGACGACCCGACGGGGCTCCCCCTCATCGAGCAGCTCGCCGGAATCGGCGAGGTCGACACCTCCGGCATCACCGCATCCGAGGCCCCTGCTGCCCCGGAGGCGCCCGCCGCTCCCTAAGCATAGCGCGCCCGGACGCCCCGTCCGTCGGGCTGTGCAAGCCTGTGGAACCCGAACCTAAACCCCAACCCAACCGGCCTCGAGCCTGCGCCGATTCGCTCCCCGCCCCGCGCGGGGGCCCATGACGCATACCCAAAATCCGTCCGAGGAGAAAGGAAAGCAATGACGACAGCCATGTCCCTCCGCCTTCACGGGGTCACGAAGGCGTACCGCGGGAGGACCGTCCTCGGTCCCATCAACCTCGCCCTCGAGGCGGGGCGCGTCTACGGGCTTATCGGCGAGAACGGCGCCGGGAAATCCACGCTCATCCGTATCGTCACTGGCACCGCCAGCCCCAGATCGGGCTCGGTCGAGCTGTTCGGCGAGCGCGGCGAGCGCGGGCTTGCCGCCGCCCGGAGGCGCATGGGCTACATGCCCGACGCGAGCTCGGCCTACCCGGGGCTCTCTGCGCGGGAGAATGGATTTGCAACGGTTGCTTAAACATTTTTTACAGGGACAGCCCTGCGTTCCTGAACTCAACTGGGCTCATGTAGCCCAGTGTCGAAGGGGCAGTCGCCCCAGTCCGCGTACCAGACCTGCGTGCCGCCGAGGGAGTTCTTCCTCCAGTAGGGCCAGTGTGGGACGTCCATCCTCTCCTCCTCCTGTCGGGGCGTCAGGCGTCGGGCCCAAGGCCGCACCTGCGCCCCAGCTCCGCCACGAGGGCGTCGTTGTCTCTGACCGAGACGATGGCGTCGCCGTCGTAGGGCGCCTCGATGTAGACGCGGTCGAGCGAGTTGGCCGTCCCCGCCCAGAGCGTCCTGGTGCGCCGGACGCCCCGCACGTGGGCGTAGGGTATCACCGAACGCGTCCCAGCGTACACGACTACGAGACGGTCGCCGTAGAGCTCGAGGCGGTTGCTGCGGACGGGCAGGGCGGCCAGGGCCACGAGGGCCGGGACGGGTAGTAGCGCGAGCCAGCCCCATAGGAGCGCGGGACTCGAGCTCAGGAAACACGCAATACACGCCGCGGATAAACCGCCCGCCACAATCACCATGGCCGCTCTGAACCACGGGTCTGTCCTGCCGGGGAACACCCGCTCCGGCCGCTCGCCCTTCTCACCCATTACGGCCTCCCTCCCGACGTCCTCCCCGGCGGCGCGTGGGGCCGGAGAGTGCCTTGAACCCGTCGCCGACCATCTCGCCCCCCGTTCCGTGGGCCTTCTGTAGCGGTATGTACCCCCGACTGTTCGACGGATGTCGTACTATTAGACGTTTGTCGAACTTTTATAAGACGGGTGCGGCAAGATCGAGCAGATTGTCCGCGCGAGAGGCTTCCCGCCGCAGCGCTCGGTCTCGGATTCAATGCATCGACATCCGTCTCAGGTGGTGTCTTCGCTGCGCGGCATTGCAGGGGGCAAAGCCGAGATGCCATGGGGCGCGCCGAAGCTTTGCCCGCGGGGCGAAGATTCTAGGGGTCCGACGTGGCCCGGAGGGGAGACGGACATGTAAGCGCTTATGACCGAGGAGCTGGCCGAGTGCCTGCCGCCGCTGTACGCGACCGAGGGAGGGGGCTCTTGCCCTCGACCGCGCAAACCCGGAAGGCGAGGACTACCTTGACCTCTGGTGCTCGCTTACCATCAACCTTTCGGGTGGCCCCTTCGCTTCTACGTGGCGCATTCACGCTTGTGCCCAGCATCATGGACATGGGCGTCGCCAAGTCGGCCGACGGGGCGCAAGTCCCTGTTGACTCAACGTTCGACGAGATAAACCGCATGTTCTCAAAGCTCGGCTTTATCGATTACAATTCACGCCTCGCGCAAGGGCCGTTCTACTCCCCAAACCTAATCTGCCTGTCGCACGCATCGAGGCGACGGGGCGGCGCCTTCTCGCGTGAGTTAATTCCTGCTTTACTGGTGCGGATCCCAACATGCCCTTATGCATGGTGCTCTGCCGCTTTCGAAACTTCAAAACCATTCGATTTTCGAAACTGAGTGGGAATAAGTTATCGGTACGCTTTTTTATAAAATGTAAAAAAGTACCCCCATAACTGATGAAATGGACGCTGAGAAAAAGGGGTGCATCTTGCGTATATACCGACGTGAAGATCTACCTCTATCTTGTATCGCGCGGGTACGAGCTTTCTGTGGGCCGTATTGGGAAGCTCGAGTGTGACTTCATCGCTCGTAGGCGCAATGCTTACGCCTACATCCAGGTCTCTATGTCGATTGCCGACAGAGGCGTCGAGGAGCGCGAGTACAGGCCGTTCGGCCACATCCGGGATGGGTATCCGCGCTACTTGTTCACGCTTGATCCTCTATTGCAGGAGAGGGATGGCGTCAGGCACCTTAACATGGCGTCGTTTATGCAAGATGGCGGTGATCTTATTTGAGTGGTGGCCAGATCCCTTTGCTCCCAAGTGTGCAAACAGCGCGGGTATCAAATGAGGACCATTGCTTCACGTAGAATCGATAAATTGAGAACTTGTTTTGATGTTGACAGGCTTTTGACCAGTGGCTCCTATTACTAAGTGGGAGTAGCTGAAACGAGGCGATTGAATAACTCCATCCGTTTTGGTTAAAACAAAAAATATGCCGCGCGCCTGCGGCATGAAGGAGGGAGATTTCTATGAATATCGTTGTATTGAGTGGTAGCCCGCGCAAGGGCGCCAATACCGACACCATGGTCGAGGCGTTTGCCGAGACCGCGCGGGAGGGCGGCAATACGGTCGAGGTCGTCCGCGTTGCCAGCAAGAAGATCGCCGGCTGCTTGGGATGCCAGTACTGCTTCGCCCATGAGGGTGTCTGCGTGCAGAAGGATGACATGGCCGACGTGATCGAGTCGCTGAAAGGCACCGATATGGTCGTCTTCGCTTCGCCTATCTACTGGTTTGATATCACTGCGCAGGAGAAGGCCGCCATCGACCGCCTGTACGCCTTCGGTGCCACGGGCTTCCCGTTCACCAAGACGGCCCTTTTGCTCGATAGCCACAGCGAAGGCGTCTATGATGCGGCGATCGCTATGTACAAGTCAACCTGCGCGTACTGCAAGTGGGAGGACCAAGGCATTATCACCATCAGCGGTATGACCGAGCGCGATAGCATGGCATCGTCGCCCAAGTTGGAAGAGGTGCGAGAGCTCGCTCGCAAGCTCGCCTAAGGACAAGAAGAACGCATGGCAATCGGTGTTGGTGGAAAATGCTTGCTATCCTTATCAAGAGGAATGCTGATTGCCATGCGTTGATGCTTCCGCGGACAATTCCGGCGTGCTAAAACGCCTTCTCGTTCAAGAATTCCCTGAACGCGGGAATGTCAAAGCCAACGAGACCACGCCCGCGCTCTCCAATGACGCCGTCCTCCAGGAGGCGGCGTTTGTATTGGCTTGCGTAGTTGCTGGCGACGCCCATGCGTTCGGCTATCTCCGAGACCCTGCTGGGGCCAGAATCGGGCAGCATCGCGAGCAAAAACTCAATGTCTTTATCGGAAAGCTCTCGATAGGTCGTTTCGAGAGAAGCCCGATGCCATGCTTCTCGAGTTGCCTGAAGATGCCATTCATGCACGTGCGCCAGTTGCCCTGGGCTTCTTGAACATATGTCCAATCGATGCCCACTGGACCAATTTGAACGCCGTTCATGCGCGCGTGAGACTGTGAAAGGTAGCTATCTGCCGCTTCTTCGGTTCGCTCGATAATATCTTCGAGCATGCCTGGCATGGCGGGAGACATTTGCTGCGATTCAGCCGTGTTCAAGCGCCGTTTTTTGAAAGGAGCGAGAGAAGCGCCGTCTTACCCGTTCCTCTTGCGCCCGTAAAAATGGTCGACAGGTTGGGGTCTCCCGGGCCGTTGATAAAGCCACGGTTGATATCACGGAGGATGTGTTCGCGACCCGCTAGAAAGGGAGGGACGCTTCGGAACGTCGAGGTAAAGGGGCTCTTGCTGCACTGCATGGTAGCTCCTTTGCAAGTTTTGCTAATTTTTGCAACTTTTGCTAACTTTTGCGAGTTTTGCTAACGGCTTAGGACGGTGCGGGAAGCCCCCGTATCGTCGACATTTCCGAGGATGACCTCCGCAACGAGCGGGGCCCGGAGCGCGATGTTGCTGCACTCCGGGCCCCGCTGCTTAGTTAAACCATGACGGTTTGGCTGCCGTCGTCCTAGTCAAACAGGCTCGGCATGTCGTTTTCCTTCATGAGGGCACCGGCAGAGGGGAGGCTCTGCGCGGTGAACTTTTCGGCCGAGACGCCGGCGCCAAGAATCTCCTCGGTCGTGCCGACGGTGGTGACCGAGCGGCCTTTCTTGGCCGTGAAAGCCTGGACGCCCTGCGTGTTGGTGGTCGTCTTGGTCTTGAGCAGCGACGTGTTGAAGTTCATCAGGCGGTAGTCGCTCGAGACCAGCGCGATGTCGCGATCTTCCTTGAGCACCTGCGCATACAGCAGCTTGCTGCCGCCGTAGATGGCGTTCTTGAGGCGCTTGCGGTTGGTCTTGGTGACGTATCCAGAAAGCGCGACGCGCACCACGCGGCCGTTCTCAAAGACGAACAGCACATCGGCCTTGTAATCCTCGGGGTCGATGACCCAGATGACGCTCTCGTCGGGTTCCATCTCAAGATCGGTCGGCAGGTACGAGCCCAGCTGGGCCGACTTGGTGTCCTCAAACGCCGCAACCTTGCACTTGTACACCTGGCTCTTATTAGTAAAGACCAGCAGCTCGTGGGTGTTGGAGGACGGGAATTCGATAAAGGGCTTGTCGCCGTCCTTGTACTTGAGCGTGGTCGCCTTCTTGAGCACGCGGTCCGTCATCTTCTTAAGATAGCCATCGCGCGAGAGCATGATGGTGACCGGGTACTCCTCGACCTCGGGCTCCAGGCTCACCTCGATAACCTCATGGGGCTCGATCCTGCCCGTGCGGCGCGGCATCACGTACTTCTTGTTGACCGCTGCCAGCTCGTCGCTGATGACTTTCTTGATGTTCTCCTCGCTGGAGAGGATCTCCTCAAGCTCGGCAATCTCGCCCTCAAGCTTGGCAATGTCCTTGGTGCGGTTGAGGATGTACTCCTCGTTGATGTTGCGGAGCTTGAGCTCGGCAACAAACTCGGCCTGGGTCTCGTCGATGTCGAAACCCTTCATAAGGTTGGGCACGACCTCGGCCTCGAGCTTGGTGCCGCGGATGATGGCGATCGCCTTGTCGATGTCGAGCAGAATTGCCTCGAGGCCGTGCAGCAGGTGCAGACGCTCGGACTTTTTGCCCAGGTCAAAGTTAATGCGGCGACGCGTGGACTCAATACGCCACTTGACCCACTCGTGCAGGATCTGGCGCACACCCATAACGCGAGGGTAACCATCGACCAGCACATTGAAGTTGCACGAGAACGAATCCTGCAGCGTGGTCGAGCGATAGAGCTTGGCCATGAGCTTGTCGGGGTCGACGCCGCGCTTAAGGTCGATGGCGATGCGCAGGCCCGAGAGGTCGGTCTCGTCGCGGATGTCGGCGATCTCCTTGACCTTGCCCTCCTTGGAGAGCTTGACGATGCGCTCGATGATGACATCGGTCTTAGTGGTGTAGGGAATCTCGTACACCTCGATGATGCGCTCTTCGGGAATCCAGCGCCAGCGGGAGCGAATCTGGAAGCTGCCAAGGCCGGTCTCGATGATCTTCTCCATCTCTTCGCGGCGGTAGATGATCTCGCCGCCGGTCGAGAAGTCGGGCATGGGCATGTACTCGAGCAGGTCGCAGTCGGGATCCTGCAGGTAGTGCATCGTTGCGGTACAGACCTCGTTGAGGTTGAAACCGCAAATATCGGACGCCATAGCGACGCCGATGCCCTTGTTGGCCGAGACAAGGATGTTGGGGAACGTGGTGGGCAGCAGGCGTGGCTCTTTCATGGCACCATCGTAGCTGTCGACGAAGTCGACCGGATCCTTGTCGATGTCCTTGAAGATCTCGGCGCTGATGGGGGAGAGCTTGGCCTCGGTATAACGCGAGGCGGCGTAGCTCAGGTCACCCGAATAGTACTTGCCAAAGTTACCCTTCGACTCCACGAAGGGGGCAAGCAGCGCTTCGTTGCCGGTGGCCAGGCGCACCATCGTCTCGTAGATCGCGGCGTCGCCGTGCGGGTTGAGCTTCATGGTTTGGCCCACGATGTTGGCGCTCTTCTGGCGCTCGCCCTTGAGTAGACCCATCTTGTACATGGTGTAGAGCAGCTTGCGATGCGAGGGCTTAAAGCCATCAATCTCGGGGAATGCGCGCGAGACGTTGACGCTCATGGCGTAGGGCATGTAGTTGACCTCGAGCGTCTGCGTGATCGGCTGGTCAGTGACCTCGGAGTGCAGGCCGATGACGTTCTCGGCGTTGACCTGCTTTTTCTTTGGCTGGTTCTTCGTCTTCTTCTTTGCCACGATTTCCTCTTGAACTTCTTGTAGGCCGTCGTTATCGATTTGCTGCTACTGCAGGTCCAGCTGATCCAGGTATTCCTTGCCGTGCTCGGAGATGTGGCGCTTGCGGCCCGCCTCGTCGTTGCCCAGCAACAGGTTGAACATGGTTTCCATCTTGGTGACGTCCTCGGGCTCCACCTTGATCAGGCGGCGCGTCTCGGGGTTCATGGTGGTGAGCCACATCATGTCCGGATCGTTCTCACCAAGACCCTTGGAGCGGTTGATGGAACACTTCTGGTCGCCGATCTCCTTGAGGATGCCGCTCTTCTCGAGCTCGGTGTAGGCAAAGTAGGTCTTCTCTTTGCAGTTGATCTCGTAGAGCGGCGACTCGGCGATATAGACGTAGCCCTCGTCGATAAGCGTGGGCACCAGGCGGTAGAGCATGGTGAGCACGAGCGTGCGAATGTGATAACCGTCGACGTCGGCGTCCGTACAGATGATGACCTTGTTCCAGTTGAGGTTGTCCAGGTCGAAGGCACCGAGGTTCTTGATGCGCTTGTCTTTGATCTCCACGCCGCAGCCCAGCACGCGCATGAGGTCCATGATGATGTCGGACTTAAAGATGCGCGGGTAGTCCTCCTTCAGGCAGTTGAGGATCTTGCCGCGGACGGGCATAACACCCTGGAACTCGGCATCGCGCGAGGTGCGAATGGCGCCTGCTGCCGAGTCGCCCTCTACGATGTAGATCTCGCGGCGGCTCTTGTCCTTGGAGCGGCAATCGATGAACTTTTGCACGCGGTTGGCCATGTCGGTCTTTTGCTGCAGGTTGGTCTTGATGCTCTGGCGGGTCTTCTCGGCATTCTCGCGCGAGCGCTTGTTGATGAGCACCTGCTCCATGATCTTATTGGCGGCGTCCTTGTTCTCGATCAGATAGGTCGAGAGGCGCTCCTTAAAGAATGCCGTCATGGCCTGCTGGATAAAGCGGTTATTGATGGCCTTCTTGGTCTGGTTCTCGTAGGACGTCTGGGTGGAGAAGCAGTTGGTTACCAGCACCAGGCAGTCCTGGACGTCTTGCCACTTAATGCCGCTCTCATTTTTGTTGTACTTGCCTTGGTTCTTAATGTAGGCATCGATGGCGCTGGTCAGAGCGCTGCGGGCAGCCTTTTCGGGTGAGCCGCCGTTCTCGAGCCACGATGAGTTGTGGTAGTACTCCTGCATCATGAAGGTGCGCGAGAAGCACATGCATGCGGTGATCTTTACGTTGTAGTCTGGCAGGTCCTCGCGGTCGCGACCGCGGCGGTCGGCCTCGATAAAGAAGGGCTCGGTGAGGTAGTCGGCGCCGACCTTCTCGAGCACGTAGTCCTCAATGCCCTTGGGATAGCAAAAGTCCTCTTCGGAAAACTCGCCATCGTCGCCCTCGATGCGCAGGCGGAAGGTAACGTTGGCGTTGACCACGGCCTGGCGGCGCATGGTCTCGCGATACCAATCGTGGGGGATGCTGATGGAGGTGAAGACCTCAAGATCGGGGCGCCACTTGATGGTGGTGCCGGTGCGGTCCTCGTCGCTGGGCTCAATCTCGAGCGCCTTCTTTTTGGCGCCGACGACCTTGCCCTTCTTAAAGTGTAAGGAGTACTTGTTACCGTCACGCCAGACGGTGACGTCCATGTACTCGGAGGCGTACTGGGTCGCGCAGGAGCCCAGGCCGTTGGTGCCGAGCGAGAAGTCGTAGTCGCCGCCCTGGTTGTTGTTATACTTGCCGCCGGCGTAGAGCTCGCAAAAGACGAGCTCCCAGTTAAAGCGCTTTTCGGAAGGGTTCCAGTCGAGCGGGCAGCCACGGCCGTTATCCTCTACCTGAATGGAGCCATCGCGAAAGGCGGTAAGGGTGATAAGTTTGCCGTAGCCCTGGCGTGCCTCGTCAACGGCGTTGGACAGGATCTCGAAGGCAGCATGCGCGCAGCCATCGAGTCCGTCCGAGCCAAAGATGACGGCGGGGCGCAGACGTACGCGTTCCTCGTCCTTGAGCTGGCGGATACTGTCGTTACCATAGTTTGCGGTGTTTTTTGCCATACTCGCTCTCTCGGTGCTCCTTTGCTGCGTTTAAGTCATATAGATAGTCAAGGTAGCATAGCCCAGCCCTTGGGCGATTCCACCCAACACGAAATCCATCGAACAATCGTTCGAATTAACGGGTAAAACGTGTCGTGCGGATTGTTGTTCCGAATCGAACATTGGGACAAGCGTCTCGTTTTATGGGCCACGGGCGTGCGTGTGCGAGTCCCTTTGGCCCATAAGGAACGCTGGCGGGTCGTTATTTGGGCCGTGGGTCACTTCGCCGGCGTCGTGTTTCGTCATACGCTCATAGTGGAAGCCGATGCCACGGGGTCGACTTGGGACTCGGGCAACGGATGAGCTGCAAGCCGAAAGGAGCGGTGAGGATGATGAAGCCCATGACGAAGAAGCTGCTGTTAGGAATTCCCACCGTGACGCTTTCGGCCGTGCTGGCATGTACGGTGGCCGGCTGCGGCGGTAATGCGCCGAGTGGCTCGGGCGGGAGCGCACCTGTGCAGGAGAAGGCCGAGAAGCCCAAGGCCTATGAGTCGCAGACGGTCGAGGTGGCAGGCATTACCTATGAGTCGGTGGCTCACGGTACGTTCTATCGCGGTGATGCCAAGAAGCAGGACGGCTTTTACCTGCACATCAAGATTACCAACAACAACACAAAGAACAGGACGTTCAGTTCCTTTAACGTGCATGCTGCCCGGGGCGATCTTGAGGCAGGCGACCCGTTGTTTACTTCCGGCAAGGCGGCCGTGCTCGACTACGTTGCAAGCGAGGCTCCCGATGAGCTTCACGAGGGCATCGATCTTTCCAAGAGGCCAGATATCGGCCCGGGCGAGACCGTTGAGGACGTGTATTTCTGGGCCCCCAAGACGGCGTACTACGGGCCCATCACTGTCGAGTTCGTAGACGCTTACGCCCCCGCCAAGAATCATGAGGCCATGCACTTTGACACCACGGGATGCGAGACCAAGGAGTTCAAGGCGGCCGGCGGCGTGGCCGATTCTGGTGACGCGGCCAATATGACCGGCATCGCTTGCGCATCGTACAGTATCGAGGCCGCCGATGGGTACACGCTGGATTCGTCCAACGAAGAGCACGAAAAGGCAAACTTCTTCCACGACGAGACTGGAGGACGCCTGAACATCAGCATCTTCCCGCGCTCGCCGGAGGAGGAAGTTGCAAGCCTGGAGCAGATCTATGAAGGCAAGGAAACGACAACCGACCAGGTCGAGTACAACGGCATAACGTGGCTGCGCTTTACCGGTCCCGACAACGGCCATACGCTATTTGCGACGGCTCCCGCGACGGGCGAGACCGTCCGCGTGTCGATTGGCTGGAAGATCGACTGGGATGCCGCCGTGCCCATGATGGAGGCACTGAAGCTCAAGTAACGCCGCGATTCTTACGTCAGGCGACTCAGGGCTGGCTCCGAGTTATCGGGGCCAGCCCCTTTTGGTGTTCGATGAGCCGAGTCGGCGTCTCACACAAAAGTAACTAGGAGCTAGCGAGGCCTATCCGAATTGACCTCATTGGCGGTGTCTTTTTCGAGCGCCGTGCGGCGGACGCTGTAGGCGACAAGGCCGGCACCAGCTGCGGCGAGTGCTGCTGCGGCTGCGGTTAGGGGGACGTTGCTGTCGCCCGTGCCGGCGAGCGCGCCCGCTTTTCTGGAGCGCTTGTTATTGCCGTGATCCTTGCCGCTGCCAGAGCCACTGCCGCCACCGGAGCTGCTTCCGTCGGAACCACCTCCACTCGAGCCACCATCGTCGTCTACCGTCATTGGGGCGTCGTAAAGTCCTGTCGTATCCGCGCTGTCGCATACGCCGACCTGAACTTCTGAGCGTTCGCATGCCGCGTCGGGCACATGAAGCTCGTGCAGAACGGCACTCAGCGCCGAGTTTGCGCCCGGTCGGATCTCCTCGAGCGTTACGGGATCGAGTGCCACCAGATTACGCGCCTTCGCATACAGCGTGACGCGTTTGCCCACTTCGTCGCTCCAGCTCTCGGGGATGGCGAAGCTCATGCGGAACTGTGCCGTGCAACCCGGTGCCAGCACGGCGTTGCCGTTGTCGGCTACCAGCGGGTGCGTTGCAAAACGTGCGCCCAGCGTCTCGAGCGCGTACTTTACGTGTGCCATGTCGTTGGCCGAAGCGTCTTCGGCAAGCTCTGGATCGTAGATCGAAGCCATGCGTGCGTTCGCTCCGAATCCGATGGATGCGCTGGAGAACGGCTGGCTGGAACCCTCTCGGTACAGATCGATCGTGCCGGCGGTCAGCAAGGTGTTGCCGTCGTTTCGCACCGTGACCATAAAGGATTCACCTGCTGCTCCGGGCACCACCGCGCCCGAGGTAGCGACCGCGCCCGTTGGAGTGGCACACGCCACCAAGGGCACTTCGATGCCGTGCAGCTCTGCCTCGCTCTTCTCCGCGCTCACAATGTGCGTGGCGAGCGCGGAGAGCATGCCTCCCGACGTCAAAAATGTCGTTATCTGATCGACGGGATGGTCCAGCTCGCACATCACAAACGGCTCCGTGAACAGATCGCCCGCCAAGGTGCTGGCGAAGATGCGGAAGTGCTTGCCCATCACTGCAACCGGGTTGCCTTCTTCGTCGTAGGTTTGTCCCACCTTGCCATCGGTGTTCTCTACATAGAGCACGCACCTGCCGTTGTTGCTTACGCTAAACGATGCCGGGCCACAGCCTGCGGCCCCCACGGGCTCCGACGCAAATGCCGCCGCGCCTCGCGTCCAAGTAATATGCTGCAGTTGCTCGTTGACGGTAGCCAAAAAGCCCGAATGTTGCGGCCACGGCACCGCATGGGGCACCGTGGCGTCTGGTGACATAACGCCCCAGCCTGCAATGGACTGGCCGATCACGGCGTACGATGCGCAGCCGCAACCGTCTGCAGTCTCGTACGCAACGGGCACCACCATTTTGCCGTTGATATTCTCGGGCGAGCCCAGCTCGATGCTCGACGGTGCCTGCGGAAAGCGGAGGACCTGACGGAACGTCAGGCTGTCGCCCGAAACGTCCGACCACAGGGTAAAGCACTCCAGCGCAACCTCAGCCTCGCTGCCGAGCGCCTTTTCCGCGGTGGTTCCGCGGCGGTGGAGGTAGGCACCCGACAGGCGCCCGTCGACCAGCGTCTTGCCCACCGTGATACGCGGGCACTGCAGGCAATGGTAGCCATCCTCCTGAAGGCGGCCGCGCGAGATGCTGCGCCACGACGTGTGCGATATCACGCGAACTCCGTCGTTGCTTATGCGCAGGCGCACAACGGACAGTATGCCGGATGTGCTCGCCGTATCGAAAAGGGTGTTGTCACCGGCGGGGCGCTCGCCCGAGACCAGCAGCACGTAGGCGTCCTGGTTTCCCCTCCCGTCTGTATATTCCACCACGTCGAAGTCGTAATCGAATATGCCGGTGCGCTCCACGTCGCCCTCGCCAAACCCAAGGGGGAAGTCCACGGGCGTGGGAGCGGACCACGTGCCGTTCGTCTTTGTATGCACCACCAGGCGCGAACGACCATTCTCGCCGTAGCGCACCGAGGCGATACGGAATAGGCACTCCACGTCGGCAATCATCGTTAGCTTCATGTGGGCTTCGCTGAGCACGCCGGAAAACGGCACGTTGTCGCTCGAGGGTTTTATGCCGCCACGCTCGTCCTCCGACACGCCGGCAGAATTGGCGTTGGGGTCCGCAGCAGCGTTCGTTGCCTGACCGATGTAGGTGTACTCGTACATCGGCGCGGCGTTTTCGTCGTTCCCTATCAGTGCATGGACGAAATGCTCGATCTGTCCCGTGTCGTCGCTTTCTGCATCCGCCTCGAGCTCAATGCACGTGACCGCTTGATCCCAATCGCGCACGACAGGCGCGGCGTTTACGGCAGTGGCCTTAACCTCGGCGCGTGCGAGCAGCTCGGCGTTGGTGACGATGGTGGCCGATGCGATAAATTGCGGCACGCCGCCCGCCTCGATGTTGCCGGGCGTGCCGAAGCGGGCATCCAGCGTGTAAGGCGTATCTCCACCCAATGCGAGCTCAGAGCGCTGGAGCACATACTGGTTGCCATTGTTCACCGACATATTCCACGAATCGAGGAGTGTGGGCCACGACCCCGACCAAGCCTTGGTGGTCCACTTGAACATTACGAACTGGAGTATCACATCGACATCGACGTCTGCACCTACGCGCAGTCGCGGAAGCTGGTGTCCATCTGCCTTCTCATACCCAATGAACAGCGTGAGGGATGCGGCGCCGCGCACGGCAGACGAAGCGACGCCTGCAACGCCGGCGCCAAAGGTGACGGCAAGCCCGATCTGGATGGTGAACGAGCCCGAGGTGTTTGAATAGTCGAGCGAAATGTTTTTAAAAAACGCCGCGCCGCTGCCGTGCGTGTGGGCGCCCACGGCGAGCGCCAGTTTTGCCAGCACCCAGGGGTTGACGTTTAGGAAAAACGGCACCGGTCCCAAGGTGAACTGTTCGGTCCAGTTGAGGTCGGTTCTTACCTGGAAGAGGGCCTTAATATTGCCGTATGCGGGGTCGTTGTTGTTACCCCAGGTTTTGCCCACCCAATCGTAGGCGAGCGAGCCGTACAGCTGTGTGGCGATATCCATCGTGAACAGCAGCGTGCAATGGTGGCGAAGCAGCTTGGTGTTCCTTGGATCGGTGCCCGAACCGGCACTCATACTCTTGTACTGATTCCACTTCCCCTCCATTTCGTCGAGGTAGCGGTTTGCCTGCTTGGCGCCCGACTCGCGCGGCGATTTCTTCCAGTATTCCGGATCAGGGTTGCCCGAATCGTTCATATAGCTGGCTGGTTTGTATCCTCCGCCAAACAGCACGTATCCAGCAAACGAGAAATCGAACAGAATGGGAAATGTGGGCATCCAACACGTGAACTTATTGCCGCCGATACCGGGAAACGCCGCGGGGAAATCAAACGGAGTGATCTCTTGGTCCATGGTGGTGGGAACGATGGTGGTCGAGCCCGATTCCGCCTTTGCGGCCGGCGCGGTGACAACGGCCATGGGGGAGGAGAGCGTGTAGGTTTTGCCCTGATAGTCGAGGACAAAGCGCAGCTTGCACCCTTCTTCCAGAAGGCCCGAAGCTGCATCGAGGAACGTGTCTTCGAGCGTGAACATCGCCAGATTATCCGCGCCCGATGCGCTGGCCTTGACTTGGCCAATCTGCGTGACGGTTTCGGGTGAGCTGCTCGTGGCGGGCATTACCTTGTTGATGTGCAGCGTTGCCTGCCCGCCCTGCGGCAGATGGGCCTGCACGGTAAAAGCGTGCGTGTCGGACTGATCGTTTGCTGCTTCGTCCGCTGGCATTGCCATAAACGTGGCGTCGGCGTACTGGATGTCCCATTCGTCGAATGTAAGCTGGCGAAAGTACGGCTCGCCATCGGAGAGCGGACGTGTTGGCGCGGTTATGGCGGTGCCGCCCTGGATACGCGCAAGGGGAATCTCGACATCACGGTAGCCTGCCATGCTAATGGAGATGCCGCCGTTAAAGTCGTACGCGTCGAGAAGCGTTGTCTCGTCCACGTAGCCTTCCGAAAGCGGCGCGACCTCAAAGATGGCCGTGCCTTCGTCATCGGTCGTGGCGGTGAGCTGCTTGCCTGCGGCATAGCGCGATGTGAGCGTGACCTGGGCACCCGTGATGGGCGTATTCTTGTTGGCGACGTCGACTACGACCACACCAAACATGGTGCGCGAGAGCACCAAGACCTTGAAGGGATCATCTTCATCGGCGTATGCCTCGGTGGGGGCGAACGGCAGTATGAAGGCGTTTGCGCTTCCCGGCACGCGCAGCAACATAATGCTCGCCAGCGAGGACGCTCCGGCAACAAGTAACGAACGGCGATCAAGCATCTTTGGCTCCCATCCCGCAGGTATCGGTGGAAATAATCCAATTTTGCGAGAAGGCGCCACGTGGCGGTAGTGCCGTTCAAGGGTCAAAATGTCCAAATTAATCGAGCGAAGCGCCGGGTTCCGGAACGCGTTCGATGCGCTTGGCGGCCCGGTCGCTAACGCAACATATGCGCGACCAGCTCGGCGCGTGTACCGATGCCTAGCTTGGCATACACTCCTGATAGGCGGTTTTTGACGGTGCCCGGCGACACGCCCATATGACGAGCGATTTCGGCGTTGGTCCACCCACGACAGGCGAGCATGGCCATGGTGAATTCCGTGGTCGTTAGATCGTCGGCCACGTCCTCGCCCGAATCGGGGTTGTGGATGCGCCGCCAGCCGTAGCTGAATCGATACGTAATCTCGATGATGCGTGCGAAATCGTCAGGGTATTGCGTTTTTAGACACGCCTCGATAAGCCCCTGCAAAAGGCCGTGGTGCTCGCCGATGAGTTCGATAAGGCCGTCGGGACGCGCAACGTCCCAGGCGGCTCCGAAGTGTGCCTTTGCGGCGTCGATGTCCTTGAGGCTCATGCAGGCCATGGAAGCCGACAGGTGCAGGAACAGCTCCGAGATGGGATAACTTCCCTGTTTCATGATCAGGGCGTTTTCCGCCATGCCCAGACTGCGGCCATATTCGCCGCGCAGGTACAGGGCATGCGCCATCACGTAGCTGGCGAACAGGCGCAGGCCTTCGGGCAGATGCGCCGCAAGCGGATAAAACTCTTCGGCGGAATGCGGGGAAGGCAAGTGCAGCAGGACGCTCGCGGCGGAGGCGAATAGGATATGCGTGGCGTGGACGGCAGGCGATTCCTCATCAGGTGGCGTATCGAGGATGCCAGCAAGGCACCGGCGGGCGTCGGGGATACGGTTGAGCGACAGGCTGGCATATCCGCAGATAAAGCATGCGGAATAGCGCAGTGCGGGATCGGTGGCGTCAAGATAGGGGCGCGCCGTCTTGGCAGCGAGGGCGGCCTGTCCGCGAAAGTACAGAGCTTCTGCCGTGGCAATGGCGCGCGAATCGGGGTCGGAAATGCCTGCAACCGCAGCGTCAATCTGCCCCGGCACAAAGGCGGTGCACATCAACGGCATGGGAACGCGTGGGTAGCCATCGCAGTCCATCTTCCATCTCCCATCAGGTGGCAACAATGCAGCAATTGTACTCCTGTTGCTCGGGGCCCCTTTCGTTTTACTGTTCGGTTAACGCTACGGTTCGTTTTGGAAGGGTCACGAGCATCACGGTCCCGTCCTCGGAACTTGCTTCGACCTCTACGGCGCCACCGTGAAGCGCTGCAATCTCCCAAACGAGCGCTAGCCCGAGTCCTGCGCCGCCGTATGCCCTGCTGCGGGATTTATCCAGGCGAAAGAACGGTTGGAAGATGCTCTCACGGTACTGTTTGGGTATTCCCGGGCCCTGGTCCTCGACTCGCAGGAACACGTGGCTGTCGTTGTCGCAGATGGAGACGTTGACAGTCGAGCCGGGGCGGCTGTAACGGATGGCATTTTCGACCAGGTTAAACACCAGCCGATAGAGGAGCGTGTCGCTCCCGATTACTAAAGCGTCTCCAGCACAATTGAGGGCTATGCCCTTATTTTCGGCAAGTGGCGCAAGGTCGGTGAGGACCTCTTCGGACAAGGGACCAAGTTCCACATCGTCCTCGCAAGGAACGCTGCGCAGCTCACTCATCTCGAGCAATACCTTGGCCATTCGAGACATGCGCTCGGTTTGTTCTTGTAGCAGGCCGAGCAGCTCGGCTGTTTCGGGTTGCAAACCGGAGTGTTCGGAGATGAATAGTTCAATCTGTGCTTGCATAAGGGCGAGCGGGGTGCGCAGCTCGTGTGCGGCGTTGCCGGTAAACTGACGCTGTGCAGAGAACCCTTCGCCAAGACGAGCGATCATGTCGTTGAAAGAGGCGCTGCATCGTTGTAGCTCGGTGGGCACATCTTCATTGAGTCTGATTTCGCTTAGGTTGTCAGGTTGCACACGCTCAACCTGAGCTGCAAAAGCCCGTAGCGGTTTGAGTGCACGGCCGCTCACAAAGTATGCCAGCGCGCCGCCAAGGAGTGTGACTCCAGCCGTGATGTACCAGGCTGTCGTGCCAAAAGACTCCTGTGCGTCGTTTACGACGATCGTGACCTTGTCATCGAGGGCTGCTTTCGTTGGGTCGAACGCCTGGAGCGAATCTTCGCCGGTTGCGTTAAAGGCCGAGATGTCGCTGCCGATGGCATCCATGTAGCGCATGCCCGTATAGCCGACCAGGCAGTTCGTCAGCACGCATGCCGCACACGTGAGCAGTGCCGTCATAATCGTTATGCGCCATTGCAGCGAAAGCCCTTTCATTCTCCATCCTCCATAACGTAGCCCTCTCCAATCCGATTACGAATCGGGTCGTATCCCAAAGCGCCGCGCAACTTTTTTCGGAGCGACGAGATGTGAACGCGGGTTGCGTTGCTAAAGCTGTTCACGGTGCTATCCCAAACGTGCTCTATAAGCTCCTCTTGGCTTACCGGTCGCCCCTGATTAAGCATCAGGTATTCCAAGATTCCCGTTTCCTTGCGTGTAAGAGATAGAGCCTCACTGTCCACGGAAGCGATGCGCGCCTTGGTGTCAAAGTTGAGCTTTCCGCAGGTTAATACTATGTCGCTTTGTGCGAAGCGCCTGAGGGTAAGGCTGCGGATCCTTGCCGCAAGTTCGTCCAGATGAAACGGCTTGGTAAGGTAATCGTTGGCGCCGGCATCGAGTCCGGCAACTTTATCGGATACTTCGCCACGTGCGGACAGAATCAGTACCTTGGTCTCGCAGTCGGTTTTCCTAAGTTCCCTGAGCACGGTCATGCCGTCGATACGGGGGAGATTGAGGTCGAGCACCACGAGGTCAAAGACTTCGACGCCCAGCAGGTCGAGCGCCTCCTGTCCATCGTGACAGCAGTCGACGCTGTACGCCAAGTTTCGCAAGCTGCGCGCGATTGCATCGCACAGTGCTCGCTCGTCTTCGACGATCAAAATACGCATAACAGTCTCCTTGCACATTCCATATCGCGCTTAACACGGATTTTATAGCCGATATGGTCCAATGGTCGCGTAACGAAAGGAGTGGTCGTGTTGTTCAAAGCGGTAAAACCCGTGGTACAGGTCGCTTTGTTGATCGTCGGAATTACCATGGTGTGCTTTGGTGTTATGCGTGGCGAGGCGGATGCCGTGCTGGCCAAAGCGATTAGGCTGTGCTTGGAGTGTATCGGAATTGGATAAAAGAGAAAACACTGCGTCGCATGTTTTGGCCCGATTTCGCGGATTCATTCAGGCGGCGGCGACGCTGGTCACCAATATTCACCTGCCAAACTTTGCCAAAGGCGGCATCTATCAGGGCGCGGGAAAAACAGTCTGCGTACCTGGGCTTAATTGCTATTCGTGCCCCGCGGCATCAGGTGCGTGTCCCATTGGGTCGTTCCAGTCGGTGGTAGGTTCATCCAAGTTCAACTTCTCCTACTACGTCACCGGTACGCTCATTTTGCTTGGCGTGCTGCTGGGACGCTTTGTATGCGGGTTTTTGTGCCCGTTTGGCTGGCTGCAGGAACTTCTACACAAGATTCCCGGCAAAAAGCTATCAACGAAAAAGCTCAAGCCGCTCACGTACGTCAAGTATGCCGTGCTGCTGTTTGCCGTGGTGCTGCTGCCCGTCTTGGTGGTCAACGATGTGGGCATGGGCGACCCGTTCTTTTGCAAGTACATCTGCCCGCAGGGCGTGCTCGAGGGTGCGATTCCGCTGTCCATCATGAATACGGGAATCCGCTCCGCGCTGGGAAAGCTCTTTACCTGGAAGCTCGCGATTCTCATTGCGGTTGCGGTGCTGAGCGTGTTGTTCTACCGCCCCTTCTGCAAATGGATTTGTCCACTCGGCGCATTCTATGCGCTCATGAATAGGGTGTCCCTGCTGGGGATTCAGGTTGACGCGTGCAAATGCGTCTCGTGCGGCAAGTGCTCAAAGGTTTGTCAGATGGACGTTGATGTGGTCCGCGCGCCCAATCATGCCGAATGCATCCGGTGCGGAAAGTGCATCGGGGCCTGTCCTGTCGATGCCATCAGCTATCGCTATGGCCTGGATGTGTCGGCGGAAAAGCTTCCCTTGACCGCCGATAAAAAGTAAACAAGCTTCGACAAAACGGAGGAATGACTATGAAGCTTTCTAAGATTGCGGCCCTGTTTATGGTGCCGGTATTGGCCTTGTGCCTTGTGGCATGTTCGGCGCCCGGTGGCAATGCGAGCGAATCTGCGAGCTCCGATCCTAAGATCGCAGAGCTCACTGCGCAGAAGCCGGCCAATGCCGACGAGGCCGCCGAGCTGTATGCGAAGCTCATGCAGAAGGAGAACGAGATCTTTTCGAGTGATAACGCGCTGTGGGAAAAGGTATTCAATGCGGCAAATAAAGACTCGGCAATGATTGAGGATGGCAGCAATTACGGCGATTTTCTGCTCAAGACCATCGACGGCGCCAAGGATAAGTTCACGGCGGATGAGCTCAAGACGCTCAAGGCCGGTGCACAGCAGATCAAGGAGATCGAGGACAAGCTCGAGAGCCTGGAGAAGGAGTTCCCCGGCTGTGGAAGCACGCCGAGTGCAGGCGAGAGCGTCGACGCTTCGACCGCTGGCATGACGGCTGGTGCCAATGCTTCGAACGAGGCGACGAAGTTCCCCAGCTTTACGGGCAAGGACCTGGATGGCAACGACGTGAACAGCGACGAGCTGTTCTCTAAGAACAAGGTCACCGTCATGAACTTCTGGTTCACTACTTGCAAGCCGTGCGTGGGCGAGCTGGGCGATCTTGAGAAACTGAATCAGGAGCTTGCCGAGAAGGGCGGCCAGGTCGTGGGCGTCAATTCCTTTACGCTCGATGGCAACAAGGGCGAGATTGCAGATGCCAAGGACGTGCTGAGCAAGAAGGGCGTGACGTATAAGAACATCTGGTTCAAGTCGGATAGCGAGGCCGGTAAGTTCACGTCAAATTTGTTCTCGTTCCCGACAACGTATGTCATCGATCAGAATGGCAACATCGTAGGGGAGCCCATCGTGGGAGCCATCAGCTCCGCCGAGCAGCGCGCTGCACTCAACAAACTTATCGACCAGGCGATTGCGAATAGCGAGCAGTAAAAAACGCGTAAAGCATGGCGAGGATCGTGCGCCGCTGCGCGGAGTAGTCCGCTGCCTTTCAAGATAATCTCCACCATATAGAGGTCCCGCTCGGGGCCTCTTCTTTTAGGCGCCGTCCCGTTCGTTTTTTGGCGTGCTTCGTTACATTCCTCACTGGCGCCGGCAAAAAATGGGGATAGAGTAGGACAAACGCGTCGAATACGAACGGCGGGGGAGAGCGGGCAAGTGCGCCCGCGTGGGAGAGGTTGCCGTCCATGTTGGAGTTCAAGAGTATTTGCAAAAGGTACGTTACGCAGTCGTTTACGCAGGTGGCGCTCGATAGCGTAAGCCTGTCTTTTCGCGATAACGAGTTCGTGGCCATTCTGGGTCCCTCGGGCTCGGGCAAAACTACGATGCTCAACGTTATCGGCGGACTCGACCACTTTGACTCGGGCAACCTGCTGATCGACGGTATTTCGACCAAGGACTTTCACGATCGCGATTGGGATGCCTACCGCAACAACCGCATCGGCTTTGTGTTCCAAAGCTATAACCTCATTCCGCATCAGACCATTTTGGAAAACGTGGAGCTGGCGCTTACGCTCACGGGCGTGGGGCATGCCGAGCGCCGCCAACGTGCGCGCGAGGCGTTGGAGAAAGTCGGCCTGGGCGAGCACGTGAACAAGCGCCCGAGCCAGCTATCGGGCGGGCAGATGCAGCGCGTGGCCATCGCCCGCGCTCTGATCAATGATCCCGAGATTGTGCTGGCCGACGAGCCGACCGGCGCTTTGGATTCAACGACATCCGTACAGGTCATGGACCTGCTCAAGGATGTGGCGCGCGACCGCCTGGTCATCATGGTCACGCACAATCCCGAGCTGGCGTACCAATATGCCACGCGCATCGTCAATCTGGCGGACGGCAAGATCACCGACGATTCCGACCCCTTCGATGTTGCCAAGGCCGCGCGTCGCGAGGCAAAGCCTACGCGCAAAACCTCGATGAGCTTTGTGACGGCGCTGGGGCTTTCTGCCCGAAACCTCATGACCAAGAAGGGCCGCACGGCCATGACTGCCTTTGCGGGCTCGATTGGCATTATCGGTATCGCGGCGATTCTGGCGCTGTCCAACGGCGTAAACGGCTACATCAAAAAGGTCGAGGAGGATACGCTCTCGAGCTACCCGCTCACCATTTCCAAGCAGGATTACGACCTGTCGTCCATGATGGGCGGTCAGGGGGCCGCGGAGGATGACGGGGGAGCGAGCAGCGCCTCCGCCGGTGCGGACAGTTCGGCTAAGAAGTCCGATAAGATTCCCGTGGTCACGGCCGTAAAGGATATGTTTGCGAGCGTTAAGTCCAACGATATGACGAGCTTTAAGGCGTGGCTCGACGATGGCGGCGACGGCATCGACAAAGAGGTCAACGCCATTCAGTACAGCTACGGCGTGACGCCGGTCGTGTATCGCGCGGGCAAGGGCGACGAGAAGCCCGTGCGCCTGGTGCCCAACGCGATGACCGAGGCTATGAGCGGAGGCGCGAGCTCGGCGGCAACGGTGAGCATGGAGTCCATGGGGACCTCGGTCTTCAACGAGATGATTGACGACCAGAGCCTGCTCGACAGCCAGTACGACGTCGTCGCCGGTCATTGGCCTACGTCTGCCAACGAGGCCGTGATGGTGCTTTCGAGCCGTGGCACGGTGGGCGACTATACGCTCTATAGCATCGGCGCGCTGGATATCAATGAGCTCAACGACCTGGTCAACAGCGCCATGACGGCCGATGGCGAGGTCGAAACGCCCGAGACCGCCGCCGACTTTACCTACGACGATGCGCTGTCTACGACGTTTAAGGTGTTGTCGCCGGCCGATGCGTATCGCAAAAACGAAGAGACCGGTATGTGGACCGATATGTCTGGCGACACCGACTTTATGGCAGCCAAGGTTGCCGACGGTATCGACGTGCGCATTGTGGGCGTGGTGCGTCCCAACGAGACTGCCAATGCCAGTGCGTTGTCTCCGGGTATTGCCTACACGCACGCGCTGACTCGCCAACTTATGGAGCGCGCTGCCGATTCGCAGATCGTTCAGGAACAGCTTGCTCATCCCGAGACGGATGTCTTTACCGGCAAAACGTTCGACGAGCTGCAAGGCGAGGCCAAGCAGGGCGTGGACCTGGGCAGCATGTTCAGCGTTGACGAGGCGGCGCTCAAGAGCGCGTTCTCGTTCGATACGTCTGCACTCTCGGGTACGGCCGGTGGCATGGATCTTTCGGGCATCGATTTGTCGGGCTTGGATATCGACCTTTCGGGCGTGGGCAAGGACATCGACTTCAGCGACATCATGGCCAAGGCACCGACCCCCGATTTCTCGGGTGTCTTTGATGGCTTGGAACTCACGCCCGAGCAGATGCAGCAGGTGGGCACGCTTGCCAACCGGCTGTTTGTTGGCTTTATGCAGTCCAATCAGTTTAAGGCGCTGACGCCCGAGGACCTTAAGGATGCATCGAAGCTCGCTGCTGCGTTCTCGGCGTATCTTGAGAACGATGCTGCGGCGCAGCAATGCTTGGCGCAGCTCAAAGCGCTGGGCGGAGACGCACTGGCGGAGCGACTGCAGCAGGCTATGACCGACTACGTACAAAAACAGCTCGCGCCCTATTTGCAGCAGGCTATGGACCAGGTGATGCAATCGCTCAGCAACAGAATCGCAGCGACGGTGTCTTCCCAGCTCAAAGCGGGAGCGGCGGGGCTTATGGATCAGATGGCGACGCAGATGTCGTCGACCTTTGCCAGCCTGGCGAGCGCCATGCACGTGGATGCGAGCGCGTTTGCCCGTGCCATCCACTTCAACATGGACGCCGAGGATCTGAGCTCGCTCATGATGAGCTATGCAAAGGCGTCGAAGCTCACCTACGACAACAATCTGACCACGCTGGGCTATGCGGACGAGGCCGACCCCATTTCCGTCAAGATTTTCCCGCGCGACTTTGAGGCCAAGGAACGCGTGCTCGACCATATCGATGCGTACAACAAGCAGGTCAAAGCCGCCGGACACGACGAGCAGGCAATCTCGTACACCGACTATATGGGCATCATCATGGGCTCGGTGACCGATATTGTGAACACCATCAGTTTGGTGCTTATCGCGTTTGTGAGCATCAGCCTGGTGGTGAGCTCGATCATGATCGGCATCATCACGTACATCAGCGTGCTGGAGCGCAAAAAGGAGATTGGCATTCTGCGCGCGATTGGCGCATCGAAGCGCAACGTGGCCAACGTATTCAATGCCGAGACCTTTATCGAGGGCCTCATTGCCGGCGTCTTTGCCATTGTCGTCGTGGTGGCCGTGAGCTTCCCAGTTAATACCTGGGCGCTTGCTGCCAAACAAGTACCCAACCTGATGAGCCTGCCCGTGCAGGATGCGCTGGTACTCATTGCAATTTCGGTGCTGTTGACGGTCGTTGCCGGCCTGCTGCCTGCTCGCAGCGCATCCAAGAAGGACCCCGTCGAAGCCCTACGCTCCGAATAATGTGACAAAGGGACAGCCCCTTTGTCACATTGAGACCCTTGCGAAATCGGGGTCTAATTACCGTTCGGCAGGTTAAGAACTCCCTCTCCCCGCTTAATGCTTGACGAAGAGTCCTCTAGTTTATATACCTATCGGTAGGCATATAGGATGTATTGCCGATAGAAATGGAGCAACCATGACTCTCACCACACCAGCCAAAAAAGATTGTCTCCGTGAAAGCGGCGCATTTGCTTGGGTCGTCGTTATTGCGCTCGGCTTAATGTCCGCCGGAACAACTGGCACATATAGCATTATTGCCGGCTCATTCGTTGCTCCAGTATGCGAAGATCTGGGCTTTGACTACACTTCTTTTTCTTTCTATTTCACCGCGATTCTTCTTGGCCTTGCGCTTGGGCTTCCGCTTTTGAGTCGCTTCATTCCAAAAGTAATCGGCAAACCATGGCATATTTGCATTGAACTCGTCCTTATTGCCGCCGGCGCCGCAATGGCGTTCTACACCGAGGTCTGGATGTTCACCGTCTCCGCCGCAGTGATCGGCATCTGCTTTTCGTTTACAACGGGCGTCTGCATGTCCGATGTCATTGACCAATGGTTCAGCAAATCGTCCGGTCTCGCCATCGGCCTCGCTTGGGGCGTTAATTCTCTCTGCACGCTGTTATTGAGTCCTGTCATTACACTGGTCATCGAGCAGCAAGGCTGGCGTACGGGATACATCGTGCTTGCGGCCGTTTCTGCAGCTATGATTTTGCCTGCAAGCGCATTTATCATTCGCCTTAACCCCTCTGATCGCAATATGCTTCCGTACGGAGAGACCGCCTCCGAAACCCATGAGAGCTGCAGCGCCGATGAGCAGGAAGATGTCCTTTCGGGCATGGCACTCCGCGATGCCGCGAAAACGCCGTCTTTTATTCTCTGTGTCCTCTTGCTTTGCGTGGCGCAGCTCACCTGCTGCATGAACCAGTTGTTTCCAACCTATGCAAGCGAGGTCGGTTTCAATCCCATCGTAGGAAGCTTAATGGTCTCGGCAGCTTCGTTTTCCGACATCTTCCTAAATCCCTTCGTGGGCAAAACATGCGACAAGCTTGGCGCTATTAAAGCAACGGTCGCATGGACAGGTGTCAGCATTCTTTCATTCCTGCTTCTTATCATTGGCGGAAGCAATGAGACCGTTTCCATCATTGCAGCTGGTGTAAACGATGTCATGTTCGCCATCGTTGGAACCGCAATGTCGATGCTTCTCCTCTCGCTCTTTGGATCACGCGATTTTGGAAGGATCTATTCGATCGTTTGCTCAGCGGGCTATGTCGTCGGTGCTTTTGGAATGCCGGTCATGATGAAGGTTTACGGGATGGCAGGGTCATTCCAGGGAGTATTTATCTTCTGCATTGCCTGCAACCTTATGATTGCTGCGTTTGCTATCGTTTCCGGCTTTCTCAATAAGGCTGCTGAAAAGTAATAAGCGCCGATTTGCATCGGCATAGATTGCCATGCAACAGGGGTCGACTCCAAGCCAGACTGGAGTCGACCCCTGTTTTCGTTTTAAAGGTTGCCCGCAGGCACCATGGGTGCCAACATGCGCTTCAGCTTGGCTGGTTTATTTGAACATAAGCTCGACTATTCCCGCCCAAACCGCTTTCTCATCAATATCCTCACCTTGAGCGACCGTATTGCTTGCTCCCTCCAGAACGGTATAAAGAATTTGTACGTAGAGCATTACGTCGGCGCTATCGGAAAACGCGCCAATCTCTACACCATGAAGAAGGATGTCTTTAAGCGCATCCATGGTTCGTTTGGTCGCCGTCGCTTGACGTTCCTGAACTGCAGGAATTCGATTTGCTTGAACGCTAACCTCGGCCAGCACGCGCCGGCGCTTTTCATCGCTTCGATAGCCACCTATAACTGAATTGCCGAGCTCGATAAGCGCGGCCTTGAACCCGTCCCTATCGACTATTAGCGAGTAGTCGCGCTGATAGTCAATGGTCGGAAACATGCTGTCCAAGAGCGTAGTGAAAATCTCCTCTTTTGAGGGAAAGTAGTAGTACACCGACGGCTTGGATATACCGACAAAGTCGCAAATCTTTCCGATAGACGCTTTGTCATAACCGACTTCTGCCACAAGATCGTACATTGCGTCCAATATTTTTTTTCTTGTGCTCACGCTGCATTTCTCCATTGCAAATCACTTCCGCACTACCAACATTATTAAGGATGGCAACGGAACATCAATTCGTGTCCAAACATGACCACTATATACGGCGAACGGTATGTATCAGTAGGCGAGCGGCAATTATTCAAAATTATCTACCGAACGGTAGGTATAGTAGTACTATAGCAGGTGAAACCCCGCTATTGTCGCGGCCGGACAGCATCGCGGGAAACCCGACGGAAGGACCAACCATGTACGAGAACTATCGTATGCCGGGCGAGTTCGAGAAGCGCTCCAACGTCTATGTGACATGGCTTCCCGATTACATCCGTGCAGAGGGCTACGATAACCGCCAGCCCTGCGTTGACGTGATCAAGGCTCTGCTCGAGTATGGCGACGTTACGGTCAACCTCAATTGCGGCACCCCCGGCTCCTATGAGGAGGCTTGCTCGCGCCTGAAGGAGGAGGGGGTTGATCTCGATCGCATCGAGATCACGCAGTTCGAAGACTCCAACTTCTATGTCCGCGACAACGGTCCCAGCATCATGGTCGACGACAAGGGCCATTCTTATATGGTCAACCCCGCTTGGACCTATTACGGCGTGTGGGACAAGAACTCCCCGGAGTGCCAGTCCGCACGTAAGGCAGCCGTTCACATGGCGGTTGCGCTCGGTTGCTTCGATATCGTCAATTCCGAAATGGTTTCGGAGGGCGGCGACCGCGAGTTTGACGGTCACGGCACTCTGATCGCCATCGAGGACACGGAATGCCGCAAGCGTAATCCCGAGTTCACGAAAGAGGAAATAGAGGCCGAGTATAAGCGCATCTACAACCTCAACAAGGTTATCTGGCTTCCGCAGCCTATGCTCGAGGACGACGACTATCGACTGGGCATCCTCGACGAGAAGGAAGACGGAACTCCCGTCTTTGGCATGAGCTTTGCAGCTCACATTGATGAGATGTGTCGCTTTATCACTCCGAACAAGATTCTTCTTGCCGAGGTGTCCGATGAAGAGGCAGCCTCGAGCAAGGCTGGAGCAGAGTCTCGTCGCCGCATTGAGGCAGCCTACGAGATCCTGAGCAACGAAACGGACTGGGAGGGCAAGCCCTTCGAGATCGTTCGTATGCCCACCGCCGAGCCTATTGAAGTCGTTATCGCCCCTGGCGATGAAGATTACGAGCTCTATAAGGGCTTCATCGATGAAATGGGCGGCAAGTTTATGGATGGCACCCCCTGGCCCGAGGGCCCCGTCCACTTCTACGCCGCAGCGAGCTACTGCAACTTCCTGATTTGCAACGGCGTCGTCCTTGGCCAGCGTTATTACCACGAGGGCATGAGCGAGGTCGTGAAAGAGAAGGATGAGCAGGCCAAGGCAGTTCTTGAGAGCTGCTTCCCCGATCGCAAGGTCATCATGATTGATTCCCTCGCGCTTAACCTGTCCGGCGGCGGCGTGCACTGCTGGACTAAGGACGTGGCGGCCAGTCGTTAGTGAGCCTTAGAGCCTGCGCTCTTTGGCTTAGGCGCCACATGTACCGCTCCCCGAGGGATATCCGTGTTTTCCTCGGGGACACATTCAACAATAATTTTGATAATAATTCGAAAGGAAATAGGCATGAACAACAGCCTCCGCGGTCGCGACTACATCAACATCCATGATCTCTCCTCCGAGGATTTCCGCTATCTCATCGATCTTGCCTGGAACCTTAAGGCTCAGAAGAAGTCTGGTGTCGACCAGCGCTACTTCCCCGGCAAAAACGTCCTCGCCAACTTTGAGTGGGGCTCGACCCGTACTCGTTGCGCATTCGAGACCTCCTGCAACGATTTGGGCATGGGCTTCACTTATCTGACCAACTCCCACATGGGTGACTGCGAGACCGTCAAGGACGCCATGCGCGTCTTTAACGGCATGTATGATCTCATCGTCTATCGCGCACAGAAGGACGAGCAGTTCCTCTATGACGTCGCCGACCTGGTTGACATCCCGGTCATCAATGCCCTTACTCTCGGCGATCACCCGACTCAGATGCTCGCTGACGCTCTTACGATGGAAGAGCAATGGGGCGGTTTGCGTACGAGCCGCGGCAAGAAGATGGCTTTCGTTGGCAACTGCGCCGGCGCCCCGGTGTGGTATGGCCGTCTGTGCGCTATGCTCGACATGGACTTCCTCGCCATCGGCCCCGACGACCTCCGTCATCAGATGTGCAAGGAAATGATCGAAGAGGTGGAGGCCTGCTACGCCAAGTACGCTCCCAATAGGACCTTTACCATCACCTCTGACCTCGATGCCCTGGATGGCGTTGACGTTATCGTTACCGAGGAGTGGCGCTACATCAACCCCGAGTGCGGCGAAGAGGTTCTGGATCCCGACGACTACAACTCCTGGCTGGGCGATGCCGAGTCTTTGTACCCCTATCGCGTCACCAGCGAGCTGTGCAAGCGCACCAACAATCCCGACATCTTCTGCATGCATGAGCTTCCCTCTGTCCATAACGCAGATCACCGTGTCGGCAAAATGCTCCTCGACCAGTGCAAGAACGACCTCCATCGCGAAATCATCACCGAGGGCTTTGAGATTGCCGACGAGTGCTTTGAGGCCAACGCTTCGGTCATCTTCCGTGAGGCAGAGAACCGTCAGCACACCATCAAGGCCGTTATGTGTGCCCTTCTGGGTCTCTAGGAGCTGTATCAATGGAAAATGCAAAGTTAAAGAGCAGCAAGGTTTACGCATGGGTTCTCGTAATCGCGCTCGGCCTTATGTCTGCCGGCACGACCGGATCCTATAGCGTCATCGCGGGCTCCTTCGTCGCACCCGTGTGCGAGGAGTTCGGGTTTGACTATTCCATCTTCTCGTATTACTTCACCGCAACGCTCATTGGTCTTGCGGCAGCTCTTCCGTTTGTCGGAAAACTCATTCCCAAGGTCGTTGGCAAGGTTTGGCTCCCCGTTGTCGAGCTTATTTTGCTTGCTGCCGGCGCAGGCATGGCCTTCTACACCGAAGTCTGGATGTTCATCGCCGCTGGCGCCCTGATTGGCGTTTGCTTCGCCTTCACCACCGGCGTCGCCATGTCCGACGTTATTGACCAGTGGTTCAAAAAATCTGGTGGCCTGGCAATCGGTCTCGCTTGGGCAGTGAACTCGATTTACATGCTCATCATGAGCCCCGTCATCACCTCTGTCATCGAGGCCGCTGGCTGGAGGACTGGCTATCTGGTGCTCGCTGGCGTCTCCGCCGTGCTCATTCTCCCCGCTTCCGTCCTGATTATTCGCTATAAGCCTCAGGACAAGGGCATGCTGCCCTATGGCTACGTCGAGGGCGAGACGGTCACCGAGACCGAGGAGACGACCGAGGATAGCACGCGTGGCGTTAGCTATGCGCGCGCCATTAAGTCGCCTGCCTTCTTCTTCTGCATCGGCTTCCTCTGTCTCGTTCAGCTCACTTGCTGCATGAACCAGCTCTTCCCGACGTATGCTTCCGAGGTTGGTTTTAGCCCCATGGTGGGCGGCTTCATGGTATCCGCTGCATCGCTCTTCGATCTGTTCCTCAATCCGATCGTCGGCACCACTTGCGATAGGTTCGGCAGCACGAAGGCCATTCTGGGCTGGCTCGCTGTCTCCATCCTCTCCTTTGTCATGCTCATGATGAGCAGCGGCAACTCGACGCTCAGCATCCTCGCAGCAGGCGTGAACGACGTAATGTACGTCATCGCTGGCACTGCCCTGACCGTTTTGGTTATGGATGTCTTTGGCTCCCGCGATTTCGGTCGCATCTTCGCGCTGATCTGCTCCGTGGGCTATATCGTCGGCGCCTTTGGCATGCCCGTTATGATGAAGGTCTATGAGCTTGTCGGCTCCTTCCAGGGCGTCTTCATCTTCTGCATCGCATGCAACGTTATTATCGGCCTGTTCTTGCTGCTGGCAAAAAAGACTGGTAAGAACCTCTCCTGGGACGAATAGTTCGATTCGTCTTAGACATACGCTGTAGGGCTTAACCTGCAGCCGCTTTGGGGGCATCGACTAACATCGGTGCCCTTTTTCATCGAATGTGACAAAGGAGCAGCCACTTTGTCACATTGAGTGGCATGTAAATCGAGGTCTAATACTTTTCCGAGAAGTGAACGGCCATACTTGGACCTCCGAAGCATCGACATTTTTAGACGTCAAACCCGCAGGATTTGGCTGGCAAAACCGCAGGAAATTGCATCTCGAAAGTGCCGATGCTTCGGGGCCCGTTTTCACTCGTTCACTACTCGGGAAAAGTATTAAACCTCGTTGTATGGGGTGCGGCTGGAGGGTGGTCATCGTTCAGTAGCTACCTCTTCCTTGTGAATCGCCTGAAGCGCAAGGCATAATGCATGTGACAAAGGGACGGCCCCTTTGTTGTGTTGATATGAGAGAAGAGTAGATGATCCTTTCGCTGGCCCCTATGGAGGGGATTACCGGGCATGTGTTCCGTCGCGTGCATGCGGAGTGCTTCGGTGCGCTCGATTGCTATTACACGCCGTTTTTGCCGCCGCCGCGGGTGGGAAACCGCTTTGGCGGCAAGGCGTTTAAGGAGATCGATCCTGCCAATAACCAGGGGCTCAACGTGGTGCCTCAGCTGATGTCCAAGAACGCAGACGAGTTTGTGTGGGCGGCACAGGTGCTCGCCGACATGGGCTACCGCGAGGTCAATCTCAACCTGGGTTGCCCTTCGGGAACGGTTGTCGCCAAGGGCAAGGGCTCGGGTTTCTTGCGCAATCTCGACGAGCTCGAGGCGTTCTTAAGCGATGTGTGCGAGCGGTCGCCGTTGCCGGTGTCGGTAAAGACCAGGCTGGGGCTGGAGAATGACGACGAATACGAGCGCGTGCTCGATCTGTATTGCCGCATGCCGTTGGCAGAGCTGATCGTGCATCCGCGCGTACAGAAGGACCGCTATACGGGCTTGCCGCGCAAAGAGTTTTATGGCGAGACGCTGGAGCGTGCGCCGTTCCCCGTGGCCTATAACGGTGACATTTTTGATCTTGAGGATATGGACGCGCTGGTGGAGGCCTATCCCGGCACGCGCCATGTGATGTTGGGGCGTGGCCTGCTCGCGAACCCCGCTCTGGCTCGCATGGTCAAGGACGGCCCTGCTGCAACGGCTGCTGAGCTGCAGCGCTTCCACGACACGCTGTTTGCGGCATATGCAGAAGAGATTGGCGGCAATGCGGTCTTCCGCATGAAGGAGTGGTGGTTCTACGCCAAGTGCGCTTTCGCTGATCCCGCTACCGTCCACAAGATTGTACGCAAGACCAAAAAGGTCGACGAATACCGCGCTGCCGTCGAGCGCGTCTTTCGTGAACAGCCGCTTGCACCCACAGCTCGCTTCCACGGCTAACTAGTCATCGGGGGCGTTCTTTAACGACTGGTCATTTAAGGACGTCCCCAACGACTATGTAGCAAAAACATGTACACCAGCATCCAAAGATGTCGAAAAATGTCGACTTTGGATGCTGGTGTACATGTTTGGGTCCGACGGGGGAGCGGGCCTAGGCAATCAGTGCATCAAGTGTAATGAGCTCTCTGAGCCGCTCCGTGCGTGTTTGCCCATGGCGTTTGGCTTTTTCGTCAAACGCCTCAAGAATCGATTCGCCCACACGTGCTGATATAACGACGCTCGGCTCATCGGAGATTGGTGGCCTTCCCAACTTGATGGTGTGACCTTTCGGCCACTCATCTTTTTCGTAGGCTTCCGCGGCTTTCTTCAACTCTCCGGGAGCAAACCCCATCATCTTTTCGAGCTGCTTAGCATCCATGGCGCCTCCTATCGATCGACATAATGTCGAGCGCCGGTTCTCAGATTCTCTTTTTGTATACAATTTTGTAGACAAAAATACAAGCAGTTCATCGGGCTAATTAGCTTGTTTTGACCTGCCTGTTCGATAGGAAATGAGCATTGACGGCTTCGATACTCCTTTGCTTTTCAGCTTGGAATTTGGATGCTCATTGAACTTCCGGAGGGGAGCCCTTTATTAAGCTATTGAGATTCTGGGCAGGAGCTCTCACTGGTCTTCGGTAATGGGGCCAGCTTAATTCGCGACACAGTGTGTCGCGAATGGGAGTAGTCGTTAGGTGTCCTTCAATGGCTACTCATATAAGAACGTTCAAGTGTCGGATTTTGTCATTTAGTGTCGCTCTCAGCGACTATTCTGGAGGGTCGTGGTCAAAAAAGGGCAAATATGAGTACTGTTGCCATTATGGTTGCATTTATTTGCTATAAATTGTAGCTCCTGATGAGATTTGTTCCCATTAAGAGCTACTTTTATTGAACATATGAGGAGAAATAACGTCGTCTGCGGACGAGTGGAACGTTGAATAGTTCCTGAAGTGATCAAAATCGCTGCTACTAAACAGGTAGCAGTACTCATATTTGCCCTTTTTTGACCACAGCCCTCTCGGAAACCTTTCCAGAGGCGTCAAACAGCCATAATCCAAAGGTAGCGCGCAGAGATGTGGTGTAAGAGGCGGGGCATGCCCCGCCTCTTCTCTTTTCTTGAAAGGGAGGGGACACCGCCTAGAATTCGTCGTTGGAGT
>JAGZQO010000019.1 GCA_018382125.1 Collinsella sp.
ACCTGCACTGATAATTGTCCTTGGGGGAAGCGGGCACTGCGGGGGCGCGTCAACGGCGCGCGATTTCCGCGTCGCAGCGCTACCCTGATGCTGAACGCCGGGACGATGACCCACTGACCTGCTGACGCCTCTTCGGCCGTCCTCAAATCCGACCTGTCTCGCCCCGGCTTCCGCGACCCGGAGTCCTGCCATGACCTAATAGGAGCATGAGCGCGGACAATCGGATAAGGCAACTTGATTGTAGCGCTCCCGTCAGTGCAATGTCTGGGAGACCCGGGCGCGGAGCAGGCGGCAGACCGAGGGGAGCGAAAATGGAAGGCGAAACGGTCATCGCGGGCGTCGACACGCACAAGGACGTGCATGTCCTGTGCCTGCTCGACGGCCTCGGGAGGAAGATCTGGAGCGGGAGCTTCGGGGCCGACCCCGAGGGCTACGACAGGCTGGCGGAGGCGATAGGCGACCCGGGGAGCTGCATGGTCGTCGGCGTCGAGGGCACGGCATCGTACGGGGCCGGGCTGACGAGGAGGCTCGTGGAGCTCGGGTACAACGTCGTCGAGGTGCTCAGGCCCAAGAGGGACAAGGCGAGGCCCGGCGAGGGGAAGAGCGACCCGCTGGACGCCGAGCGCGCGGCGCGCAAGGCGGCGTCCGGGAGGGGCTGCTCCGTGCCGAAGTCGCAGGACGGCTGGGTCGAGGCGGTGCGCCAGCTCTACGTCGCGCGCAGGCTGGCCGTCGCGACGTCCACGTCCTGCGTGGCCTGCGCGAAGTCGATGCTCACGACGGCCCCGGGCGCCCTGAGGGAGCGGTTCAGGGGCCGCGAGCGGCCGAAGGACCTCATGCCGCTGCTCGCGCGCGGGAGGAAGGCCGGCGACGCGCTCGAGGAGAGCGTGCTGGCCTCGCTGCGGTCCGTCGCGGCGGTCTGGAAGGAGGCCCGCAGCCAGGTCGAGTCCCTCGACGAGCGCATCCGCGCGCTGCTGGAGGCGAACGCGCCCGCGCTGCTCGGCGTCGAGGGCTGCGGCACGACGACCGCCGCCGCCCTGGTCGTGGCCGCCGGCGACAACCCCGGCAGGCTGAAGGGCGAGGCGGCGTTCTCGATGCTGTGCGGCGTCTCCCCGATCCCCGCGTCGAGCGGGAAGACGGAGCGGCACAGGCTCAACCGCGGCGGCAACCGGCAGGCGAACTGGGCGCTCTACGAGATCGCGATCAAGCGCATGGCGTACGACGAGAGGACGAGGAGGTACGTGGCGAGGCGAACCTCCGAGGGGAAGTCCCGGAGGGAGGCGGTCCGCTGCCTGAAGCGCTACATAGCGCGGGAGGTGTACCGCGTGCTCATGGACCCGAATCCCGACGGCGCCGCGCCGGAAGGCCCCGAGCTCGCGAAGATGCGCAAGGCGATGCGGGTGACCCAGAAGCAGGCCGCCGCGGGGCTCGGCATGTCCGCGGCCTCACTCGGTCCGGGATGGTCGAGGTAGCTCGGTTAAACGTAGTAGATGGCCGCATTTCGTGGCAAACGGTCCGACCCAAGGCCCAAGGCGGCCAGCCTCGGATGACCATTCACGAAGTTGCGGTGGAATACGGACTGAATTAGCGCCTTAAAGGCAAAAACACTCCGTATTTCACCGCAACTTATCGAGGGGATGGGTTTTAGAGGCGGGCGAGGTCGTAGGCTTGGGCAGCTGCCTCGCCAGCGCAGATGAGGTTGGTTGTGGCTTCTTGCGCACCGAGCGCCTGGTCGAGAGGCATGGGCTTGCGGCAAATCGGCAAAACCAAGTCAATACCCTGCTCATACACCGCATCCAGGTTGACGGCGCGCCCGCCCACGACGGCGACCACCGGCTTGCCATATCGCTTCGCGCGACGGGCCATGCCCACCGGCGCCTTACCGGCGGCGGATTGCTCGTCCATATTGCCCTCGCCCGTAATGACCAGGTCGACATCGCGTACGCGCTCGTCAAACCCAATCAGATCGAGCACCGTCTCCACGCCCGAACGCAACTCGGCACCGAGCGCCAGCAGCGCGGCACCCAGGCCGCCGGCAGCACCGGCACCGGGCACACCGAGCACCGAGCCAAATGTCCGTGCACCCTCGGGCACACGCAACAGCTCCTGGGCTCGCGCCTCGGCAATTGCCGCATCAAGCAGGCGGCCGTAGCCGACCATCCAACCGTCGTACCTGCGCAGCGCCTCGGCGTCACCCGTCGGCAAACCCTTCTGCCCGCCAAACACCGCCAGTGCACCGCGACGCCCCACGAGCGGATTCTCGACATCGGAAAGCACCACGACACGCGCGCCGTTCAGCGCCCGAAGCGCTGGCGCCAAATCGATACTCACCACCTGCTCAAGGCCGGCAAGACCGGGGGCGATATTGCAGCCCTGATCATCGACCACGCGCGCGCCCAGCGCCTGCAGCATACCGGCGCCACCATCGTTGGTGGCGCTGCCGCCCAAGCCGATATAGATAGTCTTTGCCCCGGCACGAACCGCACGGAGCATCAGCCCACCCACGCCATAGGTTGTAGCAGCCAGCGCCGACGACTCCGTGCAAGGCGAGTACCCGATGCCCGCGGCTTCGGCCATCTCAATAACAGCCGACTCATGCTCGACATCAACCAGCATCCGGGCAGGCACACGCTCGCCCAAGGACCCTGCAACCTCGCAGGTCACAAGCTCGCCACCGCAGGCGGCAACGGCATCGAGCGTTCCCTCACCACCATCTGCCAGCGGCAATGTGCGCACCTCGGCATCGGGCCACACACGGCGCATGCCTTCGGCAACCGCCGCCTCCGCCTGCGCACTCGAAACGCTGCCCTTAAAGGAGTCGATCGCCAACAGCACACGGCGGGGCCGGCGGCACGCGGCACCAAAATCGACCGCCTCAACGACGATATCTTCGGCACACGCGAGCGCCTCAGCGTGAGCGGCATGTGCCTCAAGATCGGCCCCACAACCGCAGCCAGCACCATCGGCACCACGCAGCCCACAAAAATACCCGCTCAACACCTCACGACACTCGTCTGCCAGCACGCCGGCGGTCACATTAAACCGATGATTCAGGCGCGAGTCGGCATTCAAATCGTATAGGGATCCCAGCGCGCCGGCCTTGGCGTCGCTCGCGCCATACACGCAGCGCCCCACGCGCGCGTTGACCATAAGGCCCGCGCACATGCAGCAAGGCTCAAGCGTCACGTAGACCGTGCAATCGGAAAGGCGCCAGCGGCCAAGTGCCTGGGCAGCGGCGCACACGGCCGCAAACTCTGCATGCGCCGAAGGGTCCTGGTCGAGCTCGCGCCGATTGTGCGCCCTCGCGACGATCTCGCCGTCGCGCACCACCACGGCTCCGATGGGCACCTCGCCCACCGCCGCGGCGGCTCGCGCCTCCGCCAACGCCTCGCGCATGAACTTCTCGTCGATTTCGGTGATCGTCATCGTTCGCCTTCCCTGTTGCAAATTCAAAACGATGCTATCATTACGACTCACGGAGAGATGGCAGAGCGGTTGAATGCGGCGGTCTTGAAAACCGTTGAGCGCGAGAGCGTTCCGGGGGTTCGAATCCCCCTCTCTCCGCCACTTTTAGTGATGCACCGGCGTCATGGTCCGCTCAAACAGCGCATCGACCACGTCGGCCATCTCGGGTCGACGCTCAAGATCGTGGCCCGATTCCCACCATATCGTGAAAAGTCGAATAATACCGCCGGCGACAAACTCAGACGTCGTCTCGAGTGACACGGGGGCCAAGGCATCCTCGGCAAGCACGTTCATCACACGCTCGCGGATGGAGCGGGCAATGCGGTCGCAAATAACGTTGGTCAACATGCCCGACATGCTGCTTGCCAAAATGTTATCCATGAGCCGCTCGTGCGTCAGAATCAAATCCATGGCATCGTCCAAAATCGCGTGCCGAAGCGCGCGCACGTCCTCGGCAGACACTGCGCCGGCCTCATCGGGCTGTTTTTGCGGCAAGCCCGACATGAGCTCATCGATATAAAAGGCAAAGTAATCGTTCTTGTCGCGAAAGTGCTTGTAGAACGTCGTGCGGCGAATCATGGCGCGGTCGCACAGCATGGCAACCGTCAGGTCCTCAAAACGATGCTCTTCCAAAAGCTCGGTAAAGGCATCGAACAGGGCGCGGTAGGTTTTCTTAATGCGAAGGTCCACTGGTATCGCCATCCTCAGGGCAAAGACAACACTCGTCAATCTGTCGCATATCTTACACCTGTACCTCGCGCGCTTTGCCCCGGTGCCAACCCCGCCGAAAACACAACGCTTACCGGAAAGTTCGGCACGGTAAAACGTTGCGGGTATACTAGTAGCGTTATACCAACGGCAGCTGGCGCATGCCGCCGCGGCCATTCGAAACGGAGACATCATGATTACCGTCATCATCGGCATCGTTGTTGTCATTGTGATTGTCTGCGCCATCGCCGGCATCTACAACAACATGGTCACCAAGCGTAACCGCATCGATAACGCCTGGCAGAACATCGATACGCAGCTGCAGCGCCGTAACGACCTGATCCCCAACCTGGTCGAAACCGTCAAGGGCTACGCCAAGCACGAGCAGGAGACGCTCTCCGCCGTGATCAGCGCGCGTAACACCGCCGTCAAGGCCACCACGCCCGAGGCCAAGATGGAAGCCGACAACGTGCTGACCGGCGCACTGCGCCAGCTCTTCGCTGTGGCCGAGGCCTATCCCGATCTTAAGGCAAACACCAACTTTACGCAGCTGCAGGCATCGCTCGAGGACACCGAGAACAAGATTAGCTATGCACGCCAGAGCTACAACGACTGCGTGCTCAGCTACAACAACGCCATTCAGACGTTCCCGGCTGTCATCTTTGCCGGCATCTTCCAGTTTAAGGAGCGCCAGGGCTTCGAGGCCGCTGAAGCAGCCCGCCAGGCCCCGACCGTCAAGTTCTAGTAGTTTGACAGCGCATCCTTAATCGGCCAAATGCATAAACCGCCCCGTCGAATGCATACTTCGACGGGGCGGTTTCCTTTTTCGCGAAGGTCCCCCTCTAAGCGTCGTGCATTTTTAGGAGTATTCAACATAACCAAGGGCTTCGGGCGCCACGACAAATGCCAAAGACCGCGAATATCCCTGCAAATCAAACGCTGTCAGCCCGTAACCCCACCCATCATTCGTAGAAAACATCAAGAAATCCCGATTTTTTGCCCGAAGCCGGTATGCAGGGGCCTTCGATTGCAGAATACTCGCAAAAATGCACGTCGCCACCGCCCCCACATGGCGCGAAGCAAAGCAAAAGCGCAGCCTAAAAGGCCGCGCACCATCTTTATTCAGATTAATCATTGCCCGTTGTGACATCGCCGAACCCGCAGGGCAGAGAACAAGTTCCCTCCCGGCGCACTCCGCAGGACGCAAGAAGCCCTCGCCGCACGAAGTGCGCAGCGAGGGCTTCTTGCATGTCCGAGGACGCGCCGGGAGGGAACTTGTTCTCTGCCCGGATAGGTAAGACAAATTACGCGACGGTGTAAACCCAGTTGTGCTTGTCCTCGACAGCACCAGACTGGATACCAGTCAGGGTCTCGCGGAGCTTCTTCATCACAGGGCCGATCTCGGTATATCCAGCCGGGAAGGTCACGGTCTCGTCGGCGCCGTAAACCTTGTTGTCGATTTCGCCAACCGGAGAGATGACGGCAGCGGTGCCGCACAGGCCGCACTCCACAAAGGTGCCGGCCTTGACCTCGGCCCACTCGACGGGGCGCTGGTCAACGGTCATGCCCAGGTCCTGAGCGACCTGAACGAGCGAACGACGGGTGATGGAGGGCAGGATGGAGTCGGTGTGCGACTGCGGAACGACGAGCGTGCCATCCTCTTTCACGAACAGGACGTTGGCGCCACCGGTCTCCTCGACATAGGTGCGGGACTCGGAGTCGAGATACAGGTTCTCGGCATAGCCCTCGCGATGGGCCTCCATCGTGGGCTTGAGGGACATGGCGTAGTTCAGGCCGGCCTTGATGTTGCCGGTGCCATGCGGTGCTGCACGGTCATACTCGGAAACGCGCAGCTTGACGGGCTTGAGGCCACCCTTAAAGTACGGACCGACCGGGGTCACGAGAATGCGGAACGTGTACTCAGGAGCGGGAGCCACGCCGATCACGTCACCGGAGCCGATCATAAACGGACGCACGTACAGGGTCGCGCCGGAACCGAAGGGCGGAACCCAGGCGGCGTTGGCAGAAACGACCTGCTTGACGGCCTCAACGAACTTGTCCTTGGGAAACGGGGGCATCTCGAGGCGCTGGGCAGAGTTATACATACGCTCAGCGTTCATGTCGGGACGGAAGCAGACGATGCTGCCGTCCTCGGCGGTGTAGGCCTTCAGGCCCTCAAAGACCTCCTGGCAGTAATGGAAGATACCGCCGCACTCGGAGACATGCAGGGTGTGGTCGGTGGTCAGGCCGCCCTCGTCCCACTCGCCATCCTTCCAATGAGCCTCGTAGCTGTAATCGGTCTTCATGTAGCCAAAGCCGAGGCTACCCCAATCGATATCCTTCTTCTCGACAGTCATATGTCGCTCCTTACATACACAGTTGCATACTCGCGAACCCGCACGCAAGGACCGAGGCCGACCGCGTCGCAACGTCGCACGCCCGGAGCGTAGAGCCGGACGGGACACGCGAGCAGCATCAAAGCCGATGGCACGTCGATTCGCATGCACGAGATTGTACTCCCCGCACGCGTCTGATAAAACGCTTTTCTTTAACTAAGTAAAGTATTTTCATTTGACCGAAGCAAAAAGGCCCGCCACCGTAAGCGGTGACGGGCCTCAACTGTACGGTCTGCGCGCTGGCTCGAGCTAGGCGTTCTATTTACCCAGCTTGGCCTTAACCAGACCGACCACGGTCGGGATGATCGACACGGCAACGATGCCGATAATCAGCAGCTCAAAGTGCTCCTGCACAAAGGGAATGCCGCCAAAGAAGTAGCCCAGCAGCGTAAAGACCGTCGACCAGGTAATGCCGCCCAGCACGTTAAAGACGACAAAGTTGCGCCAGTGCATGCCGCCCATGCCAGCGATAAAGGGCACAAAGGTGCGGATAAACGGGAAGAAGCGACCCAGGAAGATGGCCAGGTGACCCCACTTGTCCAAGAAGTCCTCGGACTTTTTGATGCGCTCGGGCGTCATGGCCTTGACCTTGCCCGAAGCGATGATCTTGCGGCCAAAGAAGTGACCGATCATAAAGTTGCACTGATCGCCCAAAATGGCAGCGGCCCATGCGGTGGCCAGAAGCGCCACGATGTTAAAGCCGCCGTTGTGGGCAAAGAAACCCGAGGCGAACAGCAGCGAATCACCGGGAAGGAACGGGAAGAACACCACGCCCGTCTCGATAAAGATGATCAGGAACACGCAGCCGTAGGCCATAAGCGGGCCGGCGGCGATCCAGCTGGCGATCGCGGCGCGCGGGTCCTTAAGCAGCTCGGCAATAAAATTGATGAAACCCATGAAGTAAAACCTCTCAGTTGTGGGCGCGGATACGTCCAAGTTGACCAGTATACGGTTGCGGTGCCCCCTCGTGCGCAACCCCACAAAAGCATGACTCCATTACCAGCAAGTTTGCATAACTGACACTTGTAGCGCAAAGCCGCCAAGATTGTCCTTTTTAATCCCTAGCGAATCGCTATACTTTATTGAATCGCATTGCCATGGCGCTAAGGGAGGGCGGCCGGTGAGCTTTATCAATACCATTCGCGAGGACATCAAGACCGTCCAGGCGCAGGACCCCGCCGCGCAAAACGGTCTGGTCATCTTTCTTTCCTATCCTGGCCTGCACGCCAAGTGGAACCACGTGCCCGAGCACTGGCTGTGGGAGCACGGTCATCGCTCGCTCGCCCGCGTGCTCTCGCAAATCACCCGCCACATCACCGGCGTCGAGATTCACCCTGCCGCGCAGATTGGCAAGCACCTCTTTATCGACCACGCCATGGGCGTCGTCATCGGCGAGACCACCATTGTGGGCGACAACTGTGTGCTCTACCAGGGCGTCACGCTCGGCGGCACCGGCAACGAGACCGGCAAGCGTCACCCCACCCTGGGCAACAATGTCACGGTGGGCACGGGCGCCAAGGTGCTCGGCAACATCCGCATCGGCAACAACGTCAAGATCGGCGGCAACTCGGTCGTCGTTAAGGACGTCCCCGACAACTGCACCGTCGTGGGCGTGCCGGGACGCATCATCAAGCGCAACGGCTGCCGTGTGTTCGAGGAGAGTTTCGACGCCAAGCAGCATCGCGAGTACATGCCCGATGACGCCGCCGAGCAGAGTGCCCTCAACCGCCAGGGCATCACCGAGAACGCCCGCCGCGTCAAAGAACTCGAGCGAGAGGTGGCCGAGCTCAAAGCCCTCGTCGCCAAGCTCGTGGACGAACGCTAGGAACGCAAGCGGCACAAAACGACATCGGCATCAACGCAAGAAGGCGCGCCAGGGAATTCATCCCCGGCGCGCCTTTCTTTTTGATGTGACATGCGGGACTGTCCCTTTGTCACATTATGCGAACTGGCTCAGATAGAGGTCGGCATAAGCGCCCTCGGCTGCGAGCAGCTCCTTATGCGTGCCCTGCTCGATAATGTTGCCGTGGTCCATGACCAAGATCAGGTCGGCGTCCACGATCGTCGACAGGCGATGCGCGATCACAAAGCTCGTGCGCCCGCGCATAAGCGCGTCCATGGCACGGCCGATGGCAAGCTCGGTGCGCGTGTCCACGCTTGAGGTCGCCTCGTCCAGGATGAGAATCGCCGGGTTGTTGAGCAGCACGCGCGCAATGGTCAGCAGCTGGCGTTGGCCCTGACTAATGCTCTCGGCATCGTTAGCCACACGCGTGTCGTAGCCCTGCGGCATAGTGCGCACGAAAAAGTCGACCTGCGCGGCACGAGCGGCGGCCACGATCTCCTCGCGCGTTGCCTCGGGGCAGCCGTAGGCGATGTTTTCGGCAATCGTGCCGTCGAACAGCCAGGCGTCTTGCAGCACCATGCCAAACTGCTGACGTAGCTCGCCGCGGTCCATGCGGCTCGTGTCCACGCCGTCGAGCGTAATACGCCCGCCGTCAATCTCGTAAAAGCGCATGAGCAGGTTGATGAGCGTGGTCTTGCCCGCACCCGTGGTTCCCACCACGGCGATCTTCTGACCTGGTTCGGCGATAAACGACACGTCGCGCATAAGCGGCTTGTCGGGCGAATAGCCAAAGCGCACATGCTCAAAAGCGACGCGGCCCTCAACGCGACCCGGCAGCTTGGCAGCCTCGTCCGGCAGCGGATCGGCCTCCATCTCGGACTCATCGAGCAGGTCGAACACGCGCTCCGCACTCGCCAGTGCACTCTGCAGCGAGTTGAAAGTGAACGACAGCTGCGTCATGGGTTCGGACGCCTCGTAGATAAACTGGAAGAACGCCTGGAACACGCCGACGGTCATGTGACCGGCGACCAGCATGCTACAGCCCACCAGCGCGATCACGATCTGCGCCAAACGGCCGATAAAGCGCACCGCAGGGCCGACGGCATTGATCATAAAGTCAGCCTTGGTACTCACGCGCGCTAGCTCCCTCGAGGCCTCATGCACTTCGGCAGAACTCTGGCGCTCGCGGTTAAACGCGCGAATCACCAGACGGCCCGAATAGCCCTCCTCGACCGCACTCGTAATCTTGGACACCCACTCCTGGCGCTCGCCGGTCACATCATGCGTGCGGCGCGAGACGACTTTGGTCACCAGCAGCGACAACGCCGTAAAGAACAAAAAGACCAGCGTGAGCGGCACGCTAAACACAAACATCACGCCCACGGCGCCCACCACGGTGCCGATCGACACCAGCAGCTGCAGCAGTCCGCGCTGCATGCTTTCGGACATCTTGTCCAGGTCGTTGGTCGCGCGGCTGACAACCTCGCCGGGGCGATGCGCGTCAAAATAGGCGAGCGGCAGACGGTTGAGCTTTTGAGCGATGCGGTTACGCAGACGCAGGTTGAGGCGTTCGGCCACGCTCGACATCAAAAAGCTCTGGAACGCGTAGAACGAGGCGGCGGCCGTCCAGATCATAAAGTAGATGAAGATAGTCCTGCCGCAGTTCTCCCAGGTGATGCTGAAGGTGGTGTCGTTGGCAAACGCCAGCTTCACGTGTCCCCACAGTTCATCGATGACGCGGGCGCTGTACGCCGGCGCCGCGGTGTTAAAGATGACATAGAACACGATGCTCGCGAACACGAGGTAAAAGCGCCAGTGATCGCCGGAGGCCTCGCTCCACAGACGGCGCACCGTCGCCCAGGTGTCGCTGGGTTTCTCGTCCTCGTCGTCCACATCGCGCATGCGCTCTGCCTCAGCGCGGGCGCGTTCGTCCTCGGCGCGTTCGTTTTCCTCGTAGAGCGCTTGACGGCGAGCCTCGCGCTCGGCTGCAGCCTTGGCGGCATCGTCCAGACCGGGCGCGACCGCCGGCTCCTCAGCCGTCCCCACTACCACGGCGTCATCAACGACGCCCTGTTTCTTGAACTCCTCGGTCATGCTACTCACCTCCCTTCATCTGCGATTCCGCGATAGCGCGGTACACCTCGCAGGTTTCCATAAGCTCGTCGTGCGTGCCTAGGCCCACGATCTTGCCGTCTTTGAGCACCACGATCTGATCGGCATGCAAAATAGTCGAGATGCGCTGGGCGATGATGAGCACCGCGGCATCGCATGTCTCGTCCCGCAACGCATGGCGCAGGGCGGCATCGGTCTTAAAGTCCAGGGCCGAAAAACTGTCATCGAAGATATATAGATCGGCATGCTTCATGAGCGCACGGGCGATTGCCAAACGCTGGCGCTGGCCGCCCGAAAAGTTCGTACCGCCCTGGGCAACCGGGGTATCGAGCCCCTGCGGTTGGTCGAGTACAAAGGTGCTCTGGGCAACCTCAAGCGCATGAAGCATGTCGCCCTCGGTCGCGCCTTCGTTACCAAAGCGAAGGTTGCTCGCCACCGTGCCCGAGAACAGCCACGCCTTCTGCGGCACATAGGCAATGCGCCCGCGGATTTCGTCTTGCGTAAGCTCGCGCAGGTCCACACCATTCAGGCGAATGGAGCCCTTGGTGGCATCGTGGAAGCGCAGCAGAAGCTTTGCCACCGTCGATTTACCCGAGCCTGTCGAGCCAACGATCGCAGTCGTCTGACCGCGACGGCAGGCAAAGCTCAGGTCGCACAGGGTGTCCTCGTCGGCATCGTCAAAGCGAAACGACATGTGGTCGAACACGGCCACCGCATCGGCTTCGTCTTGGGGCTCGCGCGCCCCGTCATCCAGCGTGCGGTCACCGTCCACGATGCTCGGCTCGATCTCCAGCACCTGCTGCGCGCGGTTCAGACATGCGGCGGCGCGCGGAAGCGTCAGCACCACCATCTGCGCCATCATCACAAAGAACAGGATCAGGATTGCGTACTCGAGCACCGCAGAGATGCTCGCGATCTGCATGGCGTGGGCGCCTACGCGGTTGCCGCCCACCCACAGCACCGCCACCTCGGCGATGTTCATCAAAAAGAAGCTTGAGCTGTCGAGGCCCACAAACAGGTGGTTGACTTTGATGGCGTTGGCGGCGTATTCGCTAAACACCTCGTCCAGACGCCGTTCCTCGTGGCGCTCCTTGTTAAACGCACGGATGACGCGCACGCCCACAATATTCTCGCGCAGCACCACGTTCATGCGGTCGATAAAGCCCTGTAGGCGCATAAAAATCGGCGCCGCGTTGGCAACCGTAAAGACCGCCGCCACCAGCACAATCGTAACGACTACGCCCAGCAGCGTACCCATGGCGGGATCGATATGCCAGGCAAAGATGATGCCCGCCACGGCCAAAAACGGCACCGGCAGCACCAGCTGAATCGTCTGCAGAATCGCCTGCTGGATCACGTTGATGTCGTTGAGCGAGCGCGTGATCATCGAGCCGGTGCCAAAGCGCTCAAAGTCGCTGGCAGACAGCTCGAGCGACTTGTCGTAGACGGCGTTGCGGATGTCACAGGCCACGTTGGCCGCCAGGCGAGCCGAAAGATAGCAGCCCAGCACCGCGCCACCGCTGGCCATGCCGGTCGCGATTAGCATGTACAGGCCGTTGCGCAGGATGTAGTCGATATCACCCGTCGTGATGCCAGTATTGACCATATTCGCCAACATCGTAGGCACCAGCAGCGTGCCGACGTTATCTATCAGCAGCACAAACAGCGTCACCGCAATCAGCCTGCGATACGGCCTCATAAACCTCATTAAGAGTCGCACGTCTCCCCCTCTTCTTGTTTTTCCACTTGGCTCTCGGCGGCTATCTGCTGTTTAAACGCCTCGCACTCCTCGTTAAGCGCGTGGGAAAACTTGCCGACCAGGCGCATAATCTCACGCTGTTCCCAGGGCTCGAGCGCGCCAAAGGCACGCTGCTCGGCTTTAACCGCCGGCAACGCATAGTGCTCGGCGAACCGCCGGCCCTCATCGGTCAAACAAACGACCTTATTCTTACGACTGCCTTCGGCAAATTCCAGCGTTGCAAGCCCTCGCGCCGTCAGGGTTTTAATTGCCGAGTTAATGGTCTGCTTGCTATAGAACCATTCGCTCGTGAGCCGGCTCACAGCAACGTCTTCGGCCGCCGTGCTGATATCGACGAGCATCCAATAGGCGCAATCCGAAAGGCCGCAGGCGCGCGAGAACTCCGAATAGATATGGTCGAGTCCATTGAGCAACCGATCAAAGTCGACCAGCGTAACCGCACTATTCATCTATCCCACCATTCAATTGTCCGATTTTTGACCAATTATGTGTCTCTAGATTAGTCCGAGTTTTGACTATCGTCAACAGGCTCTCCGCAAATGCGTGCATTTTTATGGCCTATCGGCAGAAAAAGACCGCCGGCGCGGGGGCGGCGCCAGCGGTCACGTGAAAATCGAGTTTTATTGCCTGTTAAGCGGCGACGGCCTCATAGACCGTAGCGCCCGAGAAGCTGTCATGCAGGCTCTTGCCGGCAATCCACGGCAGCTCGACGACCTCGCAGACCGTGTTGACCAGCTCGGAGCAGTCAGTAAAGTGGCCCTTGTCGTTGAGGGCCTCGCAATCCTGAACACGCCAATAGCCATCGGTGTGCGTGATGTAGTACTCGTGATCGTTGATCGACACGAAAGCGCGCGTCTTGGAACGCAGCAGCTTCAGAAATCCTTCGAAATCGGTCTCGACGACATCTCCAGCCTGGAACATGATGTTACCTCCTGGCCCGGCGCCACCACGGCGCATTGATAAACGTTGGTACTCCTTTAGTAAAACCTTTATCAGAGGTTATGCGTTCGTCATTTAGGCAAGTGGTAAAAAACCGCAGGGTAGACGGGATAAAACGTTTAACCATCCCATTTGTTTGTCACATTCTGAAGGTACTTTTATGCAAACCTACTTTCCCAATTGGAATCTATCCTTTTGGCCGGGCAATTGACCGTCTATCGTTTGAGCCCGACGGGTATGAACGGGGCATCTGCAACGCCACCGCAAGGAGACACCATGGAGACTATCGAAGCACTCATTCACCGCCGCAGCTGCCGCAACTACAGCGATCGTCCCGTCGAGGCCGAAAAGCTTGCACGTATTATCGAAGCCGGCCAATATGCACCGAGCGGCATGGGCCGCCAGCCGGTGATGTTTGTCGCCGTCACCGACCCCGCGACCGTCGAGCGTCTCTCGCAGCTCAACGCGCAAGTCATGGGCAGCAACAGCGACCCCTTCTATGGCGCCAAGACCGTTGTGGTGGTGCTGGTTGACCGCAGCGTGCCCACACATCTGGAAGACGGCTCGCTCGCCATGGGCAACTTGCTCAACGCCGCTTATGCGCTGGGTGTCGATTCGTGCTGGATTCACCGCGCGCATGAGGTCTTTGACTCGCCCGAGGGCCTGGAGCTGCTGGCCAGCTGGGGCCTGCCCGCCGACGGCAGTCTGCGCGGTGTCGGTAACTGCATTCTTGGCTACGCCGAGGACACGCTACCCGAGCCCAAACCCCGCCGCGACAACATCATCTACGTAAGGTAACCCAGGAGCGTCAGCGGGGTGGCTAATTTGGGACGGGGCTATTTTAGCTACCCCACTCGCAACTTATATTGACGTCGCCGTTGTCGTCGTTTCGTTCGTCTGGGCCGTTTCGGCGCCATCGCCCTGTTCGTCCTCGTCCTTTTGCGCATCGGCGATGGTGGAGGCCGCCGCAACGATACCGCGCTGGGGCGCGACGCCCGTCTGGGTCTGAGCGCCCTCGACAACTTCTGTACCTGCATGCGCGAGCTCGGGCGATTTAAACACTGCGTCCAAGTTGGCGCCACCGCCGGCATAGCCAAGCGCAGCGAGTGCGATAACGATCACTGCAACGGCGGCCACGATCGGCACGTAGCGATGCCAGCCGGCGGGATTGAGCCCGCTGCGGCGAGCCGCCCCGCGGCTGATGTAGCCGAGCGTTCCGTCGTGCTTGAGCTTTGAGCCCACCACGCGTTTGCGGCCCCACAGCGAGGACTCTGCCTGCATTGCCAAGCGGGCGCTTGCCGAAGGATAGCCGTATTTAGTGCGCTTGAACGAGCCATCAAACCCCGAGGCGTGTTTGCCCCACGTCACCGATGTCGTGCGTCGGTTGACCGGCGCGGCACTCCGCCTTCTGCGGCTCGGTTTTGAAGTCTCAGCCATATGCCCTCGCACGCCGTAACCAAATCGAAACAATAACGCTTTGGACTGTAGCACACGCGTCGCGCGCGGTCACGGGCGCCTCGCTCAACGGTCATCGTCCTTCAGCAAGCGCCACAGCGTTGTACGGCTTATGCCCAGCACCTCCGCCGCACGGGTTCGGTTGCCGTGGAGATGGTCTACAACCAGATGCGCGATATCTCGCTCGGTATCGGCCAGCGGTCGCAGGATATACAGGTCACTTTCGAGCGTCGGGGCGCCAAAGGTTGCGGTCTTAATCACGTCCTCTTGGGCGAGCACTTCCTCCGCCACAGCGCGGTCCACCGTGCCCGTCCCCGCCAATATATACAGTCGTTCCGAGACCTCGCGAAGCTGCAGATAATTGCGCGGCCAGCGGTAAGCATCGAGCGTCTTCGTCGCCGCGGCAGACAGCGTGGGTGCTGCCGTCTCAAATGCATCAGCGAGATATTCCAAATAGCGCGCAACCTTCGTCGACGCGGCTCCCTGCTCGGCGACTGCCGGCGCCACGCTCACCGCACAGGCGAAGCGCTCGGTCACAAAGGCGGCTTGATCACTTTCGCCGCCGCCCGGCATGTCATTCGCTGTCAGCACCACATGGCAGCGCGTCGCCAACGCAGTGTCGGTCATCGTGGAGACCAGCTCGCGGAGGCGCTGGGGGCCAACCGCATTCCAGCCCTCAATGCAAAGGGTCAGCCCCGTTTGGAACAACGGCGATTCGGCGCTTTTGAGCACATGGCGCCAACCGCGCTCGGTGAGTTCATCAAGCGCAAGGGAAACAAAGGGCTGATCGGCAAAAGGACCGTCCAGATAGAGGCGCTTGGCGATCTCGATCTGACCCGCTCCCAGCTCACCCTCGAGCATAAGGGGCACACCGCGCGCGTAGCTCTCGGCAACCGGCGCAGCCACCGAGGCCGCCCCCTCAACGATGCCGTACGCGCTCAATTCGTAGCGGGCCTCAACCTCGTCGGCGTTGAGCCACTCGATGCCCGCATGCGCCGCGGCGCCGCGCACCTCGCGGACCACGACGACCCAAAGGCCCCCGCCCTCTTTGTCGGTGGGGCGAACGGTCAGGCTCAGGCGCGTACCCGCACGCCCCATAACCAGACGCGCGCCGTCTCCTATACGGTCGAGGCGCTCAGCGACAAAAGCCGCCACATCCCGCTCGAGTGCCGCGTCATTCATGGTCGAGATCGCGACGTCCCCACGCGCATCGATTGCCAATGCCGAGGCCCCGGCAGCAGCCAGGGCCTCGGTCAAGATGTTCAGCTTGGCATCGCTATCCATGATTTGCCCCTGTCCGCGGCGACATGCAGCCGCCGACGGTCGCACGACCGAGTGTTTCAAAATTGAACGATATTGCTCACCAAACACTATAGGGCAGAAAGCGCCGTCCTGCGAGTATAGGTGTTGCCCCGCATCGCCATCCTGGCGGGGCGATAAGAGCTCTTCGGGACTTATAAACCTGCGGACAAGCCATACCCGCAAGAGCTCCTATCGCTCCACCGTGAGAATGTGCTCGCCAGCACGCAGCACGCAAACAAGCTACTTCTCTACCAGATTCCCAGCACGTGTTGCATTCCCAAACTCATGCACGCAATACCAATCCAGCAGCAAAAGCCCAGCGCGATGGGCTTGCCGCCCTTTTTGACCAGCTCGACGATATCGGTATTAAAACCAATAGCCGCCATGGCCATCACAATAAAGAATTTCGACAGCTCCTTGATGGGCGCCGTGATGGACACGGGAAGCTGAAACACCGTGGTGATCACGCTCGCCAGCACAAAGAACAGCACAAACATGGGAAACGCGCGTTTAAGGGAGAACGTGCTTTTGGCGTCGCCGCCGGCCTTGCGTGCCAGATGCATCTGCCAGCATGCGAGGACCAACGTGATGGGAATAATGGCCAGCGTCCTGGTGAGCTTGACCACTGTAGCGCTCTCGAGCACATTGGCGCCGGGATGCATGCTGTCCCAAGCGCTCGCCGCAGCCGTTACGGACGAGGTGTCGTTGATGGCGGTACCGGCAAACAGGCCAAAGCCCTCGTTGGTCAGCCCGAGCATGCCGCCGAGCGTCGGAAACACGAGCGCCGCGATAACGTTAAACAGGAAGATGACCGAAATGGCCTGGGCAATCTCGCGATCGTCGGCATCGATGACGGGCGCGGTCGCAGCAATGGCAGAACCGCCGCAAATCGACGAACCCACACCTACAAGCGTCGCGATCTTGCCCGGCACGTTCATAACGCGGCAGAGCACAAAGGCGATGACAAGCGAAGTCGAGATCGTCGCCACGATAATCGGCAGCGACTGGGCGCCCTTGGACAGGATCTGGGAGAGGTTCATGCCAAAGCCAAGCAGGATAACCGCGTACTGCAAGACTTTTTTGGACGTATAGGTGACGCCGGCGGCGAGCTGTTCGCGACGATTCTTGGGAAAGACGAGCGCCAGGACCATGCCAAAGAGGATGGCAAACACCGGACCGCCGACCACTTCAATTTGTTTGCCGAGCAACGTCGCGGGAATGGCGATGATTAGGCAGAACAAGACGCCTTTCCAGCGCTCGCGTACGATATTTGCCAGTTGCATATGGGATTCCTTCTTTCTATTTCACGTTTGCGACGGCTTATGATACGGCAACATTGAGCACAGCCTTGCGCAAACACAGACTAAGATGCCGCAATAGTTCTCAGGCAACAGCCGAATTACCCACCGCGGAGAGCTGATTCGCGGCATAATTAACAACTGACATATGAGTTTGATAGAACAGTTGCGAGGCGCTATGGAAGAATCGATGCACGTCGGCGAGCAGGAAACGAGCCTACAGGACCAGTCCTACCACACCATTCGACGCAAAATCGTCTACCTGGACTACAAGCCGGGCGAAAAGCTGGGCGTCAAGCAACTTTGCGATGACCTGGATATGGGGCGCACGCCCGTGCGCGAGGCTTTGGTTCGCTTGGCGCAGGAAGGCCTGGTGCGCACCGTGCCCCAAAGCGGCACCTACGTCTCACCCATCAACCTCACCCTTGCCGAGAGTGCCTGTTATATCCGCGAGCATCTGGAAAAGCAGGTGATTGTGGAGTGCTGTGCGCGCGCCACGTCGGCCGGCATCGAGCAGCTCGACCGCGCCATCGCGCTGCAGGAAAAGGCCATGGCCGATGAGGATCGCATCGGCTTCTTTTTGAGCGACAACCTCATGCATCACATGATTTTTAGCATCGCATGTCGCAGCACCGTGTGGTCGTGGCTCGAAGATACCAATGCCGACCTGGAGCGCTTCCGCTGGCTGCGCGCTGCCACGCAGGTTCTCGACAATCAGGACATCGTGAACGAGCACAAGCAGATTCGCCGCGCTATCGCCGGTCGCGACCCCATCGAAGCGAGCTTTTTGGTCAGCAAGCACCTGCACATGATGTTCCGCAACCAAACCGAGGTTCTGGACCAGTTCCCCGAGTACTTCGAGACCAGCAAGCTCCGCTAACCTGCCAAAACCACCACAAAGGGGACAGGCACCTTTGTGGTGGTTTCTACGCACAAAAAGGCCCGGCTCCGTCTGTTGACGCGGAGCCGGGCCTTGGTCGTTAGAACGGCGGAATATTAGTTATTCCACGGTAACGCTTTTCGCCAGGTTGCGAGGTTGGTCAACATCGCAACCGCGCAGGATGGCTACCTCACGAGCAAGCAACTGCAGCGGGACGCTCGCTGTAATGGGGCTGAACACGTCGCGGACGGCCGGCACGCGAATGATGCAGTCGGCGATCTTGTTGATTTCCTCGTCGCCCTCGGTAGCAACGACGATGACCTTGGCGCCGCGCGCCTTGCACTCCATGAGGTTCGACACGGTCTTGTCGTAGGTGGCGCTCTTGGTGGCCACGGCGATGACAGGGAAGCCCGGGTCGATCAGGGCAATGGGGCCGTGCTTCATCTCGCCGGCGGCGTAGGCCTCGGCATGCAGGTAGCTGACCTCCTTGAGCTTGAGCGCGCCCTCGTAGGAAATAGCGGCACCCATGCCACGGCCCACGAACAGTGCGGACTGCGCGTCCTTGCACAGCAGGGCGGCCTCATGCACGGACTCGGTCTGGGTATCCAAAATCCACTGGATCTGCTCGGCTGTATCGGAAAGCTCGCGGAACAGCATGCGCGCCTGCTTGGTGGTCAAGCGGTACTTGACCTGCGCCAGCAGCAGGGCCAAAAGCGTGAGGCTCACGACCTGACCGATGAAGCTCTTGGTCGAGGCGACTGCAATCTCCTTGTTGGCCTTGGTGTAGATGACACCGTCGCTCTCGCGCGCCACGGGGCTGCCCACCACGTTGGTGATGCCGAAGACCTTGGCACCCTTGATGCGCGCGTCGCGAATGGCGGCAAGGGTATCGGCCGTCTCGCCCGACTGGGACACGGCAACGACAAGCGTCGTCGGCGTGATAATGGGGTTGCGGTAGCGGAACTCGCTAGCCGCCTCAACCTCAGTGGGGATGCGAGCCCAGCCCTCGATAAGGTTCTTGGCAATGAGGCCAGCGTGATAGCTGGTGCCGCAAGCGATCACGTAGACGCGGTCGATGTCGTTGAGCTCCTCAAGCGAAAGGCCCAGCTCATCGATATCGAGCTCACCGGCGGGGGTCATGCGGCCCACCAGGGTATCGCGTACGACACGAGGCTGCTCATGGATCTCCTTGAGCATAAAGTCGGGGTAGCCGCCCTTTTCGGCCATGTCCAAATCCCAGTCGATATGGGTAACCTTGGGCTCAATCACATTGCCGGCCTCGTCGGTATACTCGACGCCTGCGGGCGTGAGCTTGGCAAACTGGCCGTCCTCAAGCACCACGACGTCGCGGGTTGCGTCGATGAGCGCGATGACATCGGAAGCAACATAGGAGCCGGTTTCGCCCACACCGACTACGATCGGGGAATCCTTGCGGGCCACGGCAATCACGCCAGGCTCATCGGCGGAAACGGCGGCCAAACCATAGGCGCCCACCACGTGGGTGCAGGCCTCGCGCACAGAGGCCATCAGGTCATGTGTCTCGCTATAGGCCTCTTCGATCAGATGTGCGAAGACCTCGGTGTCGGTCTCGCTCTTAAAGTGATGGCCGCGGCCCTCCAGCTCCTCGCGCAGCTCGGCGAAGTTCTCGATGATGCCGTTGTGGACGATGGCGATACGACCGTCGCAGCTGGTGTGGGGATGGGCGTTAACGACCGAAGGCTTGCCGTGAGTGGCCCAGCGGGTGTGGCCGATACCGCAGGAAGCGTCGCTGTCGATGTTGGAAAGCTCGCTCTCCAGGCCCGCAACTTTGCCCACGCGGCGAATAACATCGAGGTGCGCCGCGGCGCCCTCGCCCACCTCGAGCGCGACACCCGAGGAGTCATAGCCGCGATACTCCATACGCTTAAGACCCGTGACCAGGATGTTCTTTGCAATATCAGAGCCGGTGTAGCCGACAATTCCGCACATAGGATAAATCCCTTCGTCCGCGTGACTGCAAAACGTCCACGCACATGGGGCGCTGAGACGTATAACGTTCGAGTATTGTACTCACGCAGACGCAAGCTGATATACCAGAAGTGGTATCTCAACTTGAATACCACTCGATACACACACCCCACCACGAAGGGGGCAGGCGCCTTCGTGGTTGTTTGGCCTGACAGCATCGTTTGCCCAGATAAAACCTGCCAAAATAAACCTGTCCCTAATAGGCAGGTTTTGACACCTCAGGGGCGGGCGATGCTACAATCTGGCTTGTACTTGAAACGCATCAAAGGGGCCGCTATGGCAAAGGTTAAAATCAGCGACGTCGCGCGCGAAGCCGGAGTTTCGTTGGGCACGGTTTCCAACGCGCTCAACCACCCCGAAAAGCTGCGTCCCGAGACCCTCAAGCTCATCAACGAGACCATCAATCGCCTGGGCTACCTGCCCAACCAAAGCGCTCGTCAGCTTGCGGGCGGCGCCACCAAGTCCTTTGGCCTGGTGCTCCCCCGTCTCGATCACGGTTTTTCGCTCCAAATCGCCAGCGGCGCCCACAACGAGGCTCGCAAGCACGGCTACGACCTGCTCATCGCCAACGCCGATAACGACGATATTCTCGAGGACCATTACCTGCGCTACTTTATGGGCACCCAGATGTCCGGCGTCATGGTTCAGCCCATGGCGTCCCCCGACTGGCACCCCGCCATGACCAAGATGCCCGTGCCGATCGTCCATCTGGACATCCATTGCTCCGGGCCCGGCTACTACGTAGCGGCCGACAACGAGGCCCAGGGTCGCATCATTGCCGAACTCGCCATCGCCCGCGGTGCACGCCATATCACCGTTGTGGGTAGAGCAGCATTTATGCAACTCACCCTGCGCGTCCTTGGCATTCATAAGGCGCTCGCCCTACATCCCGACATCAAGATCGAAGTCATTGACGCCGGCGAGTGGAACACGGCGGCCGACGGCTATGGTATCGGCAGCCAAATCGCCGAGCGTCCCGCCGACGAACGCCCCGATTTTGTCGTCGGTCTAACCGACGTGCTGGCCTCGGGTGTCGTTTCGGCACTGGTCGACAAGGGCATCTCTGTCCCCGGGCAAGTACGCGTAGCGGGCTGCGATGGCAACCCGCTCGCTTGGAGCGGATCGGTCCCGCTCACTACGGTAGCGCCCCCGGGCTACGAGATTGGCCGCAAGGGTGTCCAACTGCTGATGGAGCAAATCGAGAACAAGGCCCCGGCAAAGACCAAGCATATCCGCGTCGGCTCTGCAGCGCGCACCGTCACCACAGTCACCGCCGCCGAGGATATCAACCGCCAAGAACTGGTGCGTCCGTTCCTACTGGAGCGCGCCAGCACCCAGGCGAGCAGCCAAACCGAAGCCACCGCCATCAATCTCGGCGCGTATCTATAGCACGCCCGCAAGTATGCTAAGTCGCCGCTTAAGCAAAAGGGGCCCGACCATTGCCGGGCCCCTTTTGCTTAAGCGCAAACGTGGGCAATTGCTCGTTTCAACGCCGCAGCTGTCTAGCGCACGGCCTTGACTGCCGCCGCCAGGTCGAACAACGTATCGAGTACGGCCTCGCAGCCATCCACCACGTCCTGCGGCAGCGGCACGATGTCGGGGACGGCAAAGACATGACAGCCGGCCGTAATGCCCGAGACGCAGCCGTTGCGCGAATCCTCGACCACGGCACATTCCTCGGGGACAAAGCCCGCGCGCTCGCAGGCAAGCAGATACATCTCGGGATCGGGCTTGCCATGCACGACGTCCTCGCCGCAAGTCACCGTCTCAAACTTGTCAAAGAGGCCGACCATCTTAAGGTTGCGCTCGGCCGTAACGAGGCGCGACGACGTCGCAAGGCCCACGTGATAGCCCGCAGCCAGCAGCTCGTCTATGCACTCGGCGGCGCCGGCCTTAAGCTCCAGATCGGTCTTGACCATCTCGTCGCGAATCTCCTTGTGGCGATGATAGAGCGCCTCGGCGGTTTCTCTGCTGCCGTAATGTGCCTCAAGGATGTCCATGACGTCGGGCAGCGTGCGGCCAATAAACTGATGGATCAGGGCATCATCAATCGCGAGCCCCAGCTCAGCGGCGCCTGCCTTCCAGGCCTTAATCCCCAAACGCTCGGTATCGACCAGTGTTCCATCCATGTCAAAAATAACAGCCTTGATCATATCGGTCCCCCATCGACTCTCGCTGTCGCATTGCCGCAACTCTACCGCATTTGGCAACTTGTATATAACGTATATACCATATTGCACTTTCGTTACATAGATAGAAGTCTTATGGCAAGTAACGCATTAGGATTATAGTTTTCGATCGAGTACTCAACGATAAGGATCGTTTCATGATTTTAGACACCACGGCACCCGCAGAGGAGCTTCAAGACAAGCTATCAGCGCTCGAACAGCTGCTTTTGGCATACGGGCGCGTGGCTATCGGGTTTTCTGGCGGCGTTGACAGCAGCTTTTTAGCCGCCGTATGCGCCCGCATCATGCCTACCAATACCCTCCTCGTCCATCTCACCACGCCGCTCATCGGCACGCCCGAACAGACTTCGTTTGAGCGGTCCGTTGATGGACAAGCCCATGAGGGGCCGCATTTTAAGCTCCCCGTGCTCAATCTGTCGGTCGATCAGCTACAACTCCCCCAAGTAGCCTGCAACGACGCCAATCGCTGCTACCACTGCAAGCACGCCGGCTTTACCGCCATCGTCAACCACGCCAAGTCGCTCGGCTTTCCCACCGTCATCGACGGCAGCAATGCAAGCGATCGCGGTGACTACCGCCCTGGCATGCGCGCGGCAAAAGAGCTCGGCGTACGCTCCCCTCTCATGGAGGTCGGCTTTACCAAGGACGAAGAGCGCGAGCTGCTGCGCGCATGGGGCTATCCCGTTTGGAACCTGCCGGCGGGAGCCTGTCTTGCCACGCGCGTCCCCACGGGCGAGGAGCTTACGCGCGAGAAGATCGATTTAATCCGTACCTGCGAGGACTACCTGCACGATCTTGACCTGGCGCAGGTTCGCGCGCGCTTGGTCGGCGGCTGCATGCATATCGAGGCCGCCCCCGCAGATGTCGCCAAGATTTCCGCTCTCGGCGGCAGCGCCGTCGATGCCGAGGGCAAGACCCCGCTGCCCGCCGCCATCGAGTCCGCGCTGCGCGAGCTGGGCTGCGACCATATCTCCCCCGAGGTTACCCCCTACATCCACGGCAACATGAACCAGTAACCTGCCAAAAAGGGACAGGTTTATTTTGGCAGGTTTTATCTGGGGAAATATCGCGAGGCAGTCGCCCCTCTAGCACCCATCAAACTTCGAGAGACGATAGAGGGACAATTCGGCTGCATCTACTTCTTCCGATAGCGGCGGTTGCGGCTCGTCGACGAACCCATTACTTCGATGAGTCCTTTATCCGCCATTTTTGGCAGATGGTAGCGGACGGACGAAATTTTGACCCCCGATGCAACCGCTATTTCTCGCGCCGTCATATCCACTTCGGCGCTGAGAGCCTCCAGGATCCTATCCGCTGTCGAAGCTGACGATTCTCTGCTCATATCGATAATCTCAAACGTGTCTTTGCCACATTTTGACAGGACATGTTTATCGACAAGATCCCCGCAGATCAGGCGAATGTCATCCGAATCCCACTTCAGGGCCTCTCGTATTTTTTGAACATCGCATACGCACCCATGCTCCCGCATAAACATGAGCAATGTTTCCTCGCGATCCGTCAGCTCGGTGCCCACATGGCTCTGAATCCACGTGCGGTTTTCAGCAAGCTCCGCCCCGTGCCGGGAAAGCAGCACCGTAAACGAATCGGCCTTAACGATAAATTTCGGCCTTCCAAGCGAACGAGACTCCATCTCGCGAATCATAGCCGGGATACCAGATCCCTGGCTTTCTGCAACGGCCCCCTCGGCATGCTCTAACGGCGTCGCCCCCATTAGGCTCATGAGCTTTGGGTTTCGGCAGCGCGATTCCCCGTCTGCAAGATTGTCCACCGTCTTTCCTCCCCAAAGCCCACCGGGGTTTTTGATCTCTATTCTGTCTGGATAGATATCGACACTCACGGCCTGCCCCACAAACATGGGCGAATATTCTCGATGGATGCAGGCATTTGCCAAGGCCTCGCGCAAAACCTCCTGGGGAACTTCCCAATCCTCCCTTCTGCCAGCGCCTTGCACTATCGTCGCTTTGCGCAAGTTTCGTCCAATCGCGGCAAGGGCATCTTCGATGCAAGCCGGAATCGGGCCATCGCACAACTGGCGGTCAATAAACCGGGGTTGCCCGGGTGCAGATTTTTCCACATCGGAATGAACGGCGACATCAATCATGAGTTTAGGATAGAACTGCTGGGGGTAAATTCCCGCCGACAGAAGCCCCGCGAGCTTCACGGCACCATCCTTTGTAGTGATATTGAGTCTGACCAGCTGCTTTTCCAGCGTATCGGCCCCGCGCAAAACGCGCGGGGTCTGCAGCCGGCGATTTGCGATAATAGACCGCACGACATCTGGATCCAAATCCTCGACCGTTGCCTCCGAAACCACCGTGCCGTCTGCATCGCTCGGAAGCAACGCACTCTGCAGCTCATATAGCTCAGCGGGTGACATCTTGATATCTTTATCATCCACGCGCTTGTAGCTACCGTTCTGCACGCCGCGCGCGCCGATATAGCAAGGCTTCGCTTTAAGCTCAAGTTCAAAGATGCGCACCAGAAGCACCTGGAGCCCGTCGACCTCGCCTCGATCAAGCTCATACCGCGGCGCATGGGCCACCACTGCCGCTGAGCCTCCGTCTCCGATACCCGAAACAAACTGATCGCGCACCCTATCGATAGCAAAGTTAGCCGAAGGAACAAATCCTTCGGCCTCGTTCAGGCCCAAAATAATGAGCCCACCCGCAGTGTTCGCAAAAGCGCTCACTGTCTCCCATACGTCTGCGCTCAATTTATTCGTGCAGGCTTTAACTTCTACCGATGCGTCATCAGTCCCCCGCCTGCGAAGGCGCTCAACGATAAGGCCAAGAGGTTCATCCAGCAGCATTGGCATTCCGTCTCTCTAAAACGATAGATTTATCTCTCTAAAGTATAGTATATCTCTCTAACTTTAGAGAGATAGGTACCTTATTTTAAAGAGAAATTTAGAGAGATGCATCAAATTCACTGCTAGATTGCCTAAGGTTATCTCTTTAACTGGCTTTCTCTTTAGAGAGACATTTAGAGAGACGAGCGCAACCTCTCTAATCATGGGCTCCTCTCTTTAAAGTGCGCACATCCCAACCGCACCTTAAGCTGCGGTGAAATAACTCACGATCACCCACCGAAAAGGGACAGGTTTGTTTTGGCAGGTATCATTTGGGGAAACGCCGAATAGCTTCATATACACAACCGCCGCAGCTCCATATGAGGCAAATGAATCCGTAGCATTTGTCCCAAATCTTAAGTATTTGTTCGACAGAACGGCCCCTGCTGGCTCCTGCTAGACTGGTAGACTCCCAACCGTCCATCCAGGAGCCTCCATGTCACGCAAGTCCGCCTACAAGCAAGTACTTTCCATCGGCACCGCCGTGGTGCTGGGGTTTGCGCTGTTCACAGGATCGCTCGACGGAGCGCCCAAGCTGTTGTCGCCGCAAAGCGATGAGCAGGCAACGGCTCTGGCCGAGAAGCAAAACGAGAGTCCCAGCCGTACCGACGACGAAGCGGACTTGGTCGCCCGACTCGAATCGGGAACAGCGAGCTCCGAGGACTCTCAAAATAGCCAAGGCTCTGGCGATGGCTCCGATTCCGCCGCAACCGACACCGGTGACGCTGCCTCCGCGGATAGTGCCGCCACCCCCATCGACGAGGTCGAAAACCCCGATCTCGACCGCGCCCGTGGTGTATACCTCAGCAGCATTCCTGACTACGCGGGTAACCCCTACGTTGCCCTTCGCGCCGACAGCATGCACCCGCTCGGCATGCCGTCATTCACACTCGATGAATACGAACGCGCTGCAGAAGAGGGCTGCTTTAAGAAATTCTCCAAGCTCGATAGCCTGGGCCGCACCCGCAAGGCGCTCGCCTGCGCAGGCCCCGAATCACTCGGCCAGGGCAAGCGCGGCGATATCTCGCGTATCCATCCCGCCGGTTGGCACCAGCAGCGCTACGACTTTATTCCGGGCCAGAGCCTCTACAACCGCTGCCACCTCATCGCTTGGTCGCTCTGCGGTGAAAACGCCAACCGCAAGAATCTCCTCACCGGTACACGCTATCTCAACGAGACAGGCATGCTGCCGTTTGAAGAGCAGATCCTCGACTACATCCGCGACACGGGCAACCATGTGCTCTACCGCGTCACGCCCATGTACAACGAAGAGGAACTTGTCTGTCGTGGCGTGCGCCTTGAGGCGCAATCGGTCGAGGACCACGGCAAGACCCTCTGCTTCCACGTGTACTGCTACAACCTGCAGCCGCACGTGCAGATCGACTACGCCACCGGCCGCAACCAGGCATCCGGAGACTAGTGCCGACCGCACCGCCCGTAACCCAAAAATGATTCGTTTTCCTCCGTCCCCATGGGATCAAAAAAGGCCGCCCTGGATTACCCAGGGCGGCCTTTTCGTCAGCGTCCACATTGCAGGCAACGCCACACGCTACTTGGCGCGGCCCTCCTCATAGCGCTCGACCAGCTTGGCCTGAACGTCATAAGGCACCTGCTCATAGCCTGCGGGCTTCATGGTAAAGTCACCCGTGCCGCGCGTGATAGAGCGCAGGCGCGTCGAGTAATCCGTCAGCTCGGCGAGAGGTGCCTGGGCGATGACCACGGTGTCGCCGCGTTCATCGGTCTCCATGCCCGTCACGCGACCGCGCGATGCCGAGATGTCACCCATCACGGCGCCGGCGTAGCTCTCGGGAATAGTCACCGTGATTTCCTCGATGGGCTCCAGCACCACCGGGTCGGCATCGGCGCATGCCTTGCGCAGGCCGATGCGAGCCGCCGCGCGGAACGCCATCTCGTTGGAGTCGACGCTGTGATACGAGCCGTCGTACACAGCCACGCGAATGCCCGTGAGCGGGTAGCCGGCAATGATGCCGTCCTTCATGGTCTCCTGGACACCCTTGTCCACGGCGGGGATCAGCGAGCGCGGAATGCGGCCACCCACGACCTCATCCACAAACTCGTAGCCGTCGCTCGTGCCGTCGGGCCCAATAAGCGGCTCCACGCGCAGCCAGCAGTCGCCGTACTGACCGGCGCCACCGGTCTGCTTCTTGTGGCGACCCTGGGCGCTCGCCGTGCGGCGGATGGTCTCGCGATACGGAATGCGGATCGGCACGCTCTTGGCCACGACCTTGGTGCGATCCTCCAAACGGTTGAGCAGCACCGAAACCTGCGCCTCACCAACGGCGGAGATGATAGTCTGGCCCGTCTCCTCGTCACGATCGATGCTCATGGTCGGATCAGCCTTGCACGCCTTCTCGATAAACGTATAGAGCTTCTCTTCGTCGCCACGGTTCTCGGCCTCGATGGCAATGCGGTACTGCGAGTTGGGGAACTTAAACGCCGCAGCCTCGACCTTACCGGTAATGGAGAGCGTATCGCCCGTCTCGGCCGCCAGCTTGGGCGCCACGATGATGTCGCCGGCATAGGCGTGACCGACCTCGGTCATGTCGCGGCCGCACATCACATACAGGTGGGCCAGACGATCGCTCTTGCGGGTACGCGCGTTGATCAGCTCAAGGCCCGGCTCAAGCGTGCCCGTCAGCACCTTGATAAAGCTGATGCGACCCTGCTGAGGATCGGCCAGGGTCTTAAACACAAAGGCCACCGGGCGGTCATCGTCACTCGAGATCTTAAGCGAATCGCCGTCAATGAGCGGCATCTCGCCATAGTCGGTCGGCGCCGGGAAGTACGTGGCGATGTCGTCCATCAGCGAGTTGACGCCCTGCTCCTTGATGCAATCGCCCGCAAAGACCGGCACAAAGATGCGCTCGGCGATCGCCTTCGACAGCAGGCCTTCGAGCTCCTCCTGCGTCAGCGTCTCCTCGCCTTCCAAGTACTTCATCATCAGTTCGTCGTCAGCCTCGGCCACCAGCTCGCACAGATGGTCATGGGCCTCCTCGGCCTGGGCACGATACTCCTCGGGAATCTCCGACTCAACGGCCTCGGCGCCGTTGCAATGGCGCGCCTTCATGCGCACCAGGTCGATGATGCCGTCAAAGTCCTCGCCCTCGCCCCAGGGAAGGGTCACGGCGCCCAGGCGCGTGCCAAAGCGCTCCTGCAGCAGGTCCATCGTGGTCGCAAAGCTGGCCTCGGGGCGCGACAGGCGGTTTACGAACACCGCACGCGCCAGGCGCAGGTCCTCGGCGGCATACCAGAGCTTAACCGTCGTAGGCTGCGGGCCAGCCTCGGCGTCGACCACAAACAGCGCCGTCTCGCAGACGCTCATCGCGGCAAAGGCGTCGCCGATAAAATCGGGATAGCACGGGGCATCGAGCACGTTGATGCGGGCGCCCTTCCAATCGATCGGCGCGATGGTCGTCGAGATGGAAAACGCACGCTTGACCTCTTCGGGGTCATAGTCGAGCGTGGGCTTGGTGCCGTCGTGGCCACCCAGGCGGGCGGTCTTACCGGAAAGGTGGAGCATGGCCTCGGCGAGTGAAGTCTTGCCCACCCCGCCTTGGCCTACGAGCACCACGTTCCTTACGTTGCCGGTCTTGGGAGCACCCATGATGACCTCCTTGCAGGGTCGCGCGCGATGCGCGACGCCAACGGGGAGAGTTCGCGGTCGATGCCGTCCCGGGAGCAGCATGGTCGGCAGCCGATCCGACTCACCCTCCAAATGTCCTATGCCACCACCCTACCCTTGCAGTCGCCTGTCCATGCAGACCTTTCGGCACGCGTATGAATACGGGCGGCGAGAGGAGGAGGCGAGTATGCGAGGCGATTATTGAACCCCGCGGATGCAAAAACCGCCGCAGATCATAAGACCTGCGGCGGTTTCGCCTCAATAAACAGTTGAGTAAATAGCTGAGCCTATCCCTCGATACGGCTCAGGAACTCGCGCGTACGCTGCTCGCGCGGATGGTCGATGACCTGCTCGGCCGGACCCTCCTCGACAATACGACCGCCGTCCATAAAGACCACGCGGTCGGCAACGTCGCGGGCAAACTGCATCGCGTGCGTCACGATCACCATCGTCATATTCTGCGCGGCCAGATCCTTGATGACGCGCAGAACCTCGGCCGTCAGCTCGGGATCGAGCGCCGAGGTCGGCTCATCAAAGAACAAGATTTCCGGGTCGAGCGCCAGGGCGCGGGCAATACTCACGCGCTGCTGCTGGCCGCCCGAAAGCTCACAGGGCACCTTGTTCTCGTTGCCCGTCAGCCCCATCTGTGCAATAAGCTCGTGTGCGCGGGCCTCCGCCTGCTCGCGCGGACGCTTAAGCACGCGAATCGGCGCATCGGTGATGTTTTTCATCACGGTATAGTGCGGGAACAGATTGTAGTTCTGAAACACCAGACCAAACCGCGAGCGCGCCTGTTTGGGTACATCGCCCTTTGCGTACACCGCGCCCGAACCCGCATCCGTCGCGACGGCAAGGTCGCCAAACGAGAGCGAGCCACCGTCGAGCGTCTCGAGCAGCGTAGCACAGCGCAGCAGCGTGGACTTACCGCCGCCCGAAGGCCCGATAATCGCCACGACCTCGCCACGCTTTACCTCGAGCGAGATATCCTTGAGCACCTCATTGCCGCCAAACGCCTTGCGTGCGTTCGATATATTCATTACCGAATTAATCATGGTAGTAATCCAATTTTTTCTCGGCAGCGCCCAGCAGCATCTCGACCACAAAGTTAAAGACCCAGTAGATCAGCGCCGCGATTGCGAACGGCACCATGCTCACCTGCGAGGCGACCAGCGCCTTGGCCGTCGAGAACATCTCGCCCACGCCGATAGCGAACGCCAGCGACGTGTCCTTGACCAGCGTGATGATCTCGTTGCCCATCGCCGGCAAAATGCGCTTGGCGACCTGCGGCATCACGATATACAGAAACGTCTGCATGCGCGAGTAGCCCAGCACCTCGGCTGCCTCGTATTGGCCGCGCGGAATGGACTGCAAGCCCGAGCGATAGATCTCGGCAAAGTAGCCGGCGTAGTTGATGATGAACGCCACGACGCATGCCGTCCATTTGGAATCGGGCGTGAGCGAGATGCCGAACACGTAGTACGGGGCAAAGTAGATGGCGAACATCTGTAGCATGAGCGGCGTGCCACGCATCACCGAAATATAGATACGCGCGATCCAGCGAAGCGGCGCAATTTTGCTCATGCGCATGAACGCCACGGGGATTCCCAGCGGAATCGACCCCAGCAGCGTCAGCACAAACAGCTGCAAACTGACCAAGAATCCCTGGCCAAGCATCTGCATCATGACCTGAATAGACATTACTTGAGCACCCAATTATCGAAAGACAGACCGTAATCTGCATATTTATTGCAGAGGTCCTTGACCGTGCCATCCTCGTAGAGTGCCTTGAGCGACTCGGTCACGGCATCGGCGGACTTGGTTTCGCCCTTCTTAAAGCCAACGGCGTAGTGCTCGCTGGACAGCGGCTTGTCGAGCTGCGTATAGGCATCGGGCTTGGCGGCAAGCTGATACTGGGCAATCGAAAGGTCGCAAGCCACGGCATCGACCGCGCCGCTCTCGAGCTGCATAAAGGCCGTGTTGTACTCGCCGATCGTGTCGAGCGTGGCAAACGTCGCCGCCAGATCCTTCTGTTCGCCCTCGAGCACATCCTGCGCAGCGGAATCGGTCTGGGTAATCACGGTCTTGCCGGCAAGATCGTCCCAGCTCTTGATGCCTGCATCCTTCTTTACCACCAGCACCTGCTCGTTGAGCATGTACGGCTCGGAGAACGTGTAGTCGTCCTCGCGACCCTCCATGGTAAAGCCGTTCCAGATGCAGTTGATGGCCCCCGAGTTGAGCAGCGTATCCTTGGCATCCCAGTCGATGGCCTCGTATTTGACCTCCCAGCCCTGCTTATCGGCAACAGCCTTGGCCAGATCGAGGTCAAAACCAGTGTACTCTCCGTCGTCGCCCACAAAGCCGTACGGAGGATAGGACTTGTCAAAGCCCACGACGAGCTTCTTGGACTCCGCAGCGCCCTTCACATCCTTGGCCGCGGCAGAGCCAGCAGCGGAGCCCTTGCCGGCACCACCGCCGCAACCGACAAGACCAAGGCCAAGCACCGTGGCGAGCGAGCCTGCTAGACCAACAAACTGGCGACGAGACATATCGGTGTTCATGGTATTCCCCCTTGATGACACTTTAGTTAGGTAAAGTGAGTCATGTAACGTTCAGAATCATACACTTTAGCGTGATAGAGCACAAGATGAGTTTGCCCGCCGCGCGAGGGGTGCGGGGGTTAAGTTTCCTGCTCTACAGTCCTGCTCACGACGGAGGCCACATTAAGTGGCCTCCTGTTCGTGCGGAACTCGCGATAAACTTAACCCCCGCACCCCTCGCGCGGCGGGCAACCGTCGTTGGACTTATCACTGACACCAATAAACCGCTTGCATATCGTCTGTTGGCCTGGCACGGTACAATGCTTGTAGCTTTAAATTTATAAATTAGTGAGGTTATCGATGGCAGAATCTCGTGCGGAGCGTAGGGCTCGTCGTGCTTTGGTGGAGGCGGCTGAGGGGTCGAAGGAGGAGAAATCTTCTACGAAATCCAAGTCTTCTAAAGCTGCAAAAAGCAAACCGACCAAGAGCAGAGCTAAGACCAAGCGTTCTGACTCTCGTCGAGGCGGGGATAAAGCGCCTCAGACTCGTTCCAAGCGCTCGCATAAAGATCGGGTTTCGTCTGCGCGTAAGGCCGTGGACCCCAAGTCTCCCTGTTCGATCATGAAATCTTGCGGTGGGTGCACGGCGCTCAATCGTCCTTATAAAAAGCAGTTGGCGGCTAAGCAGGCTGCTATGGAGGAGCTGTTTGCCGAGCTTTGTGAGCGCGAGAGCATTGCTGTCGATCCTATTCGCGGTATGGGCGTCACCCTTGGCGACCCGGGTAAATATCCTGCGCCGCGTGGCTTTCGTCATAAGGCTGCCACTCCCTTTGCTCCCGGTAAGGAGGGCGCTGTCCGTTGCGGTTTCTTTGAGCGCGGCACGCACAAGATCGTTGCCGTACCCGAATGCCCCGTCGAGGCACCGGGCGCCCGACAAATTCTTAACGGCATCGCGCGTGAAGCTGAGCGCCTGCACATTCCCGCCTTTAACGAGGACAAGCATCTGGGCTTGCTCCGCTATGCCGTCGTCCGCTGCGGTTGGCGTACCGACCAGGTCATGGTTACGCTCGTGACCGCCCAGCGTGACTTACCGCATGCGCAGGAGTTCTTTGAAGCCGTGGCGGCACTCGATCCGCATATCGTCACCGTTGCCCAAAATATCAATGGCCGTCCCGGTAACGCCATCTTGGGCGAGGAGACTCGTATCGTCTATGGCGCCGAGTGCATGCGCGACCAGCTGCTCGGTTGCGAATTCGATATCTCCCCCACCGCGTTCTATCAGACCAATCCGCAGCAGACCGAGCAGCTCTATCAGCTCGCGATTGACGGCATGGACCTGCAACAGGGCGACGTACTCATGGATGCCTATTGCGGTAGCGGAACTATCGGCCTGTGCGCAGCTAAAGATGCCCAGAAAAAGGGCATCGGCATTATGCTGCTCGGCGTGGAGCGCAACCCGGCGGGCATTGCCGACGCACGTCGCAATGCCGAGCTCAACGGCCTCACCCGCAGCGCCTGGTTTATGGCCGACGACGCCACCGATTGCATCCTGGATGCCGCCGATAACAACGAGCGGGTCGATGTCCTTTCCATCGATCCGCCGCGCGCCGGCTCTACCCCCGAGTTCCTCGAAGCTGCCTGCGCGCTTAAGCCGCGCCGCATCACCTATATCAGCTGCAACCCCGTAACTCAAGAGCGCGACCTGCATCAGCTCCTCGACGGAGGCTATTGCCTGCTCAAGATCACGCCCGTCGACATGTTCCCTCACACCGACCACACCGAAACCGTAGCGGTCCTCGAACGCCGCTAACCGACCTCAGTAGATTTTTGGGACAAGAAAGGGGGCGACCCGCCTGGGCCGCCCCCTTCGCTTGGTTTATAAACTCCGCTACATCCCATTGCGCAGATCGCACACGCCGGCTGCCGCCATCTCGCGCAGCAGCGTCTCGCGGTCGCGCGTCACGATCAAATCTAGCGGGAAATGAATCTCGTCGAGCATCTTGCGCGCGTGATCGAGCTTGCCAATGGCCATGCCAATGTGGGCATCGGTTGACACGCCAATGCCCACGCCCAGCTCGGCGCAGCGCTCGGCGATCTTGCGACATACGGCCCAATGCTCAGTGTCGACACCGTGTTCAAGACTATGGTTGTTGATCTCGATAATCTTGTGCTTGGCCTTAGCTGCCAACAGCACCTCGTCGATATCGAACGGCACGCCCGAACGCCCCGTGTGACCCAGCATGAACACCTTGGGGTACTCCAGGGCATTGATATACATCTCGGTCGTCTGGGCCAGCGTCGCGCCTTCAGCAATCTGCGGATTATGCACGCTCGCAACCAAATAATCCAAATTTCGCGTAACCAAATCGAACAGCGAATGCTGACGGCTGTACGAATCACCGGCAATATCGAGCGTGACAGGAGTGTCCTCGCCAAACAGGCTTCCGTCCAGCGAAACGATATCGGCCTCGGCACCACGCAGCACCAGCACGCCGCTCCAAATGCGCGGCCAGATATCCTGGTTGATAAAGAATTGGTAACTGCGCAGGTCATTGGGGCAAGCCGTAACCATAGAGCTCAGATGGTCGGCAGATCCGAGCACCTGCAGGCCACGCTCTGCCGCCCAGTACACATTCTCCTCAATGGTCGAATATGCATGCGCAGAGAATATCGTATGGGTATGAATGTCACAAGAAAGCAGGTAGGGCATCAGGTCTCCTTATCTGGCACGGCCGTCGCTTATATTCATTGTACGCATAGCCTTCGATAGTCGTAAAACCACTCCATCCCAAAGACACAACATCCATGACAACGGGGTCTGGCTTAACACCAAACCCCGTTTCACGTAAAACATTGTAGGCAGAGCGCTTTACTTTTAACGATACTCGTCCGCCAACTGTTTCCAAGCGGGTAGCGAATTGATAATCGTTTCGTAACTCACGCAATAGCCCAGGCGGAACCAACCCGGCATACCAAAGCTGTCCGAGGGAACCGCAAGCAACTCATACTTCTTTGCACGCTCGCAAAACGCATTCGCATCGGGTTCCAGCGCCTTCACCCACAGGTAGAATGCACCATCCGGCTCAACATAGGTGTAGCCGTACTCCGCTAGTGCGTCGGTAAGCGCGGTGCGGTTGCGCGCATAGGCCTCGACATCGCTCGGCTCATCGATGCAATCGATGATTACGCGCTGGAAGAGTGCCGGTGCGCATACAAAACCTAGCGTACGGGCAGCACCCGCAACAGCCGGCATCAGACGGGCAGCCTGCGGATTGGTGTTGGGAACCAAGATCCACCCCACGCGCTCGCCCGGCAGCGACAGCGACTTGGAATACGAGTAGCACACGATGGTGTGCTCGTAGATCGAGGGCACCCAAGGCACCTCGGCACCGTACACAATCTCGCGGTACGGCTCATCCGAGATGAGCATAATCGGATTCTCGGGATCGCGCTGAGCGTTGGCCTCGCGCAGAACATTGGCCAGTCGCGTCAGCGTGTCGCATGTATATACGGCACCGGTCGGATTGTTGGGAGAGTCAATGATGACGGCCGCCGTCTTATCGCTGATCGCCTTGAGCACGTTGTCCACGCTCAGCTGGAACGTATCTTCATCGGCGAGCGCCTCAACACACGTACAGCCGGCCTTCTCAATCCAAACGCGATACTCCGGAAAGTACGGGGCGATAACAATAACCTCGTCGCCCGGGTTCGTAACGGCGTTGAGCGTGCAGGTGAGCGAAGCCGCGGCACCCACCGTCATAAATACGTCTTTGCCCTCATAGCTCGTGCCAAAGCGGCGGTTGAGCGATTCGGCCACAGCGGCACGACATTGCGGCAGGCCCGGTGCGGGCGTGTAGCCGTGCAGCTGGTCGCTCGGCAGCTCCAGGGCCTTCTTAATCGACTCAGCCACAGCAGCGGGCGCCGGAACGCTCGGATTGCCCAGCGAAAAATCGAATACGTTTTCCGCACCGATCTGCGCCTTGCGCTCAAGGCCATAGCTAAAAATCTCACGGATGATGGAGCTTTCCGCGCCGCGAGCATACATAGTTTCGTTGATCATCTGTTCCCCTTTCGCATAGGCGCTATTGTACGCTTTAGCCGAGCAAAGTGCCGCAGCAATGTTAATTGGGGACAGACTTAAATGCGTGAAAACGCTCATTTAAGTCTGTCCCCAATCAACAGACGGCCCCATATCGCTCAAAAGAAAAAGCCTCCGCAGGTTTCCCCGCGGAGGCTTTCGCCACAAAGACTATTTGTCGGCGTCGGCGTCGGCATCGACGACGGCATGGTCATCGCCAGCATCATCGGATGCGACTTCGGCATCCTCCTGCATGGCCGCCTGCGCAAAGGCCGCGGCATCAGCCGCCAGCTCTTCCTCGCTCATACGGGGCGTGCGCTTCTTGGTCGGCATGCCGGCCGCCTTGGCATTGCGCTCCTCCTTGGCCGCCAGGATATCGCCCTCGCGCTCAAGGTAGGCGTCCCACTCGTTGTCGAGCAGGGCGTTCACGGCGTCACCCTCGACGGTCTCGCGCTCGAGCAGCACCTTGGCCATCAGGTCGAGCTGATCGCGACGGGCATCCAGGATCTCGACCGCACGACGATGGGCCTCACGCATAATGCGCTGGACCTCAATGTCGATGCGACGCGCCGTCTCCTCAGAGTAGTCCTGATGATCGGCATAGTCGCGGCCCAGGAATACCTGATGCTGCGCCTCACCAAACACCTGCGTTCCAAGCTCCTCGCTCATGCCCAGGCGCGTGACCATCTCGCGCGCCATCTTGGTCGCGCGCTCCAGATCGTTGCTCGCGCCCGACGTGATGTCGTCGCACATGAGTTCCTCGGCAACGCGGCCACCCAAGAACACGGCGAGCTCGTCGAGCATCTCGTTCTTGGTCTTGAGGAAGTGGTCCTCCTGCGGAAGCTGCAGCGTGTAACCCAAAGCCTGGCCGCGGCTGACGATCGAGATCTTGTGGACCGGATCGGAGTGCTCCAGGATGTGACCCACCAGGGCGTGACCGCTCTCGTGGTAGGCAATCGTGGTGCGCTCGGCCTCGGTCATCACGCGACCCTTGCGCTGCGGTCCGGCAATCACGCGCTCCATCGATTCCTCGACCTCGTCCATCGAGATCACGGAACGATGGCGGCGGGCAGCCAACAGCGCAGACTCGTTGAGCAGATTTGCCAGATCGGCACCAGTGAAGCCAACGGTCATCTGGGCGAGCTTCTCAAACTTAACGTCCTCGTCCATCGGCTTGTTCTCGGCATGCACGCGCAAGATCTGCTCGCGGCCCTTCACATCCGGACGGTCGACCGTAACCTGACGGTCAAAACGACCGGGACGCAGCAGCGCCGGATCCAGAATGTCGGGGCGGTTGGTGGCGGCGATCAGGATGACCGACTCGCTTTCCTCAAAGCCGTCCATCTCGACCAGCAGCTGGTTGAGCGTCTGCTCGCGCTCGTCGTGACCGCCGCCCAAGCCAGCTCCGCGCTGACGTCCCACGGCATCGATCTCATCGATGAAGATGATCGACGGGGCCTGGGACTTGGCCTCCTTAAAGAGGTCACGCACACGGCTGGCGCCGACACCTACGAACATCTCGACAAAGTCGGAACCCGAGATGCTAAAGAACGGCACGCCCGCCTCGCCGGCAACGGCCTTGGCCAGCAGCGTTTTACCGGTGCCCGGAGGGCCAACCAGCAACACGCCACGCGGGATCTTGGCGCCCAGCTTGCGATAGCGATCCGGATCGCTCAAAAAGTCACGGATCTCCTCGAGCTCCTCGACTGCCTCGTCCACTCCGGCAACGTCTTCAAACTTGACCTTGGGGCGTGTGGCCTCGTTGGTCTTGGCGTTGGTCTTGCCAAACTGCATGTTCCTGTTGTTGGCGCCCATCATCTGGCGCATAAAGTAGAACATGATGGCGATAAGGGCGATCGTCGGAAGCACACTCATCGCCAAGTCGCCCCAAAAATCGGGATCGTTGGTGTTGACGATGTACTTGGTATCGGGGTGCTCCGCCATGAGCTCGGCAAGCGAATCGGAGCCGACATAGGTCGAAGAGAAGCTCTTGAGCTCGCTCGTATCGCCCTTGTCCTTTTTTGTCTTCCAGTAATGACCCGTCACGCTTCCGTCTTGAACCGTATAGGTCAGATCTTCGACGCAATCCTGCTTGATGGCGCTGACCATCTCGCTCGTCGCGAGCTTAACGGTATTGCTGGAGCTGGCAAAGCCGGAACCCATATTAAAGAAGGCATAGCCCAGAAGCGCGCAAGCCAAAAGAAAATACAGCCAGCCCGTACGCGTGGGCTTCTTGCCTCCGGGCATCCCCGGGATCTTTGGGTCCCGGGGAGTCTGGGAATTGTTGTCGTTACGGTCGTCGGGCATCTTACGAATAAACCTCCGGTTTCAAAATGCCCAGATACGGAAGGTTGCGATAGCGCTCGGCATAGTCGAGGCCGTAGCCCACCACAAAGGCATCGGGGCAATGGGTTCCAACATACTTGGGCGTGATGGCCGAGACGCGGTCCTCAACGTCCTTCCACAGGAAGGCGGCGACCTCCAGAGAAGCGGGCTTGCGGCTCTCGAGGTTCTTCATCAGATACTTGAGCGTCAGGCCCGAGTCCAGAATGTCCTCGACGATCAGCACGTCGCGACCGCGGATGTCGATATCCAGGTCCTTAATGATACGCACGATACCCGAGGACTTCACACCGTCGCCGTAGCTCGAAACAGCCATGAAATCGATGTTGGTCGGCAGCTCGATCTTACGCATCAGGTCGCCCATAAAGACCACGGCGCCGCGCAGGACCGCAATCAGCACCAGATCCTTACCCGCGTAGTCGCGCGTAATCTCCTCGCCCAGGCGAGAGACGATACCGTCGATATCCTCCTGCGTAAACAGAACCTTCTCGATATCCGGATGTTGAGAAGCCATGACAACCCTTTCTTGTGCTTATCGCCCACACACCGCCGTATGGACGCGAACTACACATTCTAGCAGCGCACGGGGTAAATTTACCAGCCCGTGCGCCATCAGCGCGGGAATACCGTCAACGTCGCACAGAATAGCAGGCGTGGGACGCTATTCCGCATCGACCACGCGGAGCAGATATGCCACGCGCGTTGCGGCCGTGCACTTAAAACGCTCGTCCGCGCGAACTCCGGCGACCCACACCACGGCACCCCCCGGCGCCGTCCTCACCATGGGCACGCCGGCGCGCTCGGAAACGGGAATGCGAGCCTCACCTAGCAAATCGGATACTTTCTTGCTTCGGCCACTCATCCCTAACGGGCACATCACGTCTCCCGGCGCGGGACCGTCCACCCACAGGCGCGCCAATCGCGCCTCGGCAGGGATCTCGCCACGCGAGCCCGCCAGGATCCGCTCACTATCGCTGTCGGCAAAACCCAGGGCAGCCGCGTCTACCAAAGCTGTCACTTCCCCGGCAGCCGCAAGCTCACGGGCGCGGCGCACGATATCGCATCCCGGCTCAACAGCCATCGGTTCTGTGACCAGCATACGTCCCCCGCCCAACGGCAAACGACCGGGTACGGTAACCCAGCCCGCGACCAGGCCCTCGCGAGCCGCCGGCGCCTTAAACGCCAGCATGCCAAACTCAATGCGTGCGTCAATCCCCGCCGGAAGCGTGACCGAGCCGGTGCCCTCGGCAACGCAGGAAAGGACTCGCTCCACATGTCGCATCTCGGGACGAGCGTCCGGATCGATGCGCTTAATCGCCAGTCGCACGATGCGCCGCGCGATTACCACCTCGGCCGCAGCCAGGCGCCTGGCATCGAGCACCAGCGCACCCGCTGCCTCTTTGCGCAAACAGCTTCGAAACGCCTGTGCCGAAAGCTGAGACAAAAACGCGTCCTCATCGCCTAAGATCTCGCAGGCGGCGCCAATCGTCTTGCAGACGCTCGCGTTGCGCTGCGCCACCACCGGCATCACTCGATGGCGCACGTAGTTTCGCAGATACGAGATATCCTCATTGCTCTCGTCTTCACGCCACGGCTGACCATGTACCTGTAGATAGCCCACGAGCTCGCCATGAGTTAGGTCGAGCAAGGGACGCACCACGATATTCCTCCGGCGAGGAATGCTCGATAGACCAGCGGGCCCCGAACCCTTAATCGCGTTCATCAAAAACGTTTCCGCGCGATCCGAAGACGTGTGCGCGGTGCAGATACGAGCCGCCGTTCGCGGCGCCCCCGTCTGGGCGCAGAGTTCGCGAACATACCTCCGCGCCGCGGCATAGCGCACCTCGCGGGCCGCGGCCTCAATATTGCCCGACTCCCCATCAAAATAAGCGTGCTCCACACACAGCGGTAAACCATATTGCGCGCAGAGCTCACGCACAAAGGCCTCGTCGCCATCGGACGCCTTGCCGCGCAGATGATGGTTTACATGCAGCACATGCAGGCGCTCGCGAGCAATGGGGGCAACACCGCGTCCGTCTTGGATATCCAGCTTTGATGTGCACGCCATAAGAAGCAGTGCCGTCGAGTCCGCGCCGCCTGATACCATGAGCACGACAGGAGCAGCCTGCTGTCTCGTCCGGGTCTCATCGACTGCCCCAGGCACGGCATGGTGTCCGTAATGCTGTGATACCGTTGGCATTCGCTTCCTCCTCTATTCGTCCGCACCCATTGTATCCTTTGGAATCTTATGTCTCGTCTGCACCTTCATATCCTCGGCAGTGGCTCTAAAGGCAACTGCGCACTCATCGAGGGCCCGCAGGGGCTCATTATGGTCGATGACGGACTGTCTCGCCGCGAGACATTAAAGCGCATGGCAGAACTGGGACTCTCGACAGACAACGTCTCGGCTCTTCTCATTACTCATGAGCATAGCGATCACATCAAGGGCCTCGATGTCTGGTGCAAGCACTGGCACGGCCCCCTCTTTGCCAGCAGGGGCACTCTTTCGAACAAAGAAAATCTTTCGCATCGGCCTGTCGAGGAATTCGATCCCGGTGACACCCTATCCATTGCCGGCATCCACGTGCAAACCTACTCAACATCACACGATGTCATCAATCCAGTCGGTTATCGATTCGACACCCTCGATGATTCCATCGGCTTTGCCACCGACACCGGAGAGCTATCGAGCCAAGCCATGAACACCCTCAAAGATTGTCGAGTTCTCGCGCTCGAAAGCAACCACGATGTGACCATGCTGCGCGAGGGAGAATATCCCCGCTTTCTTCAGGAGCGCATCCTGTCTGCAAGGGGACACCTCTCCAATGGCCAAGCCGCCGAAGCCGCGCGCGAACTTGTTACCGATCGCACCGAACAGCTCATTGCCATGCATATCAGCCAAGATAACAATCGTCCGAGCCTTACCGTCAAAAGCTATGCCAAAGCTCTGGCCGCAGCCCTGGATGACGAGGTCGGCAGCTCCGCAACCCTTCTCCAAGGATCGCGAAAACTCTCGATACGCCCTGCGAGTCAGTATCAACCGGCAACCATTCAATAGACTGTCCTAGACAGCAAAAGGGCCGAGAATCGCTTCCCAGCCCCTTTTGCTGTCTTTTAATAGCGCAGAACACCAACGAAATTAGTCGATGGAGATCTTCGTAACGTTCTTCTTCTCGACGATCTTGGGAACCGTAACGGTCAGGATGCCGTCAGCGTACTTAGCCGAGAGGCCCTCGCTCGAAGCGTCCTTTAGATACACGCCACGCGTCGCGCTGTACGAGCTGAACTCCTTCTGCAGGAAGTTCTTGCCCTCGTTCTCCTCGTCTTCCTCGACATTCACGCTAATGGACAGACGGCCCTCGTTAAGCTCGACATCGATATCGTCCTTGGCGACGCCGGTCAGATAAGCCTTGACCTCATAGCCGTCGCCCTTATCCTCAACGTCAACGGGAAACGCCTTGGAAGCAATTGAGTTGTTTGCAAGGTCGGTCATATCATCAAACAGATCGAACAGCGAGCTAGCAGAAGGACGAACGCCAAAAACCGAACGATAAGGAACCATGCTTGCCATGTTTACCACTCCTTTTAGGACTGCCGAGCCATCTTCTAGGTGGCTGGGACTTCTTTTGACGCTCTTATATATGCCCACACAGTGCTTATATATACATCGACTATAAAGTTTTTTGAGTCAAGTACTATAAGCATATCTAAGTGTAGTTGACTCAGGTTTTAGTAAGGTTAAGGTTCTTTGAACCAGAGCTTAAATAACGAGTATGTTCGCAGCTACAAATAACAAGGGGCTTACAATGAGCGCGTACACGTTGTTGGTAACGAGCTAAAGGGCATCATGGACGACCAAAACCAGAACAAAATGTTTATGCAGACGCAGGGGGAAGAAACTTCCACGCAGCCGCCACGGTTCCATCGCCCCCACATCTCGCAAGAGCCCATTAATGATCCTGAGCCCGAGTATGTGACGAGAAATCGATATCAAACGCTCGAGGATGCCCAAACGGGACGCAAACATATGGGCGTCGCCTCGGGAGACCCTGTATATCTGAATGACGCACCATTATCTAAAAACAGCGCAGCTAGTTATGAGCCGATGAAAGCATCCGCCGCTCATCAACAAAGAGGTCCTCGACCAAAGCAAACCTTGACGCATTCGGCTCGCTATCTCGAAACGCCAAAACAGGGAAAATCAATCTTCGTTTCGTCAAGTAAACGACGCAAGCAGCATCGACTGACAATCCTGCTTTTGATCATTGCATCCATAGCAGTTGCCCTTGTTATTCGTTTTATTGTCTTTAAATAAAAGCTCAATACCAAAAAGAATTAAATCGTCTGGCGTAAATGAGTCATTTATGCCCGGTAAACGCAAAAAAGGGGGAGGCCGCGAGGCCTCCCCCTTCCAAGTTCAAGCGTACGGCTCGGTGCCGTCCACCGGTCAGCGGCGCCCTGGCCTCCCACGGG
>JAGZQO010000002.1 GCA_018382125.1 Collinsella sp.
GAGTGTCCATCCTCGCAGTATCCGGTTCTCAAGGTGCACGCCCTCGCGGCTCATCCGGTTCCACCGGGCCGCGCGGCAAGGAGATATATTGCCAGACCGCGAAGCCCTGTGGGACGTCAATTCCACTCTTCACAAGTCCTACACAACATATTGCTTTCTATAGGTAATAGAAAGACTGGTGCGGATCTTCCGCACGTATCAGATGATGACCCTTTGGTTCAGGAATATATAGAGATCGGTCACCTGTAAGTGTTTATCTACCCGCGCTTTTAGCAATGTAAACCGCGCCTCAGATAAAAAGAGGGAGCGCCGCGCACAACGCGACACTCCCCTAGCGATTCAAGAGAATCTATTAGGCCTCGAGAGCCTTCTTGGCGATGGTAGCCAGCTCGTTGAAGGACTCGATATCCTCGTAAGCCATCTGAGCCAGGACCTTGCGGTCGAGCTCGATGCCGGCAACCTTCAGGCCGTGCATGAACTGAGAGTAAGAGATGTCGTTCAGGCGAGCAGCAGCGTTGATACGAGTGATCCAGAGAGAACGGATCTCGCGCTTCTTGTTGCGGCGATCACGATACTGATACTGCAGGGAGTGCTGGACCTGCTCTTTAGCATGCTTGTAAGTACGCGAAGCGGCACCGTAGTAACCCTTCGCACGGTGCATAACGGTACGGCGCTTCTTCTTGGCGGCAACAGCGCGCTTAATACGTGCCATGTTCTATCAACTCCTAGACGGTAAAACGAAAAACGGGAACGCGAACTTAGGCGAGACGCGACTTGATGACCTTGCGGTCGGCAGCGGCGATCTCGGTCTCCTGACGGAAGCCACGCTTACGCTTGGTGGACTTCTTGCTCAGGATGTGGCTCTTGAAAGCCTTGGCGCGCATAAGCTTGCCGGTACCAGTCTTGCGGAAACGCTTCTTGGTGCCGCTGTGGGACTTCATCTTAGGCATGAAATACTCCTTAATCGGTTACAGAACACTAGTTACTTGGTATCGCTTGCCGCTTTATCCTCATCGAAGGCGCCCTTAATCGGGGCGAGCAGCATAAGCATGTTACGGCCTTCCATCTTAGGCTTGGACTCGACCGTAGCGTAAGGCTTGAGATCCTCGGCGAGGCGCTCGAGAACGTTAAGACCCTGCTCCGGGTGAGCCATCTCACGGCCGCGGAACATGATGGTGATCTTAACGCGTGCGCCCTTCTTGAGGAAACGCAGAACGTGGCCCTTCTTGGTCTCGTAATCGCCAACGTCGATCTTGGGTCGGAACTTCATTTCCTTGACCTCGACCTTGGACTGGTTCTTACGAGCGGCCTTGGCCTTCATGGCCTGCTGGTACTTGAACTTACCGTAGTCCATGACCTTGCAGACCGGCGGCTCCGCGTTGGGAGCGATCTCGACCAGGTCGAGACCCTGATCGTCAGCGACGCGCTGGGCATCGCGGATGGCGAACAGGCCGAGCTGAGAGCCATCGACGCCAATCAAACGGCACGAAGATGCAGTGATCTCGTCGTTGATGCGGGTGTCATCAGACTTAGCTATTTTCCCTACCTCCATTCATAAAAAAATAACCCGGCGCTTCTTTGCAACCAGGTCGTACACATAGACATCCTCGGTGTGAGGAAGGGAATCTAGGTTGTATGACCAGTCAGCTGCTCATTGGCGCCAAAAGGTGGGAACCCTCGGGTTCCTCTTTAGGGCATTGCGGGAACAACGCCTTGTGGATAATAACACGCGCAGCGCGTTATCACATTACGTACACGAAAAAGGGGGGAGGCCTTGACCCCCTTGAACGCTCACTTGCATGTATGGTGCCCGAGGCGAGACTCGAAGGGCCTTCGCTTCGCGAAGCCCCGGGCTTCGGGCGCATGGCGCCCTCGCCACGCTCCGCTACAAACAGGCCACAGGCCTGTTTGCTTAACGCTTCGCGCGCTCACGCGAGTTCGGCACGAAAAAGGGGGCCTTGACCCCCTTGAACGCTCACTTGCATGTATGGTGCCCGAGGCGAGACTCGAACTCGCACGTTGTTGCCAACGGTGGATTTTGAGTCCACTGCGTCTGCCAATTCCGCCACTCGGGCACGTAATGCGTGAGTTAGTTTATCACAGCTTTCTGTTGATTAGTCCGAAAATGGAACTTCGAGCATTTCGATAAGCTCAACCTTGCGCAACATCTCCCGCTTACGACATCCACGTCCGTCAACCGAGGCCTCGCCCATCTGGTTGTCATAGGGGTCCTCACGCATGCCATCGAAAGCAGGCACAAATTCAGCCTGGAATCGATTGTTGGCCACCATACGCCACGGGTCGAGATTGCCAAAGTAGTGACGGCGGCGCCACTCCTCCCCCATCCTGTGAGCAGAAGATCCAAATGACACGTCGGCGTTGAGCCAACCGGTCTGCGGCGTATAGAACTCTGCCCAGTCGTGCGACCCCACCGAATCGGGCGCAACGTACAGGCCGCTCTGCCAACGGGCAGGCACCCCCGCGATGCGGCACATGGTGATAAACGTGAGCGCCATAACGCCGCAATCGCCGCGGAGCGAGTGTGCGCAGTCGTCGGCAATAGATCCCAAAAGCAGGTACGGTGGCTGATAGCGATAGTCGATATGCTGTGTCAGGTAATCATAGATAGCACGAGCGCGATCGAGCGGATCCTCGAGCCCGTCAACAACACGCTCCGTCAACTGTCGCAGGTACGGCGTAAACGCAATGTGCGGACGGTCCTCGGAGGTGTCCTCGGGCAGTGGCGCGTCCATACAGGGATGCGATGGGAGCGCGCCACCATAGATATCGCAATAGGCGGCATCGATGTGATAGCGATAAGTCACCGAGAATGAATGTTCAGTCGAAGATATCCAAGAGGCAGTACGAGCCGAAACGTTTTCAGAGGCAACGGTACCCTCCGACGTCATATCGAGAACCTCGATTTGAGACTGTTGACGACAGGCGGCAGCAACAGGTAGCCACGCGCGAACAGTCTCTCCCTCCAGAGCCCCGGGGACAGACACGGATGCCTTAAGCGTGATGACGCGAGTCAACCCGTTTTGCGACTCCATCTCCCTGAGCATCTGGTTACGCAGCGCTATGCCGTCCGTAGAATCGGGACGCAGGCCCGGAACCTCCTTGGGGTACACGCGAAGCGAATCGAGGAAGTTATCGAGAACAAACAGCTCGCCATCGATAAAGCGCCAGTCAATACGCTTGCGATTAATCAGGTCGTCAAACTGCTCTTCGGTAAACTCTGGCCACTCCTCGCGAATCATCGCAATGGCTCGATCACGCGACACCGAAAAATGAAGCGGCGTCTCGAGCATGCGATACCGCTCGGCACGAACACAAGCAGCAAGCGAAGGCTCGGGGTTCTGTTCCAAAAGGCGATCGCAGGCAGCAACAGCCTGCGTCAAATAGCCGGCATCCTTGAGACGAAGAATCTCGGGCGGCAGTCCAATATCGAGATGACGAAAGTCATCACAGCAAACATCAACAGAGCAACCAACAGGACCCTCGTCAATAACCTTCCCATCCGAAGGCAGCACATCAATAACAGCCATACCAAACTCCAAGTCATTAGAACTCTTGAAGCCCATTGTAGCGAGATAAAAAAGAAAGCCCCAATAAAGGAACCCTCAACACCGATAAACGGTACCTATTAAAAATGAATTCAGCCCAGTAACCCTGCGGCGTTAAACGAAGGAAGCCCCGTCCCCCGGAACTGTTTCCTTGGCGCGACTTCTGGCGAAGCCAGGTGAGCGCAAAGGAAACAATGTAGGGGGACGGGGCTTCCGGCGGGAAGTTTAGCGACGCTTACGCCTTGTTGACGGAGCCAAACTCCTCCATGAGCTCCTTGGTGCGGGCAACGATGTTGTCGCGACCAGGCTTGAGGAGCTTGCGGGGGTCGAAGCCCTTGCCCTGCTGATCCTTGCCAGCCTCGATGTACTCGCGGACGCCCTTGGCGAAGACGAGCTGCAGGTCGGTGTTGACGTTGATCTTGGAGATGCCCAGGGAGATGGCCTTCTTGATCTGATCCTCGGGGATGCCGGTGCCACCGTGCAGGACGAGGGGCAGGTCGCCGGTCTGAGCCTTGATCTCGCCCAGACGCTCGAAAGAAAGGCCAGCCCAGTCGGCGGGATACACGCCGTGGATGTTGCCGATGCCGCAGGCGAGGAAGTCGACGCCCAGGTCAGCAATCTGCTTGCACTCAGCGGGGTCAGCGAGCTCGCCGTTGGAGGTCACGCCGTCCTCGGTGCCGCCGATGCCGCCGACCTCGGCCTCGATGGACATGCCCTTGGAGTGGGCAAGCTCAACGAGCTCCTTGGTGCGGTCGAGGTTAAGCTGGAAGGTCTCCTCGTGAGAGCCGTCATACATGATGGACGTGAAGCCGGCCTCGATGCACTTGAAGCAGTCCTCGTAAGAACCGTGATCGAGGTGAAGGGCGACGGGAACGGTAACGCCCGTGGCCTCGACGGCAGCCTTGACCATGTCGGCGCAGACCTTGAAACCGCCCATCCACTTAGCGGCACCAGCGGTGCACTGAAGGATCAGCGGAGACTTGGCCTCCTCGGCGGCCTGGAGAATAGCCAGGGTCCACTCGAGGTTGTTGGTGTTGAAGGCACCGAGAGCGTACTTGCCGGCCTCGGCCTTCTTGAGCATGTCTGCTGCGTTGACGAGCATAAAAGAAACCTCCTGTAAGGTTGCTCCGATAACGCCTGAGATTTTACCACGGCGCACCGAGCATAAACGTTCGTTTGTTCACGAATATCGTCCAAACAGACTTTTTTTGACCGTTTGCCCTACGGAATCGACCCGTTGGGGAAAAATAGCTTGACGTTTGGACGCTTCTCGTGCTTTAGAAGCTGACTATAAAGCTACACCTGCATGAAAGGGTTCTGCATGAGCTCGCGTGCCATGGTGGTCGAATCGCCATGGCCGGTTAGGCAAACGGTATCGGGCGGGAGAAGCCGGGCGAGCTTGGAGAGCGAGCGCAGAATCGCCGCCTCGTCGCCACCGGCAAGATCGGTGCGGCCGTGGCTACCCGGGAACAGGGTGTCGCCAACAAAGGCGATGCATCCCTGCTCGGTGGCAGCAAACAAGACGATCCCGCCCGGCGTATGCCCTGGCGTCTCGATCACCTGCAGGCAGATATCGCCCACCTCGAGAGCATCGCCCTCGGCGAGTAGGCGCGTCGGCTCCCCGGGGTCGGGCGTCTCAATGCCCCACATAGCTCGCTGTTCCTCGATGTTCGCATGCGGCACCGCCACATCCTTAGCACACAGCTCATACTGGCAGCCCTCGCCAACGGCGGTTCGTACGCCGGCAACACCACCAACATGATCGGCATGGCCATGAGTGCAAACGGCGCCAAGCATGCGTACGCCGGGATGCTCGGCTCGAACATGCTCCACCAGGCGCTCGCCTTCCCATGCGGGGTCGATAATCACGCACTCATTGTCCGAAATAACAGCATAGCTATTGGTCTGAATGGGACCGTTTACGAGCGTCTCGATCTCGACCGATCCCTTGGGAGTTACATCCAAGGACACAGCACTCATGTCCCTCTCCTCTCTATAGAACTCGAGGCATCAAACGATGCCTCGAGTGTAGCGAATATCGATAATGTGGCACGTTCGTCGCGACTAAACGCGGCGCTTAAGCTGGGCTCCACCCTCGCCGGGCATCAGGCGGCGCGCGTCGTAGACCGAGTCAACGCTGCTGATAGAAGCCAGCAGCGGATCCAGACCACTCGCGTCCGAGATCTCGACCATAAAACGCAGGGTCGCAATGCCCTCGCGGTTGGTCGAGGTGGCGGCGGAAAGGATATTGCCGCCTGCATCGCCAATGGCAATGGTGACGTCCTTGAGCAGGCCCATACGATCCAAGCACTCGACCACGATCTCGACCTGGAAGAGGGTGTCGGCAGCGCCGTCCCACTCCACATCGATCATGCGCTCGGGATGTTCCATAAGACCCTTGACGTTAGGACAGTTGGCACGATGCACCGAGACACCTCGGCCGCGCGTGATGAAGCCGACGATATCGTCGCCCGTCACCGGATTGCAGCAATGCGCCAGACGGACCAGCAGACCGCTGTTGCTCTCGCCCTTGACGATAATGCCGTTGCTCGCGCTCTTGCCGCGCTTTTGCGGCTTGCGGTTGGAGCCGCGGGCAGGCTGCTTGACGACCTCGGCGATAGCCTCGGCCTTGGTGAGCTGTTCCTCGGGCTTGGGGTCCAAGATTTGCTCGACCTTATTGCCCACAGCGCGCGGGGCGACCTTGCCCGCGCCAACGGCTGCAAAAAGGTCCTCGAGCTGCTTGAAGTTAAACTGCTCCGCCACGGCGTTGAGCGCACGCGTGGATCGCGGCGTAGAGATGCCATACCCGCGCTTGCGCAGGTCCTTAGCCAGTATATCGCGGCCGGCAGCAGCGTCATCGTCTTTGGTCGCGGCGGCGAAGTAACGGCGAATCTTTGACTTGGCCGAAGGCGTCTTGACGATCTTGAGCCAATCGCGCGACGGCTTAGAGCTCTTGTTGGTCAGGATCTCGACACGGTCACCCGTCTTGATCTCGTGCGTGAGCGGCGCCACCGCACCGTTGATCTTGGCGCCGACACAGTGGTTACCGACCTCGGTATGAACGGCGTAGGCAAAGTCGAGCGGCGTGGAGCCGGCACGAAGCGCCATGACCTCGCCCTTGGGCGTAAAGACGAAGATCTCCTGATCGAACAGATCGACCTTCAGCGAGTGCAGGTATTCCTTGGCATCGGTGATCTCGTCGGAAGCCGCCCAGTCGAGTGAGTGCTTGAGCCAGTTGATCTGGTCGTCCAGACGCTGCGCATCGTTAGTCTTGGAGGCAGACGATCCGCCCGACTTCTTATACAGCCAGTGGGCAGCGATGCCATACTCGGCCTGCTCGTGCATTTCGTAGGTTCGAATCTGAATCTCGAGCGGACGGGCCGTGGGGCCGATAACCGTCGTGTGAAGCGATTGGTAGTTATTGACCTTGGGCATGGCGATATAGTCTTTAAAACGACCGGGCATGGGATGCCACAGGGTATGCACGGCACCAAGCGTGGAATAGCAATCGCGCACCGAATGAGTGATGACGCGCAGCGCCACCAGGTCGTAAATCTCGGAGAACTCCTTGCCCTTGCGCTTCATCTTTTGATAGATGGACCAATAGTGCTTGGAACGACCGTTGATCTGAAAGCCCTCAAGACCAATGCGATTGAGCTCGTCGGTGAGTGTCTTGATGGTCTCGGCCAGATAGCGCTCACGGACCTCGCGCGACTCCGCCACCATGCGCGCGATGCGCTGGTAGGCGTCGGGTTCAAGGTAGAAGAAGGACAGGTCCTCGAGCTCCCATTTAATGGAGCTCATGCCCAGACGGTCGGCCAGGGGCGCATACACGTCCATGGTCTCGCGAGCCTTGAACAGGCGACGATCCTCGCGCAGGGCTGCCAGCGTACGCATGTTGTGCAGACGGTCGGCAAGTTTAACGATGATGACGCGAATGTCCTTGGACATGGCGAGGAACATCTTGCGCAGCGTGAGCGCCTGCTTCTCGTCCATGCTGTCGACTTCGATGTTGGTGAGCTTGGTCACGCCATCGACGAGCTCAGCAACGGTTTCGCCAAACAGGCCGGAAACATCGGTGAGCGAGGTCTCGGTGTCCTCGACGGTATCGTGCAGCAGCGCGGCACACACCACATCGCAGTCCATCTTGAGATCGGCCAAAATGATGGCAACCTCGACGGGATGGTTAATGTACATCTCGCCCGAGCGGCGCTTTTGGTTGCAGTGCTTCTCGGCGGCAAAGCAGTAGGCCTGCTCAACCTTAGAAAAGTCGTCCTCATTCATATATTTGAGGCACAGGCGCTCCAGCTTGTCGTAGCTGTCCGCCATAATCTCGGGCGGCAGCTCATCGGCATGCTTATAGTGCTCCATCTCCGAAAACGGCTGGAGGGTGGAATCATGGGCGGTACGGGCTGCGGCATCCATCGAGGTCCCCTTCCCCTAGGCCCGCGGTACGATCGGGCGGTTAACTTTGGCTAGCATATCAGAAGCGCACGAATCGAGCGCCCAGCTCCGGAAAGCCGAAAATTCCATGCGCGAGCGCAAACCCTCCAAATAGCGAATTGACCTGCTCAATTGCACGCGGCCGGGGTTTTCGGCCATCGCGATGCGACGAGTGTCGTCAAACCCCGAAACTCGACAGAAACCAAGCTCTTCGAAGATTCCCAGGCCGCTTTCCACCGAACGCTCGTCGACCGGCGTGCGCGCATCGATGGCAAGGCACATCTGCGCGATGTCGATATCGCTCGCGCTAAAGGAATCGTCCCCGGTTTTGCCGCGGTTGGAGCGCCACATGGTCTGCAGCGCGCGATAGAGCGTGACGAGCTCGTCGCGCTCGGGCGCATAGCAGTCGAGCAGGCGCTCGTTAATGCGGGCGTCGCGCGACGAATAGAGCAGATGGATCACGGCGGGCTGGCCATCGCGGCCGGCACGTCCGCTCATCTGGTTGAACTCAATGCCGCCAAACGGCATGTGGTACAGCACGACATGGCGGATATCGGGTAGGTTGACACCCTCGCCAAAGGCGGAGGTCGAAACAATGCAGCTGAGGCTTCCGTCTCGGAATGCTTCCTCCACGCGGCGGCGATCGGAACGCGCAAGCCCCGCGTTATAGAACGCGATATGGGTTGCGCAATCGGGCACACGCTTGCGCAACGTCTTGGCGAGCGCCACGGACTGGTCGCGCGAATTGACGTAGATGACGGTCTTTTCCCCCGTCGCCACAATCGACACCAAACGGTTCTCGCGACTTGCAAGATCACGGTCGTCCTCGAGCTGCAGGTTCTCGCGCACCGTCTCGTCGACCACCGTGCGAGTGATCGGCAGCATGCGGGCGAGCTCGGCCACGACCGGAGCCGTCGCGGTGGCCGTCGTGGCCATAACGACCGGGTCGCCCAGGGCTTTGAGGATATCGGGCATGTCGAGATAGGCGCTGCGGTCGCCGCCCTTGGCAAGGCCGGCGTGGTGCGCCTCATCGATAACGACAAAGCCGATGCGGCCCGAACGCGCGAAGCGGTCACGGTGGATAGATAGGAACTCGGGCGTCGTGAGCACGATACCGGTGCGGCCCGAAGCTAGGCCGGCGAACACATCATCGCGTGCGGCCTCCACGGTCTCGCCGGTCAGCACGCCAACGCCAATGCCAAGCGCTGCCATCGTCGACGAGAGATGATAGGCCTGGTCGGCAACAAGCGCACGCAGCGGATAGACAAAGATGCTCGCACGTCCGCGAAGGACAGCCTCGCGCGCAGCATGTACATGGAAGATGAGAGACTTGCCGCGGCCCGTTCCCATAACGGCCAAGACGCTCTGGTGGTCGGCGAGCGCGTCGAGTGCCTCGACCTGCGCGCGATGTGGCTGGTTCGAGCCGATAAAGCTATGGATAAGCGAGCGCGTGAGCTCGGTATAAGAAAGCTGGGCGAGCGTCTCGCGTTTACGCGACTCCAGGCGCAGGCCAGAATCCGCCGGCTGCACGCCGCGGCGAAGCTCGCATGCCGGATCGTCGATATTGGACGCCGCGGTATCGCGCACCAAGACATCTTTGATCATGAGCTTGGGCTTCACGCGTCCCTGCCAATGCTCGGCCACGGCCTCGAACACCAAGTCGACGGCGCTGTCGCAATTGATGAGCCTATCGATCTGCGGCACGCGGAACATGATGGCCGGCACACTCGCGGCGCCATCGGTCGCCACGAAGCGCATGTGTTCGCCGGTTTTGCCCACCACGGCGCGATCGCACATCGTCACGCCCTCGGCGGCCAGCAACGGCACCTTATTGCCCTGGCCAAACGGCTCAAGACGGGAAATCTGCTCGATGGTCTCGATATTTAACTCGGAGAGGTCGACGGTGGCGGCAACCTCGTCAGTGTCCTCAAAGTCCTCGGCGGGAAGCTCCGATAGCACGGCCGAAAGGCGACGACGGAACTCGTCGAGCTTGGACGCCTCGATGGTCACGCCCACCGCACCCGCATGCCCGCCGCGACGAATCAGCAGATCCGAGCAGCGTTCTACGGCGTCGAACAGGTTGACCTTGCCCACCGAGCGACCCGATCCGCGCGCAACGCCGTCCTCAATCGAGAAGAGCAGAGCCGGCACGTGATAACGGTTGGTCAGGCGGCTCGCTACGATACCCTTGACGCCCTCGTGCCAGCCCTCGCCACCCACGACGATTGCGCGACCGCCGTCATAGGTCTCCTCGACCTTTGCCATGGCGTCGCGTGTGAGCTCCGCCTCGATCTCGCGGCGCTGACGGTTGATTTCCTCGAGCTCGGCTGCCAGTGCACTTGCCTCGATAGGATCGCGGGCAAGCAGCAGGTCGAGCGCCAGCTTGGGATCAGCCATGCGGCCGGCAGCATTCAGACGAGGGATGAGCGAAAACGACAGGCCGTCGGCCGTAATGGTAGAAAGGTCGGCCTTGGCAAGTGCGGCAAGCGCGATATAGCCGGGACGGGCCGTCACGCGCATCTGCTGGATGCCCTCGGCGACCAGTGCGCGATTCTCGGGCGTGAGCGGCATCATGTCGGACACGGTGCCCAGCGCCGCGACCTCGATCAGCGAACGCCAATACGACGGCTTGCCCAAACGCTCGCCCAGGACCTGCACCAGCTTGAGCGCCACGCCGGCACCGGCAAGCTCGCGCGAGGGACCCTCGTCCTCGAGCTTGGGGTCGGTCAGGGGCACGCCCTGCGGCACCTGGTCGGACGGCTCGTGATGGTCCGTGACCACCAAATCGATCCCCAGGCTCTCCAGATAGGAGACCTCCTCCTTGGCGGCAATGCCGTTATCGACGGTCACGATCAGCTGGGGGCGAGCGAGCTCGTTAACGCGGTCGAGTGCCGCGCGCGAAAGACCGTAGCCCTCATCAAAGCGATGCGGAATAAACGGCGTGACATCGGCGCCAAACGTGCGCAGTGCCTCGGTCAACAGGCAGGTCGACGTAATGCCGTCAACGTCAAAATCGCCAAAGACCGCGATGTGCTCGTGGTTGCGAATAGCGCGCTCGACGCGGTCGGCAACGACCGCCATGCCCGGAATAATGAGTGGGTCGGCCCAGTCGCGATCGAGCGAAGGCGTCAAAAACAGCTGGCCTTCCTCGATGGATGCAATGCCGTGCGCAACCATAATGCGCGCCACCAGCCCGGGTATGCCCAGGCCAGCCGAAAGCTCCTTTTCGAGCTCGGGGTTTTGCCGAGCGACCGCCCAGCGATGCGTCGTCTTAAGCGATGACATAGGCGCCCACCCCCGATAGGGGCAGGTCGCCGCGATACCTCTCACGGTTCATAGCGATGAGTCCTCTGTGTATGCCCGCTTCGGCAGGCAGATCTGTTGAACGGATTAATTATACCGTGCGGCACGGACGTACAACGTCCAGCACGCCGCGGTTTCGATAAACGAGGGCGGTAATAGCCTCGAAATATTCGAGCGTTTCTGACGCACGGACGCATGCGAGCGTCTAGCATATCCATTCAAAACGAATTCACGAACAAAGGGAGTCACAAGAGCATATGAAGCAATGGGTTGGACTGGGCAAGTTTCTCGCGGGGCACATGCAGGTCATCGTTCCGATTTGCGTGGCGCTCGGCGTGCTCTTTCCCCAACAGATTGGCGTGCTCAAGCCCATCGTTCCCGCCCTGTTTGCCTTTATGACGTTCCAAGGTGCGCTCAGCAACACCTTTCACCAGGTAACCGAGGTGTTCCGCCGTCCGCTGCACCTGGTCTTGGCGTTACTCGTCTCGGCGGTGCTTATCCCTATCGCAGCCTATGCCATGGGATCGTTATTCTTTGGCGCCAACCCCAACCTTGTCTGCGGCATCGTGCTCGAATACAGCGTGCCCGTGGCCGTCACCGCTTTTATGTGGATCAGCATGTTCGGCGGCAACGGCCCGCTCGCGCTCACCATCATCCTGACGTCCTCGGTCATCTCACCTGTGACGATTCCGCTTACGCTCAAGCTCTTGCTGGGCGCCACCGTCTCGATCGACGTGCCGAGCATGATGCAGAACATGGCCTTTATGATCGCCATCCCCGCTGTGCTCGGTATTGTCATCAATGAACTCACGCGCGGCTGGGGCCACGAGAAACTCTCTCCCGCGCTCTCGCCCGCCTGCAAGTTCATGATGATGGGCGTCATCGCGTCCAACTCCACCGCTATGAGCGAGTACGTGCTACACATGAATGTTGAGCGCTTGGAAGTCGCGCTCTTTATCCTGGTGTTCGCCATCAGCGGCTTTATCACCGGCGTCCTGATCGCCCGTGCCCTGCACCTGCCGTATAGCGAGACGACCACCATGTGCTTTACCTGTGGCATGCGCAACATCTCTTCGGGTGCCGTCATCGCCACGCAGTATTTTCCCGGCGAAGTGGTATTCCCCGTCATGTGCGGCACGCTGTTTCAGCAGGTGTTGGCCTCAATTATCGGACACCTCTTTGAGCACCTGACCGGCGAGGAGCGCACAGCGCAGCGCAAGCGAGTCGAGGCCGGCCGCGACGCCATGGGACGCTAGACTGTCCGCATTACGCGGGTGTTAGTCTTACTATACGAGCGTTTCCAGATGCGCACGCAGGCGCTCAGCATCGACATCGAGCGTGGTCTCAGCATTGACCTGGGCCAAACGATAGCCGACAAAGTAGGGCGAAACCACCCAACGCGGCAGCGCCTTGGCAATGGTCCGACCGCCCAGGTGATAGAAGAACAGGTTGTACGACTCTGCGCGACCACCGTGGTGCTCGTTCAGGATATAGCGCAGAGCTACCTGGATCGCATCGGCGAAGAGATCCGCCTCGGCTTGGTCTCTCGTGTCATCGCTGGCGGCGATTCCCTGCGGGGCTGAAACATTGACCTCAAAGAACCCCATAATCGGTTCGGTTGAGATGTTGACCGAGATTCTCTCCTGTTGCCAGACATTTATGCCTTCGAAATTGGCGGAAGTCAGCGAAGCATAGCCGTTTTCCTGCTCCAAACCCACAATCTGCATGTGCGGATGAACGAGACTACCGCCCGAGAGCGGACCCTTGTTCTTGTACATGAGCACACTTGGATACTGCTGCGAATCGATCATCTGCTGCCAGCAACCCAGGGCAAACCGCATAACATGATGCAGCTCGTCCGGCGCATAGGTCACCAGGTCGGCGTCGTGGTCGGACGACTCAATCAATACGGTCTGGCGAGTGGCCCGCAAGGTCTTAAACTTATTCTCGAGCCAGATGCAGTCACCGTCGCGCCGGATGATATTGGCGAGTTCCTCGGTATCGCAAAAGGGGCACGCGGTGCCGGGGCGGCGGTTGTCGTCGGGCTTACCGCTCGCCTGCCGAACGTCAAATACCAGCGCCACGGGTTATACCTCCAGCGGCACGATCTTGGTGCCATGGAGCTCGGAGACGCCCAGTGCCGCCGCCACGGTATCGCGGTTGGCCGTGGAAATGCCACCGCCGGGAAGGATGGTCAGGCGGTCGCCCGCATACTCGATAAGACGCGACAGGTGCTCCAGGTTGTCCTCGATCGGCGTTCCGGCAGCGCCACCATGCGTCAGGATGCGCGTGATACCGCAGTCGGCGAGTGTGTCGACGGCATCGAGCTGAGCCTCGGGCGAGAGCTGGTCGAAGGCCATGTGGAAGGTAATATCGATGGGCCCGCGCTTGCACTCCTCGGTCGCGCAGCCCGCGGCCATCACGAGGGCACCAAGCGTAAGCTCGTCGAGCGCCCATCCGCCAGCGCAGGGCTTGCAGCAGCCAAAGACCAAGCCGTCAACGCCGGCGCTCACGGCAAGGCCCAGGTCCATCTCCATCATGCGCAGCTCGTCCTGGTTGTAATGAAAGTCACCGCCACGCGGGCGAATCATGCACATCACTCGCGCGTCATGCTCGTGAGCATAGCCGACCGTAGCGCTGATAACGCCAGCCGAGGGCGTGGTACCACCGACGGCAAGGTTGTCGCACAGCTCGACGCGCCTTGCACCGGCATCGATAGCCGCCGGCACCCGCTCAAAGTTCTCGGCACAAAACTCGTACAGCATAGATAGACCCCCAAAGACAGCAGATGTTTTCCGACGGGCATTGTCACACATCCCCATGAAGTTGCGGTGGAATAGGGACTGTTTTGGCCTCTGGAGCCTTCATTTAGTCCCTATTTCACCGCAACAAAAAAGGGGCGCTGACCGGGTTGGTCAGCGCCCTTTTTGTCGGATGGGTTAGCCTCCGAGATAGGCTTTGCGGACGTTATCGTCGTGCAGGAGCTCTTGACCCGTGCCGGTCATGGTTATCTTGCCGGTCTCGAGCACGTAACCGCGTGTGGCGATGGAAAGCGCCATCTGCGCGTTCTGCTCAACCAGGAGTACCGTGGTACCGGCCTTGTGCAGGTCCTCGACGATCTGGAAGATTTGCTCGATCAGAATCGGCGCCAGACCCATGGAGGGTTCGTCGAGCATGAGCAGCTTGGGGTTGCTCATAAGGGCACGGCCCATAACGAGCATCTGCTGCTCGCCGCCCGAAAGGGTGCCGGCGACCTGGCGACGACGTTCCTTCAGGCGCGGGAACTGCTCGTAGACACGCTCAAGGCCCGGAGCAACCGTGGACTTGGGCTGCGTGTAGGCGCCCATCTCCAGGTTCTCCTCAACCGTCATCTGCAAAAAGGCGCGACGGCCCTCGGGCACCTGGGCCAGGCCCTTGCCCACCAGTTTATCGGCAGGCGTATGGGTAATGTCCTCGCCCATAAACTTGATGGAGCCGGTCTTGGAACGCAGCAGGCCCGAGACGGTTTTAAGCGTCGTGGACTTACCGGCGCCGTTCGCGCCGATCAGGGCCACGATCTCGCCCTCGTTGACGTTAAAGGAGATGTCCTTGATGGCGTGGATAGCGCCGTACCAGACGTTGATGTTGTAGACGGAAAGCATCGGCTCTGCCATTTAGTTCTCCCCCTTATCCTGCTTGCCCAGATATGCCTCAATTACGGCATCGTTGTTCTGGATCTCCTCGGCCGTGCCCTTGGCGATGACCTTACCAAAGTTGAGCACGCAGATGCCCTCGCAGATGTTCATGACGAGCGACATGTCGTGCTCGATAAGCATGATGGCGATGCCAAAGGTGTCGCGGATCTTGACGATGTTCTCCATGAGCTCCGCGGTCTCGGACGGGTTCATGCCGGCGGCAGGCTCGTCGAGCAGCAGCAGTTTGGGGTTGGTGGCAAGCGCGCGGACGATCTCCAGACGACGCTGGGCGCCGTAAGGCAGCGAGCCGGCCTGCTCGTTTGCCAGGTGCTCCATATCAAAGATGGACAGCAGCTCCATGGCGCGCTCGTGGGCGGCCTTCTCGTGCTTCCAGTACGTCGGCAGACGCAGCACGCCCTCAAAACCAGAGTAGCGCTCCTGGTTGTGCAGGCCGACCTTAACGTTGTCCTCCACCGTCATGGTGTTGAACAGGCGAATGTTCTGGAACGTACGGGCGATACCCATACGGTTGACCTGATAGACCGACTTGCCCGAGGTGTCCTCGCCGTCGAGCAGGATAGTACCGTGCGTGGGCTGGTACACCTTGGTGAGCAGGTTGAAGACCGTGGTCTTACCGGCACCGTTGGGACCGATCAGACCGGCGATCTCGGTCTTACCGATGGTCAGACTAAAGTCGTCGACTGCCTTAAGGCCGCCAAATTCAATGCCCAAGTGGATGCACTCGAGCGCCGGGCGCTGGCCCAGGTCGCGGTCGGGAACGATGGCGCCAGAAGGATACGGGACCATCTTGCCCTTGTTGAACTCAAACTTACTGGGCATCGGCTGCCACCTCCTTCTTGGAAGCAAAGCGGTCCTTAATGCGTGCGAAGAACGACTTGAGCTGCGGGTTGTTGGTAAAGATCATGACCAGGATCAGCACGATGGCGTAGATGAGCATGCGGTAGTCCGAGAACTGACGGAGCAGCTCGGGAAGCACCGTGAGCAACGCCGCCGCGATGACGGAGCCGCGCATATTGCCCAGACCGCCAAGGACCACGAACACCAGGATGAGGATGGACGTGTTGAAGTCGAACTTGGTGGCGGAGAGCTGCGAGAAGTTACCGCCGAAGAGAGCTCCGGCAGCACCGGCAAGGGCAGCGGAAACCACGAAGGCGATCATGCGGTACTCGGTGACGGAGATGCCTACGGACTCGGCTGCAATCTTGTTATCGCGCACGGCCATAATGGCACGGCCGGTACGGCTGCGAACCAGGTTGAGTACGATCACGAGTGCGACCATGACCAGGATGGCACCGGCGAGGAAGGTCGAGTACGTCGACACGCCCGAGGCGCCCTGGGCGCCCTTGATGATGGCGGTGCCGTCCTCGAGCAGGTGCAGGTCGTCGATCGTGGAGTTGCCCGTGATGTTAAAGATCACGTGCAGACCGCGGGAGTCGACGCCCACAATGAGGCAGGTGACGATCTCTTTGATGATCTCGCCAAAAGCCAGGGTCACGATGGCCAGATAGTCGCCGCTCAGACGCAGGACCGGGATACCGATCAAGAAGCCCAGGATGGCGGCAGCGATGGCGCCGACCACGATGCTGATGATCAGGCGCATCGGATCGGACGGGACGGCGCTCTCCAGCGCGACCGCGGTGACGATGCCCGTGTAGGCACCGACGCTCATAAAGCCCGCGTGGCCCAGCGACAAGTCGCCCGCGATGCCGACGACGAGGTTGAGGGAGATGGCCATGACGATGTAGGCCGTGATGGGAACCAGCTGACCGGCGATCATGCGCGGGATCATGTGGTTAGACTGCATAAAGAACACGATGGCAAATGCCACGATGCACATGGCGTACGTAACAAAGTCGTGACGCGTCTGCTTGTCTTTAAGAAACTTCATAACGCTCACCTACACCTTCTCGGGGACGTACTTGCCCAAGAGGCCGGCAGGCTTGACGAGCAGGACGATGATCAAAACACCAAAGACGATGGAGTTGGCAAGGCTCGTGGAAATGTAAGCCTGCGCCATCGCCTCGATGATGCCGATGAGAATGCCGCCGACAAAGGCACCGGGGATGGAGCCGATGCCGCCGAAAACGGCAGCGTCGAAGGCCTTGATGCCAGGCATGGCGCCCGTGGTGGGCTGCAGGACCGGCGAGTAGGAGCACAGGAGCACACCGGCGATGGCGGCAAGGGCGGAGCCGATGGCAAACGTCATCGAAATAGTGCGGTTGACGTTGATGCCCATGAGCTGAGCGGCGGCCTTGTCCTCGGACACGGCGCGCATGGCTTTGCCCATCTTGGTCTTACCTGTAAAGAACATCAGGCCGGCCATGATAACCAGGCAGGCGACGATGGTGACGAGCGAGACTGCGCTTACATTGAACTTGGCCAAGAACTCCGGCACCTGGAAGGTGACGAGCGAAGTGAAGTTCTTGGGCGTGGCGCCCCACAGAAGCTGCGCGGCATTCTGCAGGAAGTAGGACACGCCGATGGCCGTGATCAGAACGGCCAGCGGGCCCGCCTGACGCAGCGGCTTGTATGCCAGACCCTCGATGAGAACACCGAGAACGGTACAGACCACACAAGAGAGAATTACAGATGCCCAGCCCGGGAGGCCGAGATACGACGTGGCGCAGAACGAGACATAGGCACCGACCATGATGACGTCGCCGTGAGCGAAGTTCAGCATCTTGGCGATACCGTAGACCATGGTGTAGCCCAACGCGATGATGGCGTAGACGCTGCCCATGGACAGGCCGTTGACCAGGTATTGGATAAAGACCGTCATGTTCCACATCCCCCTTTCGAATAGGTTTCCAGTTGATGTATGAAACAGGGACGTTACATCGTCCCTAGATACCAAGCAAGCAGGGAAGGCCAAAACCTCCCCTGCTTGGGATCAAAACCGCTCTATGTAAGGCGGCCTATTAGGCCTGTACGTACTTGCCGTCGGTGATGACGTACGCCGTGGGCTCCTTCTGGACCTGGCCCTTATCGTTCCAGGTGAGCTTGCCGGTCAGACCGTCAACGGTAATCTTGAGCATAGCCTTGGGCAGCTTCTCGGCGACCTCGGTCGGGTCGGCGTCGACACCAAGACCGGCCTCCTTGAGGGCCTCGGCCACCGCGTGCACGCCGTCGTAGGCGTCAGCGGCAAACTGGTCGGGGGTATCGCCGTACTTATCCTTGTAAGCGTTGACGAAGTCGGCGTTCTTCTCGTCGTCGGCGGAGAACGGGGTCATGAGCAGCAGACCCTCGGCAAGAGAGGTGTCGAAGCCCTCAACGCCCAGGATGCCGTCCATGCCGTCGCAGCCCATCATCTTGACGTCGTAGCCCATGTCCTTGGCGTTCTTGAGCAGGACGGACGCCGGCGTGTAGTAGATCGGCGCAAAGATCATGGTGGCGCCGGCCTGCTTGGCCTTGGTCAGCTGGTTGGTAAAGCTCGTGGCGGAGTCGTCCTTAAAGGTCTCCTCGTCAACAACCTCGAGCTTGGACTCAGCGGCCTGGGCCTTAAAGGAATCCGCGATGCCCGAAGAATAGGCGTCGCCGGAGTTATAGAACAGCACGAACTTCTCGTCCGCATACTTCTGCGCCAGGAACTTGGCAGCGTTGACACCCTGGTTGGGGTCGGTGAAGCAAACCTGGAAGACGCAATCCTTGCCGTCGGTGACGTCCTCGGAGGACGCGGACGGGGTGATCATGAATGTCTTGGGGTCGTTACCGCACTCGGCGGCAACGGCAACCGACGCACCCGTGGTGGTCGGACCGACGAGGGCCTGCATGCCCCAGTCGAGCAGGGTGTTGAAGGCGTTGACGGCCTTCTCGCCATCGGCCTGGTCATCCTCGGCCTTGCTGGCAAGCGGCAGCTCCTTGGTCGAGAAATCCTTGCAGCCAAGCTCGACACCCTGGGTAACGGACTTGCCGTAGGACGCGTTGGCGCCGGTCAGCGGGCCGATAGTGCCGATCTTAAACGAAGCGTCGCTCGAAGCGGAACCGCTGTCGCCGCCGTTGGAGGAGCAGCCAGCTAGAATGGACATCGCCCCCAGACCTGCTGCGCTCGCGATAACGCTCCTGCGATTCATAACAGGGTTCAATGACTTACCGGTGAGGCTCGACATGCGGCTCTCCTCTCAAATCTCGTCGGGTTTTGGTTACCCGACAGGCCATCCTTCGCCGTGTTCGGCGTTCGCAAAATAGTAGACGCTTTAGTTGAGAAAAGTGGCGATTATTTCAACTTTTCTTTTGTTTTGTCCGTTTATCCATAGTTATGCGTATTTCTATTGGTTTATGCAGTTTAGCCACTTTATTGTGTAAAAGTAATGTTTCCATTCTGTTACAGGCGTCCCCGCCCTGATTAAAACGGCCTCACCGGTAGCGCTTTATGCGCACTTAGGCGGCGATGTACTTGCCGTCCTGGATCACATAGGCTGTCCATGCCGTCGACACCCATTAGTGTCATGTCGTAGCTCATGTCCTTGGCGTTCTTGAGCAAAACGGACGCTGGGGTGTAATAGATCGGGGCAAAAATAAGCGTGGCTCCGACAAGGAAACTCCTGCGGTTAAGTACGTTGTTGATGCTAAACATGGTGTCCCCCTTTTTCGCTGGCCGCAGCGCGGCCGTCTTGCGGTACGGGGCAAACCTTATGGCGCAAACGTTGACAGTTTGTTACGGAGTTCCGTTTGTAGCGAGCATGTTTCCAATGTTTCCGCAGCGTTTCGGGGGTGCCGTTTTGTGCGACTCCTGTTGCCTGGCGAGCACGCGCCCTCGGTTCACGCTAGAATGCACTCAACCTTTAAGCGGTTAATCCATCCATAAGATGCACGAAGGAGCTATCTATGAGCGAACCCCTGCGCACCGTGAACGTCGGTCTGATCGGTCTGGGAACCGTCGGCGGCGGCGTGGCCCGTCTGATCAACAGCCACCACGATGAGTACCTGGCAGCCTACGGCATCGACCTTAAGCTGACCCGCGCCTGCGCGCTTGCTTGGGAGCAGGCCGAGGCGGCAGGCATTGAGCGCGAGGCCTTTACGAGTGACTGGCACGATGTCGTCAGCGACCCCGCCGTCGACATCGTCGTCGAGCTGATCGGCGGTGAGCATCCCGCAACCGAGATCTTCACCACTGCCTTCGAGAACGGCAAGCATGTCGTCTCTGCCAACAAGGCCCTGCTGGGCCGTCATGTCGAGACGCTCGCCGAGAAGGCGCGCGCGTGCGGCGTGCAGATTAAGTGCGAGGCCAGCTGCGGCGGCGGCATCCCCATCGTGAGCACGCTCGAGCACGACCTGGTGGGCAACAAGATCCTGACCATCGCCGGCATTCTCAACGGTACCACCAACTATATCCTGTCGCGCATGGACGCCGAGGGCGCCGATTACGCCGACGTGCTTGCCGACGCGCAGGCCAAGGGCTATGCCGAGGCCGACCCGTCCGCCGACGTCGACGGCTTCGATGCCGCCAGCAAGACGGCCATCCTCGCCTCCATCGGCTTTGGCACCCGCGTTACCACCGACGATGTGTACCAGCAGGGTATCCGTACCATCGGTGCCGAGGACATCGCCCAAGCCCGCGAGCTCGGCTACACCATTAAGCTGCTCGGTATCGCCCGCAACACCGACACCGGTGTCGACGTCCGTGTGCATCCCACGCTGATTCCCGCCGACCATATGCTTGCCAAGGTCAACGGCGCCATGAACGCTGCCTACGTGGTAGGCGACGCCGTAGGCGAGACCATGTTCTACGGTGCCGGCGCAGGCTCCTTCCCCACCGCGAGCGCCGTCGTGGGCGATATCCTGTCGCTCTCCGAGCAGATCAGCCGCGGCGTGGCTCCGCTGCCCGAGATTGAGCCCTATGGCCACAACCTCGCCTTTAAGCCCATGGACGAGCTCCAGACCAAGTACTATGTGCGCCTGAAGGTCGCCGACCGCGTGGGTGCCCTGTCCGAGACGGTCGACATCTTTGCCAAGCACAACATCTCGATCTCGCTCATCAACCAGGTCGAAGACGGCAAGTCGGGCGTCAGCGATGCCTGTTCGGTCATCTTCCTGACGCACCGCGCGCTCGAGAAGGACGTCCAGGCTGCCGCTGCCGAGCTTACCAGCGTCGACTGCGTGGCCGAGGTCGCCAACGTCCTGCGCATCGAGGACGTTGAGGCTTGGACCGAAGGCGTCATGGCGAACTAGTTCGGTTTACACCCCACAACGCATTTGCTCGAAGGGCTCCCGTCCGATGTGGGATGGGAGCCTTTTTGTCTCCTGCCCTAAGCACAACGACAGGGCACATTTGCGCGAGCCGCTCATCGGTAACGCGGGCTACCGTTCACCGATATGCAAACACGGCCGATTCCGGTTACGGCTACGCTGTGCTGCGAATGTCCGCCCGCGATGAGAGGAAATACCATGTTGCTCGAGGGCAAGAAAGCAATCATCACCGGAGGCACGCGCGGTATCGGCTATGCCATCGCCTGCCGTTTTATCGAGGAGGGCGCCTCCGTCACTGTCTTTGGCTCGCGTCAAGAGACCGCCGATGCGGCCGTTGAGAAGCTGGCAGCCGCCTATCCCGACGCCAAGGTCTGGGGCCGCTCCTGCGACCTCACCTCACTCGAGGCCGTGACCGAGGCCTTTACCCAGGCTGCATCCGACATGGGCGGCTTGGACACGGTCGTCAACAATGCCGGTATCTCCCAGCGTTCACCCCTCTTGGACTACACGGCCGAGGAGTTCGCAAAGGTCATGGACCTTAACGTCGTCGCCGTCTTTAATGGCCACCAGGCTGCCGCCAAGATCATGACCGAGGCCGGCCACGGCGGCACCATCACTACCACAAGCTCGATGGTCGCCAAGTACGGCCAGCCCTCCGGCGTCGGTTACCCCACGTCCAAATTTGCCGTCAACGGCATGGTCCAGTCGCTCTCGCGCGAGCTTGCTCCCATGGGCATCCGCGTCAACGCCGTTGCCCCCGGCGTGACTAAGACCGACATGGTCGCCAACCTGCCCGAAGAGGTCATCAAGCCCATCATCGCCACCATTCCGCTGGGTCGCATGGGCGAGCCCGAGGATGTCGCCAACGCCTTTGTTTTCCTGGCGAGCGACATGTCCTCCTATGTCACGGGCGCCGTGCTCCCCGTCGACGGAGCCGCCCGCTCCTAAAGGTCGAAAGTTTCGGCTTCGAACCTCAACGGAGCTCAACGCAAAAGGCGCGCTGCCTGCATCAACCGCAGGCAGCGCGCCTTGTTCTGTTTGTAAGGGAAACTGCGTCCCGGCATTTCAGCCCAAAACGGGACGCAGTTTCCCTCAGGGCCTTCTTTCGGAAACTATGTCCCATTCTGGGCGCGGATTCTGGGGCGCGCTTTCCGCAACGAGCCTCTCGCGGAAACTTGTATCCCACTCTGGGCGACCATTCCGGGACACGGTTTCCCCAAGGCCTTTGTTTAGGAAAGCGCATCCCATTTTGAACCTTCAGACTGGGACGCGCTTTCCGGCAGGGGTCCAAAGCGGAAACTGCATCCCGCCCTGAGCGTCCATTCTGGGATGTGGTTTCCCGATGGGGGCCGATGCGGAAACTGCATCCCGTTTCGGGTCTTTAAAGCGGTCCCCGGCTTCCCCGAGAGAGTATCGACTACTTACCGTCGTCGTCCTCGGCTTCTTCTCTTGCATAGAGCTCCAGCATGCGGCGGCGGTATTCGCGTACGGCGAGCTTGGCGCGCTCCAGGCGGCGACGCTCGCGCTGGGTCAGCTCGGACGGGTCGACCTCGTCTCCATAGGTCTTATCGGCAAGCAGGTGCGCCGCGTCCACGATGCGGGCATCGATGTGGCCGCTCGCCGCCTCGGCAGAAAGACGCTCGGCAATCGTATCGAGCGTAGGCAGGCCCTCGAATACGCGACCATGGCCATGCGAGGTCAGCAGCTCGTGCTCGCGCGCGAGCAAGCTCGCTAGGTCGTGGTGAGCGCGCAGGATGTCGAGCGCATCGGATGGATGCTCGGCAACCTCTGCCACGGCGGCGACCGGTGCGGCGTCGACCACGCGGTAGAAGAGCTGCGCGAGCAATGGCATCAAGAACACCGTGATGGCGCCGGCGGCAACCATAACCGACGCGATGTCTTGCGACAGCGCACCCGCGTTGACGGCAACGCTCGTCACGGCAACGATGATCGGCAGCGCCGTGGTGCAGTAGAGCGCCACGGTGATGCGGCCATACGCCGAGACATCGCGCGTCGCGGGACAAATGCTCATAGAGATAAGAATGGGCACGGCACGAATAATCAACAACGCCACGATAAAGCCCGCGAGCAAGCCCGGGCGCGACGCCACGGCCGTCAGGTCGATCTTTGCGCCCGATACGGTAAAGAACACCGGAATCAAAAAGCCGTAGGCCAGGCCGTCGAGCTTGGTCTCGAGCGTATGGTTGCCCTCGGGGATGATATAGCGCAGGACAAAGCCGGCGGCAAAAGAACCCAACACGATGTCGAGATCAAAGACGGCCGAGAACGCCACGAGCGTGACCAGGATGAGCACCGTCAGGCGCACGAAGGTCTGCGACGTGGTATCGGCACGTTCCTCGACAAACGCAAAGAAGCGGCTGCCGACGCGCTTGGAGCGGCTTGGAACCACGGCCAGCAACACGCAAACCACCGCAAACAAGCCAAGGATTACGAGCGTTTGGATGCCAGTGCGGGCAGACAGCAACACCGACATAGCAAGCACAGGTCCAAGTTCGCCCCAGGTGCCATACGCGAGAATCGAGTCGCCCACACGCGTGCCAGTGAGCGAGCGCTCACGCATGATGGGCACGAGTGTGCCGAGCGCCGTCGAAGTAAGGGCAAGCGTCACGGCGATACCGTCGAAATGGCTGACCGAGAACCACGGGGTAAAGCGCACGGCAAGCCAGGCGATACAAAATGTGACAACCCACGTGGCCATACCGTAGCGCCCCTCGACGCCCGTGATGTTCTTGGGATCGATCTCAAAGCCGGCAAGCAGGAACAAAAATGCCAGACCGAGCTCTGACACGAGCGAGACCTCGGCATCTACATGGATGACGCCGAGCATATGTGGGCCCAGCACCGCGCCGAACACGAGCAAAAAGACCGTTTCGGGAACGGGTTTTCCAGGAATCGCCGAGGCGATGAAGGGGCTTGCAAAGGCCACGAGTGCGATGATGGCGAGCGAAACGAATGCCATGTGATGCCTTTCTCTTGTTTGCGCTTCACTGTAGCACCCTCGCCGTCCTCAACGCGCCGCGAGCTGTCGTATCATAGTGAGGTTTACAAACATGTGGCTCAAGGCGACCGCAGGGCAGGCCCCGCAAACCGACCGCTGCCGCATACCGTACCGTACGCCCAACCGATCAGGAAGGCAGGAACCAATGGTCTCTCGTATCTACGTGGAGAAGAAACCCGGGTTCGACGTCGAGGCTCAGCAGCTCAAGGGCGAGCTGACCGAGATTCTCGGCATCAAGGGCATCGAGGCCCTGAGGATCATCAACCGCTACGACGTCGAGGGCATCGACGAGGAGCTTTTCCGCTCCTGCGTGCCGACCGTCTTTAGCGAGCCCCAGGTCGATGTGACCTACGACGAGCTCCCCGCAAGCGATGGCGCCGTCTTTGCCGTCGAATTCCTGCCTGGCCAGTTTGACCAGCGCGCCGACTCCGCCAGCGAGTGCGTGCAGCTCATCAGCCAGGGCGAGCGCCCCGCCGTGCGCTCCGCCAAGGTCTATATGATCTCGGGCAACTTGGACGAGGCCGCCATCAAGGCCATCAAGCACTACGTGGTGAACCCCGTCGAGGCGCGCATCGCCTCGCTCGACCTGCCCGAGACGCTGCATGTGGAGACCCCCGAGCCCCAGCCCGTCGAGGTGCTCGACGGCTTCCGCGAGCTTGACGAGGCAGGCCTTGCCGCCTTTATTTCCGAGCGCGGTCTTGCCATGGACGAGGCGGACATCGCTTTCTGCCAGCAGTACTTCCGCGATGAGGATCGCGACCCCACCATCACCGAGATCCGCGTGATCGACACGTACTGGTCCGACCACTGCCGCCACACCACCTTCGGCACCGTCCTAGACGACGTGACGATCGACGACGCCGTGGTGCAGCAGGCCTTCGACCGCTACATGGAGATGCGCCACGAACTCGGTCGCGACGCCAAGCCCGTCTGCCTCATGGACATGGGCACCATCGGCGCCAAGTACCTCAAGAAGACCGGCGTCATGACCGATGTCGACGAGTCCGAGGAGATCAACGCCTGCACCGTCAAGGTGAAGGTCGATGTCGACGGCGAGGACCAGGACTGGCTGTTCCTGTTTAAGAACGAGACCCACAACCACCCGACCGAGATCGAGCCCTTCGGCGGTGCCGCCACCTGCGTGGGCGGCGCCATCCGCGACCCGCTCTCGGGCCGCAGCTACGTGTACCAGGCCATGCGCGTCACCGGCGCCGGCGACCCCACCGTCCCGGTTTCCGAGACGCTCGAGGGCAAGCTGCCGCAGCGCAAGCTCGTAACCACCGCTGCCGCCGGCTACTCCAGCTACGGTAACCAGATCGGCCTTGCCACCGGCCAGGTCAACGAGCTCTATCACCCCGGCTACGTGGCCAAGCGCATGGAGGTCGGCGCCGTCGTGGGCGCTACCCCGGCAAACCACGTGCGTCGCGAGTGCCCCGCCCCCACCGACAAAATCATCCTGCTGGGCGATCGCACCGGCCGTGACGGCATCGGCGGTGCCACCGGCTCATCCAAAACCCAGAACACCGAGTCCATCGAGACCTCGGGCGCCGAGGTCCAGAAGGGCAACGCCCCGGTCGAGCGCAAGCTGCAGCGTCTGTTCCGCCGCGGCGACGCCTGCCGCCTGATCAAGCGCTGCAACGACTTTGGCGCCGGCGGCGTCTCGGTCGCCGTGGGCGAACTTGCCGACGGCCTGTATGTCGACCTGGACACCGTGACTAAGAAGTACGACGGCCTGGACGGCACCGAGCTCGCCATCTCCGAGTCCCAGGAGCGTATGGCCTGCGCCGTCGCCGACGGTGACGTCGAGGAGTTTATGGGCTACGCCGCCGAGGAGAACCTCGAGGCGACCGTTATCGCCGAGGTTACCGCCGAGCCGCGCATGCGCATGGCCTGGAACGGTGTCGCCATCGTCGACCTATCCCGCGAGTTCCTCAACTCCAACGGTGCACCCAAGCACCAGGTCGCCCACGTGTGCGCCCGCAGCGTGTGGCAGCCCAGCTGGGCCGGCACCACGCTTGCCGAGCGCATGACCTCGCTTGTCACCGACCTCAACGTCGCCTCCAACAAGGGCCTGTCCGAGCGCTTCGACTCCACCATCGGCGCCGCGACCGTGCTTATGCCTTTTGGCGGCAAGACGCAGCTCACCCCGAGCTCGGCCATGGTCGCCAAGTTCCCCGTGGACGGCGAGACCACCACGGCAAGCGCCATGGCATGGGGCTTCAACCCCTACCTGATGGAGGCCGACCAGTTTGCTGGCGCCTACCTGTCCGTGGTCGAGTCCATCGCCAAGCTCGTGGCCGCCGGCTTTGAGCACAAGCGCGCCTACCTCTCCTTCCAGGAGTACTTCGAGCGCCTGCGCACCGAGGCCGAGCGTTGGGGCAAGCCCATGGCAGCCGTCCTGGGCGCCCTTATGGCCCAGGTCGATCTGGGTGCCGGCGCCATCGGCGGCAAGGACTCTATGAGCGGCTCGTTTGAGGACGAGACCGGTGAGCTCAACGTTCCTCCGACCCTGATCAGCTTCGCTGTTGCCGTGGGTAAGGCCGCCCGCGCCGTCTCGCCCGAGTTCAAGGGTCTGACGCATCGCGTCGTGCGCATCGCCCCCGCCACCTATGGTGAGGACTACCGCCCCGAGGCCCAGCAGCTGCTCGCCGCGTTTGACGCCGTCGAGGCGCTCACTGCTACCGGCGACGCCCTGGCCGTCTCCACGCCCGGCTACGGCTGCGGCGCCGAGAGCCTCTTCAAGATGTGCGTCGGCAACCAGATCGGCATCGAACTTGCCGAGGACGTGGACGTGGAGAGCCTCTTCACCCCGCTCTACGGCAGCTTTATCGTCGAGCTCGCCGAGGATGCCGAGCTGCCCGAGGTCGCCGACGGCGTTGTCGTCGAGCCCCTGGGCACCACCGTCGAGGGCTATGTCATCGACACCGGCTCCGAGGTCATCGAGCTCGCCGAGCTCCAGGAGGCCTGGGAGAGCGGCATCGAGGGCGTCTTCGCCTACCGCAGCGTCGGCGAGACCCCCGAGGTCGAGACCATCGACTTCCGTGCCAAGGATATCCACGTGTACGGCGGCGCCAAGATCGCCCGCCCGCGCGTGATCATCCCCGTGTTCCCCGGCAACAACTGCGAGTACGACAGCGCCCGCGCCTTCCGTGCCGCCGGTGCCGAGGCCGACACCTTCGTGATTAACAACCTCACGCCCGAGGCCGTCGCCGAGAGCACCCGCGAGCTTGCCCGCCGCATCCGTGCAAGCCAGATCGTTATGATCCCCGGCGGCTTCTCGGGCGGCGACGAGCCCGACGGCTCTGCCAAGTTCATCACGGCGTTCTTCCGCGCTCCCGAGGTCACCGAGGCAGTCCGCGACCTGCTCAAGGCCCGCGATGGCCTGATGCTGGGCATCTGCAACGGCTTCCAGGCCCTGATCAAGCTCGGCCTGGTGCCCTACGGCGACATCGTCGACGCCACGCCCGATGCGCCCACGTTGACGTTCAACACCATCGGTCGCCACCAGAGCCGTCTGGTGCGCACCCGCATCTCGTCCAACTTGTCCCCGTGGCTGTCGCAGTGCAGCCTGGACGACCCCTACACCGTCGCCATCAGCCACGGCGAGGGCCGCTTTGTCGCCAATGACGAAGTGCTCGCCCAGCTGATCGCCAACGGCCAGGTCGCCACGCAGTACGTGGGCGAGAACGGCAAGCCCAGCATGGATCTCTCCGTCAACCCCAACGGCTCCGCACTCGCCATCGAGGGCATCACGAGCCCCGACGGCCGCGTCCTGGGCAAGATGGGCCATGCCGAGCGTCGCGGCGACAACCTGTACCGCAACGTGCCCGAGCATGTCCCCAGCGATAAGTTCATGCCGATCTTTGAGAGCGGCGTGGCCTACTTCGCTTAAACCTTTCCCATCGGGTACAATCCCCTCGGGTAACAACACCCGCCACCGACACATCCGGTGGCGGGTTCTTTTTTGCTTCGCGCATACAGGAAGGACATCATGGAAAGCCGCAAGCCGTATCTCGCCACCCTGCCCGGACTCATCCTGGGCTGCCTCGTCTGCTGCGCGCTCTGGGGATCGGCTTTTCCCTGCATCAAGATCGGCTACGGCCTCTTTGGCATTCCCGCACACGACAGCGCCTCGCAGCTGCTCTTTGCGGGTCTGCGCTTCACCCTTGCCGGCATGCTGGTCATTGTTGGCATGAGCGTGGCCCAGCGCCGTCCGCTCGTTCCGCAAGTGCGCGATATCAAGCCCATCTGCATCTTGTCGCTCTTCCAGACCATCGGGCAGTACTTCTTTTTCTACCTGGGACTCTCGCGCGCCAGCGCCATGTCGAGTTCCATCATCGAGGCCAGCGCCAACTTCCTCGCAATCCTCTTTGCCGCCCTGGCATTTCACACCGAGAAGCTCAATACGGCCAAGGTGCTTGGCTGTGCGCTGGGCTTTGCCGGCGTCGCGCTCGTCAACCTCTCGGGCGCAGATGGCACCTTTGGCTTCAGGCTCGATGGCGAGGGCTTTATCCTAGCCTCCACTGTCGCGGGTGCTCTTTCGACCTGCCTGATCGGCATCTTCTCGCGCAAGCATGACGGCGTCTTGCTCGCCGGCTGGCAGTTTTTAGTCGGAGGTTTGGTCCTTACCGCCATCGGGTTTTTGATGGGCGGCACGTTGTCCCCCACCGAAATCGCCCCCGCCATCGCGCTCATCATTTATATGGCACTCATTTCCGCCGTCGCGTACTCGCTGTGGTCGCGCCTGCTTGCCGTCAACCCCGTCAGCCGCGTCTCGGTCTTTGGGTTTATGAATCCCGTCTTTGGTGTGGTGCTGAGCGCGCTGCTGCTCGGCGAGGGCGCTGGCACGAGCCCCATTACCGTACTTGTTGCCCTGCTGTTGGTCTGCAGCGGCATCATCATCGTCAACAGGCCCAAAAAGGCCTAACGAGCTGCCCTTATTTAGCAGAAGGGATTCACATACTTTAGCTTAATGGAGTACATCGGTGAGCCGAGGGGCGCCACGCACGCCAGCGTGCGCCCTTTTCCTAGCGTATCTGGACGCCGGCCTTCTTTTTCTCGGCCTTGACGCGGTAGAGCTCCGCGTCGGCAGCGCGAAGCAAGTCTTGCCAGGTATCGACGCCGTCACCGACCCGTGCGTAGCCGATGGACATCCGCAACAGATACGGCACCTCGGCGCGCGCGAGCTCGTCGTTGATTGCCGCGCACAGACGTATGATGTCCTGTTCCGCTGCCGCCTTTTGAAGGACTACGAACTCATCGCCGCCATAACGTGCGATAAAGCTGCCAGACGCCGTGCAGACCTTTTTGAGCGCAGCAGATAAGACCTGAAGAGCATGATCACCCTCCACATGTCCATAGCGATCGTTAATCTGCTTAAAGCCGTCAGCGTCCATCATGAGAAGATACACATCGTCCGTATGACCAACATTTGAGAAGAGCGACAGCATATAGGTCTCAAAACGGTTGCGATTGTTGAGGCCAGTCAACGGGTCGGTCGAGATGAGCTGCTCCTGGCAGATGATATAGAGCAGCAACATGCTAATCATTATGCCGACACAAAGGCCGGGCACCGAGTATACGACCTGAAAGGTACCGCCCACCAGGGCCGGAATGGCGAAAAATACCAAGGTTCGATAGATGGCCTTCGTCTGCAGGCTCTCGACCCTGCGAGATTGCACAAATGCATGCAGGGACGTATGTATAACGTAACAGTAGCTGACGATGGGCTGGATCATATAGGCAAAGCCGCGACGATACACGCCCTGCGAATCGATATAGAACAGGGCGTGCGTCCAGTAACTGGTAAACGCCAGCACGACCACCAGAGCCGTAGGCAACGCTACAAGCACCACCCTATAGCGCGAGGTCAAAAGGCGAGAACCCTGCACCGTCTCGGAATAGATAAACCAAATGAGACACGCGATAGCAAAGAGCGAAAACGAAACCGCGTTGGAAATCCAGTTGGCAGCAATGCCCAACGTGCCGTCCACACCGTCCGAAAGCGTCCAGATCATATCGAATAATATGTACGCGGCAGAGGTGTAGCCAAGCATGCTAAACAATAGCTGCTGGGTGCTCGAGAACAAGGAGCGACGACTTCGCACGGCAAGCCCGATAAGAACAATCATGCATAGCAGGAATATCTCAATCTTGAGTGCCTTAACCACTAGACGCCATCCCTTCAATATCCGAATGGTCAGAATCGCCCAATTCGAATCAGGGCAATAAACACCCCTTTACTCCGCAGGGGTAAAGGGAATCATAGCAAAGCGCCCGAACATCACTGCAAAACAGTTTCTGTTCGGGCGCTCGGACGGCGCGAATTGCACGCCGGAATCAATTATCGGTAACGGCCGTTACTCGCCATCGATGTCGGTCGCGACGGCCTCCTCGATGGCCTCGACACCGGCAGGCGACAGGTCCTCCTTGCCCTGGCAGAACTTCTTGTCGACCCAGCCGGTCAGAATCGGAGCCATGATTGCCGTGATGATAACGGCAGTGGCGATCTGGGCGTACGCGGTGGGCGCAAGCTCGGCGTAGCGCGGCGCGACCTCGGCGAGAGCAACCGGCGTGGTCATAGCCGTGCCGGCGATGGTGGAACAAGCCACGGCAGCCTTGCCGTTACCACCGCACAGGCGCTCGAACGCAAAGGTGATGGGACCGACGACAAACAGCGTGACAAGGCCCAGCAAGATGCCGGAAATACCACCGGCGATGAAGCTCGAAAGGCTCATGGACGCACCGAGCTGAAAACCAATTACAGCGATCGCGGGATTGGCGCCGGGAACCAGCAGGTTCTTGATAAACGGGAACAGGTTGCCCAGAACCATGCCGATAACGAGCGGCAAAATGGAGCCGATGATAGTACCGACAGGGATGTTGGCAAGACCCGAAACACCAAGGATGATCATCGTGACGGCGGGGCCGGCCGTAAAGAACAGGATACCGACGGCGCCCTGCTCGGACTCATCGCCGAACTCGCCCATGATGCCCGTATAGAGCGCCATGTTGCAAAACGTAATGCCGCCGATGATAGACACGGAGCTCAGACCCAGGAAGTTGTCGTTAAAGAAATATGCCACGCCTAGGCCGAGAGCCGCTGCGACGACCAGCTTGGGAATCAGCACGACGATACCGGTCTTGATGGCGCCCGGCGTGGACTTAAAGCTGATGCCGGCGCCCACGAACAGCAGGATCGCGGCGACGATGGTATTGGAGCCACCGCGGCAGGCAGCCGTAAAGAAGCCGCCGATCTCAAAAACCTGCGGGCAGAAGGTGTTGAGCAAAAGACCGACGATCATCGGATAGATCATGATGTCGCCCGGGATGCGCGGAACCTTGAATTTCTTTTGCTCGTTGGCAGTCGCTTCCTGTGCCATGAAACCCCCATTTCCGCTGACGCGGAACAAAAGCCCACGTCATGCTTTGCTACAGTAAAGTTTGACCATGGTACCAGAAGAAATAGACCAGCTCGGTGAAAAATTCGACAAGTTGGGATGGAACGAGATTCGGCGCCCGCGACGCCACCCCTATATAAGGCTCAAGACAATATAGAGTACGATGCCCGAGACGCAGCACCACAGCATCGATTTTGTCTTGACCGCCACGACCACGACGCCGACGGCCGCAATCCAGGGAACCAAGGCAGGCCAGAGTCCCGCGTCGAACGCGCCGGGGCTCACCAAGTCGTTGGCGACCAGCGCGGCAAAGGCAGCGGGCGGGATATAGCCCAGGGCCTCGGTAATGCGGGGCGACAGGGTCCGCCCGCGCAAGGCGAACGCCGGCGCGATGCGAAAGAACGCGATAGCAGCCCACGACGACAGCCACAGAACCAAGAACTCGTTAACGGGCATCGCGGGCACCTCTTCCGTCAAATACAGCATCGCACGCCAACGCAATGGCAATGCCGGCCACGACGCTTGCCGGCACGGCAATATTCGTGAGGCCCAAGAACTTGCATACGGCGACGGACACCGCGCCCGAAACCGCCGCGACAACGTTGCCGCGCGACAGCCGCTGCGAAAAGAGCAGGCAGATAAAGAGCGAGGTGCAGACAAAGGCTGCAATGGCGGTGGGAACATCGACAACGGCGCCGACGATGGTGCCCATCGTACACGAAACGCCCCATGTTGCGATGAGGATCACGTTGAGCACAAAGGACTCGCGCGGGCCCCAATCCTCCCCTTCAACCAACTTGGCAAGCGAGATGCCATATGCCTCCTCGGTAAGTGTCGCGGCAACAGCCAGCGTCTGACGCTTCGAGGCACCCGTCAGATGCGGCGCGATCGATGCCGAGTAAAGCGCAAAACGCGAGGAGATGGCGGCAACGCTCGCGATAATCGAAGGTGCCGGCACGTCCGCCAGCCACAGGTTGCAGATCATAAACTGGCCGCTGCCCGTCACAAACGTGCTGCTCAGGGCAAAGACCATCCAGGGCTCCATTCCCGTCTGCCCCATGATCATTCCGCACGGCGCGCCTATTGCAACATAGGTAAGCATCACCGGCCAGACGGTTCTAACGATTTTGAACACCATACGCTTCTCATCCTGACAAGGTCTCCGAGCCGCATGTAGCGATACGGCAGAATCATCATCCGACAGCAACCGAGTTCACCTACAATTGCCACCGGATCGAAAGACACAACTTTTTAGGAAGTCATTATGACAGCTATCGATCGAGACCGGGCGCGCGCGGCCTTCAAAAGCTACACCGATGCCTACGACGCCACCAACCCACGCATCGCGCTCAAAATCGAGCATACGTACCACGTGGCCGAGGCATGCGATGCCGTAGCGCGCGAGCAGGGCTGGTCGTCAGAAGATATTGACCTGGCATGGCTTTGCGGCCTGCTACACGATATGGGCCGCTTTGAGCAGCTGCGACGCTGGGACACCTTTAAGGACGCCGAGAGCATGAGCCATGCGGCGCTGGGCATCGAGGTCCTCTTTGGCGAGAATTCCGCCGATGCACCCGCCGTAACGAGCATCCGCGACTTTATCGATGACCCGGCAGAAGATGAGCTCATCCGAGCGAGCATTGCCTATCACAGCGATTTCCGCCTACCCGCGCAGCTCGACGTGCACACGCGGAGCTTCTGCGATATCGTGCGCGATGGTGACAAGATCGACATTATGCGCACCATCGCCGACAGCACCGTCGACACTATCCTCAAGGTGGACGAGGACGCGTTTCTAGCAAGTCGCTTTTCGGTACCGACGCTTGCCGCCTTTGACGAGCATCGGTGCGTCGCGCGCGACGAGCGCAACGAGCCGGCGGACTACCTGGTGGGGCTCGTCTGCTTTATGTTTGAGCTCGTCTATCCAGCAAGCCGCGCGCTGGCGCGCGAACAGGGCGATATCTACCGCCTGCTCGACGCACCCTTTGGCATTACGCGCCCCTTTACCAATCCCACCACGCAAGCGACCTGGGAGTGCCTAAAGGACGAGATGCGCGACTGGCTGGCGCGCGCCTAGCGCTCAAGCTGGGCCAGCAGCTCCTCGACGACCTCGACGGCGTCCCCAACAACCTTGTACTGGGCAGCACCAAAAATGGGGGCATCCGGGTCCTCGTTGATGGCGATAATGCACTCCGCCCCACCGATGCCGGCAAGATGCTGGATGGCGCCCGAAACACCGATACTCACGAGAAGCTTGGGCGAAACCGATACGCCGGTCTGGCCAATCTGATGGCGATACTCCAACCAGCCGGCCTCCACGACAGGTCGCGTGCAACCAAGCTCGGCTCCCAGAGCCTTGGCGAGCCTTCGCATCAGGGGCAGATTCTTCTTGGAGCCAATGCCGCGGCCCACCACGACCAAGCGCTCGGCATCGGCGATCGAGGCCTGCTGCCCCCACTCCTCGGCGGGAATCGAGATCTCGACACGAGCCTTAACGTCTTCCGCAAGCATCACCTGGGTGATCGCGCCGGAACGGCCGTAGTCGAAGTCGGGCGCCTTAAAGATGCCGGGACGAACCGTTGCCATCTGGGGACGATGATTGGGGCAGACGATGGTGGCCATCAGGTTGCCGCCAAACGCCGGACGCGTCTGTTGCAGCAGCCCCGTCTCCGTATCCATCGAAAGTACGGTGCAGTCAGCCGTAAGGCCCGTCTGCAAACGCACGGCAACGCCGGGTGCCAGTTCGCGGCCAAAAGCGGTCGCGCCGTATAGGATGGCCTCGGGTTTGCGTTCGGCTACCAAATCGCAGATCAAGCGGGCGTAGACCTCCGCATCGTTTTGGCGCAGGCGCTCGTCGCGACAGGCCAGGACTTCGTCGGCGCCCGCGCAAACCAGATGCTCCAGGTCGCCGAGAGAACCCTCGGGGCCCATACCGATCAGTGCCACCAGACGGCAGCCGCGAGCATCGGCAAGCTCGCGGCCCTTGCCCATAAGCTCATAGGCAACGGGAGTCACCGTATCGTGCTCGTCGGTCTGCACGAATACCCAAATGTCTCGATACGCATCGAGGTCAACCGCACCAGCGGCCTCGTCACGCTCGATCGAGATAGCGTTGACGGGACAGGCATCGACGCACCCGCCGCACAAGATGCAGCCTTCGGTCACGCGGGCGCATCGGCTGGGTCGCTCGCCTTCCACTACGATGCCGCCCGAGGCACAGGCGCGAACGCAGCGACCGCAGCCGATACAGGCTTCGCTATCGATAATCAGTCCGCTCATCTATACCATCCCCTCGATAATCTTGGCAAGTTCTACCGCCTGCTCGGACGCCGCCCCCTCAACGGCCTCGCACGTTTGGTCACGGTCGGGCACAAACGAGCGCACGACCTGTGTCGGCGACCCGGCAAGACCGCAACGCGCGGGGTCGGCGTTCACGTCGGCGGCACTGACCACGCGCACGTCCGCCTCCTCCGCCGCGCGAATACCGGCAATACTCGGCATACGCAACTGGCCAATCTCCTTGGCAGTCGTCATCGCGCACGGCATCTCAAGATACACCGTCTCCTCGCCGGCATCGCATCCGTGAATGAGCGCCAGCGAGCCACAGGTCGTAAAGCCCGCACTCTGCACGCAACTCACGTCGGTCACGCAGGGAATCTCAAAGGCACCGGCAAGCTCGGGACCAATCTGGGCCGTATCGCCATCCACCGCCATCTTGCCGCAGATGAGCAGGTCGAAGTCCTCGTCGAGCGCCTCGATGCCGCATTTGAGAGCATAGGTGGTCGCCAGGGTATCGGCACCTGCAAAGGCGCGATCGGTCAGCAGCAGCGCGTCGTCGGCGCCTCGGGCGATGCAGTCGCGCAGCAGCGACTCGGTCGCGGGGATGCCCATCGACACCACCGTCACGCGCACATCCATGCCAAAGCCGATAAAGTCGTCCTTCAGCGCCAGCGCGCATTCCAAAGCGCTCGCATCAAAGGGATTAACGACCGCCTGCTTGCCATCGCGCACGATGGTATTGGTCTTGGGGTCCATCTTGACCTCGGTGCTTCCCGGCACGGCCTTGACGCACACCACCATATGGAAATCGCTCATCTTCACGCGCCCCCTTTCTGGACGAGCTCATCCAAGAGCTTCTCCGAAAACAGGTTACCGCGACCCAGCTGCCCGTCGGGATCGAGCTGGAGCTTGAGCCGCGCCGACTCGACCATGGCCTCGTGACCGTACATCGTCTCCAAGAAGCCCGCTTTGATCTTGCCGACGCCGTGCTCGGCAGAGACGGCGCCGCCCATGGCCGTGACCTCGGAAGCCCACTGGGCAAAGAGTTCTCCGCCACGGCGGTAATCCTGCGCATCGCGCGGCAGAATGTTCACATGCAGATGGTTGTTACCGATGTGTCCCCAGGCAGCAGACTCAAGTCCGCTTTCCGCCAGCGTGCGGCGATAGAGGGCGACGACATCGGCCAAGCGTGCATTGGGCACCGACATGTCCGAGCCCAGCTTGGTGATGGTAGGATCCATGCGGCGACGCTCGTCGATAAGCATGTTGACGCTCTCGGGCACCGCGTGGCGGAAGAACCGCTGGCACTCGCGATCGACCTCGGTGCGCGCGACCCATGTCGCATCGTCGCTGCCGCCCGCAAGCTCCAGTACCCACCCCAAGTGATACAGCTCCTCAGTCGCCTGAACTTCGTCGTCGCAGTCGAGCTCCACGTAGACACAGACCTTGGCCTCTTTGTCGAGCGCCGGCAGCGAGGCGAACGCGGTCGACTGCTCACGCTGACGACGCAGGATATCCAGGGCGCCCGCATCGAAATATTCGATGGCAGCCGCGTGGGACAGGACGGGACGCACAGAATCGGTGAAGGACACGGCCTTGTCTTCGCTGTCAAAGAAACAGCTCACACCCCAAACGACCGCAGGCGCCGCCTGCAGGGCAATCTCGAGCTCGGTGATAACGCCGAGCGTGCCGCAAGCACCGATAAAGAGGTCGATGGCGTCCATTTCGTCCGCAACGAAATAGCCTGAGGCATTTTTTGTCTTGGGCATGGTATAGCCGGGAAGATCGAGCTCGAGCGTACGGCCCGCTGCCGTCACGAGCGACAGGTGGCGGCCCTGGGCAAAAGCCTCGCCGCGCTGAAGCTCAAGCAAATCGCCATCAGCCAGCGCGACGCGGAGTCCCGTGATATGTGGGCGCATGGGGCCGTAGGCGTAGCTGCGAGCACCGGAGGCGTTACATGCCGCCATGCCGCCCAGACAGGCAGATGCCTCGGTGGGATCGGTGGGAAAAAACTGCTCGGGGGCCTCTTGGAACTCCTCGTAGGCTTCAAGCGATGCCTGGTCCCAACCAGCGGTCGGCAGCACCTTCTTGCTCAGCTGCTTGCGCAGCTCCGAGAGCACAACGCCCGGCTCCACGCGCAGCAGAAATTGGCCTTGTTCATCGCGGCGAAGGCCCAAATAGCGATTCATACGGGAAGTATTGAGGATATGCCCGCCGTGGGGCACGGCGCCGGCGGCAAGGCCGGTTCGGGCGCCCTGAACCGTTACCGGAACACGCTCGGCATGGAGCTTTCCCAAAATGGCACGGACCTCGTTTTCCGTTGTCGGAAACGAGATGCTCGAGGCCTCGCCCGATGCGCGAGATTCATCGCGGCCATACTCTTCGAACTCGTCGGTGAAGGGTTTGATGGTTGCAGACACGCGAACTCCCCCTTTAGCTAACTACAGTGTTTGCAGGGAGATGTTACCGCATCGTTTCGTCGACGTGTTCGAGACCGTCTCCATAATTGGCGTTTTTTACGTTCGTGCAATTCGGCGAGCGGCTTGATTTCCTCGGCAGACGATGCTTTTGACACATATGGCCCCGCCGTCGCCGACCGCGCGATTGTCGCTCGAAAAAAGTTGGAGTATTTTTTGCCGCCTTTTACCTGCGGAGACGCCAATCCGTCAAGCATTTGGTCAGAAATTGGTCAAGTAGCGGCTGATACGGTCGGCGTCGACAGCCAAAACCGATAGAAGTTTTGGCCCAGAAGCAGGGAGGTTCCCATGGCATATTACTGGCCCCAGTACGGCATCGCCATCGAAGTCGACGACGATCCCCATCTCCTGCCTTTCGACGAAGAGGCATTCCCCGATACGACGGTCTACCACGTTACCACCGATGTGATCTGCGACCCCGAGTCGTTCTCGGCGCTCGCCCACCACATCGCGCATATCCACGACATCGAGCTCCCTCCCGACTTCGACGAGCTCGTCTACTCGCGCCGTCTGATGCTTCACATGCTCTTTGGAGCGGACCCGTCCACCTTTGCGCGCGTCTATACCGCCAAGGATGCCGCATGAGCGCGAAGAAGCCACCCCACTTTGCAGGCCTGGGTCGTCGCAAGAAGCTCATCGTTGCCTGCTTGGCCATCGTCTGTGCCCTTGTCGCCGTAGGACTATACGTTTGGCAGTCGCAGCCCGTACCCGAGGCGGGCGCTTCGGTTACGACGGCCGAGGGCAAAACGCGCCAGGAAATCCAAGATGAGCTCGACGCCATCGTCCGCGACAACATGATGACGATTTCGGTCGCGCCGGTCGCTCAGCTGCAGGAGGACGGCAAGCTGCGCGTCAACGTGCAAAACGTCCAAGACAATAAATTTCCCCAGCGATTCCGCGTCATCCAAAACGACGAGACCATGTACGAATCCGGTGTGGTCGAGACCGGCAAGACAATCGAGACGTGCCCCGCCGGCGACATCAAAGAAGGCGAGGCGTACATCGAGATCCAGGCACTCGATGCAAAGACCCTCGACAGCCACGGCAATCCGACACGTGTCAAGGTACGGGTTGAGCAAACCGAGAACTAGCCTTCCGGCCGACACGGCACCGCATGCAATTCACCAGCATTCGTCCAATCATCGCGGGGACGGCCCGCGGCGAATAGAAAGGAACGACCATGGACATCACCAGGAACATGAACGGAGTCAGAGCGCTCGTCGTGGGCACAGGGCTCGCGCTCGCGCTCGCAATGGGCGCCGCCCCGACGCCAGCTATGGCAGCCGGGCGCGTTGGAACCACGAAGGTAATGGTCAGGACCGAGATCGACAACGTTGAGTTCAAAGTTCCGACGGTTATTCCCTTCGTCGCCAAGGCCGACGGCACGCTTCAGGGCCCCTCAGAAGACGCGACCACCATCGACAATCATTCGGCCTACGGCATCCATGTCACCAACATGAAGATCGACGCCATGAACACCTGGACCATTGCCGCCGACGCCAAGGCCGGAACCGCGCAGAACTCCATCGACTTTAAGGTCGGCCCCGACGGCGCGCTCCAGAACGCCAGCGCCGCCGCGCAAGGGACGGGCCTCGATCTTTCCAAGAATGCAGCCTTCGACATGGGCTACCAGGGCATTGCCGGCGGCACGGACAAAATCAAGCTCAAGACAAGCGGAAACGTCGCCCGCGTCACGCGCGACATCTTCCGCGTAACCGGCGAAGGCGATCAGGTTGCGACGATCACCTGGACGGTCGAGCCCGGTGCGCACACGGCATAAGGCCGTCGCCCTGGCCGCCGCCGTCAGCATCCTAGCGTTTGGGCCAGCCATGGCCTTTGCCCAGCAAGAACAGGCGCAGGCCGCCACGCAAGTGACGGTCGACCTCTCGGAGCTCGACCGCGGCGACCGCGAGGAACCGTTGGCGCAGACAGGCGACAGACGATGGCTCTTGGCAGCAGGCGCCACAGCAGCAGGCGCGGGCACCGCCGGCCTCGGTCTGCACATCAAACGCAGCCAGAAACAAAACACGGACAGGCCACACTAAATTAGCTAAGGAGACCCCATGGCATCGAAGAACCTTTTGCCCGTCGTCGCACTCTGCGGCGCGCTCGCAACCGGAACGCCTGTCGCCGCTTGGGCGACTCCTGTCATGGCAGACTCCTTACCAGTAGCCCTAAGCTCCGCATCAAATCCGTCGAGCGCCATTGCGTGCAAGCGTTTTTCGATCGCACAGGCTGCAATCTCAACCTCGGGATGCCTTCGTCGTAATACGGACGGTTCGATAGTCGTGGATATCAATCGTTCGAACAAGGCAAACGGCTCCCAGGCGGGGTACGCCGTCTGCACGTGGCGCTCGGTTGTGCTCGACGCAGATGGCGATCCATGCAATTTAGAGCTGCGCATCGACATCGCTTCGATCGATGACTCGGCGAACGGAGCGAAGGTCGCCTTCGACGGTACGTTTTTTGAGAAAGGAGGCGGTATATGTCTGGGCTGCGCCGCCGCGAATGCAGACGATGCGCAGCCCACCCTCTCATTCACGGCATCGTTGCGGCTGACCAAAGCCGGCACCGATGCCATCGCGGCGGGAGAAGCGTCCCTGCTGTTCTACGCCGTCAGCGCCAAAGACACAGACGCTCATTTCGAGAAGCCAGCCGGATCACTCAGCCTTACACGAGGGATAGAGGCAGGCCCTATTGAAATCGATGCCCACGCGCAAAGCAGGCAATGCATTCTTGCCGACCCGGCGCTTCTCGAAATGGAGTGGAACGGATCCGGAGCCATCGGAATTCTCCCCTCCGCGCTTGACGCCAAGACGCTCCCCTCAAACGACGAGCCCATCAACACAACCATACAAGAGAAGAGCGCGGTCAAAGAAGCAGGTGCGGGCGACACGCCATCGCCGACAAACAGCGTCCCAGCTTCTCTCGAAGCACCGAATGAGCCCGCTGCCGATCCAAACAATCCCGAGCTCGCGGACAGCCTGGGGCTTGCTGATCCTCAAGAGATCGATGAGGGTAACTGCTGCGTGCTTGCCGCGCTCGACCACACAGAGGTCATCGACGCTGCGAACATCGAAGTTGCCGCCGCCAATCAGCCCGTCCGCAAGTCGGCTATCATCGCATTTCCTGAATCCATCGAAGTCGTCTTTTTGCCATCGGGCGAGGTCGTGGCCCCAACACTGCTCACCTTGTTGGGCGCCAAGAATACTCGAAACGAAATTAAAAAGGTCACAGTTGTCGACCCTGCAACCACCGCCAAGCTGCGTCTATACGCCGTTGCCGCAAACGGAAGCAAGACCCTGGAATTCGATGGCGACACACTTCTAGCCTGGCGACGTCTGGACATTATGCAAGACGTCTCGTATCAGATCGAACTCGAAGGGTTTGATCGTGCCCGCGATGCCAATATCATCGCCGCGGCTATTGAATCCCCGCAGCGGCTTATGACACTGCGCTTTGAATACTATCCCTATGTCCCGACAACCACCTGAGGCTTAAATGCTGCGCATCATTCCTAATACCCCTTATATAACGTATTAGATGAGTCGCGATGTACCTCGCATTTCGTTCTGCTACGATTGCCACGTTGGCATCAATACAGGAGGGCTCATGCCGGGCTTGGGAACAATCATCAACGTTGTGCTTTTAGTTGCGGGCGGTCTTTTAGGATTAGCGGGCGGCCGCTTCATTACACCGCGTATCCAAGACACGCTCATGAAAGCATCGGGGCTGTGCGTCCTGTTTATCGGCCTGGGCGGCACCATGCAAAAGATGCTCATCATCGATGGAAAGGCGCTAGCGACCACCGGTACCACCATGCTCATCGTCTCATTTGCGCTCGGTTCGCTCATCGGCGAGGCCGTCAACTTGGAAGCCGCCATCGAGAACCTTGGCGAATGGCTCAAGCGCAAAACCGGCAGCGAGGGCGATAACGAGTTCACCAACGCTTTTGTCTCGACTTCACTCACCGTGTGTATCGGCGCCATGGCCATTGTGGGATCGATCCAGGACGGTCTGCTCGGTGACTGGTCAACGCTTGCCCTGAAAGGCGCATTGGACTGCATCATCGTCTGCACCATGACGGCGTCGCTTGGCCGCGGCTGCATTTTCTCCGCCCTGCCCGTCGCCGTGTTCCAGGGGACGATCACGTTGTTTGCCGGCGCGCTCTCCCCCATCATGACTACGGCAGCCCTCAACAGCCTTTCGCTCGTAGGCTCCATGCTCATCTTCTGCGTCGGCGTCAACCTCATCCGTCCTCAGACCTTCCGCACGGCCAATATGCTCCCCTCCGTCGTCATCGCCGTCATCTACGCCCTCCTGTTCTAAATCTATCAACGCAGCGGTATCTCGAACACCTGTTTGATGCTGTGCTATGATATGAGGTCACCGTAGCTGCGTTCGAGAGGAGGAGCGGTGGCCGACCAGGACATCAAGATGCTCATCGAGCGCATTATGGCCGAGGCCCGGACCCATCAGTCCGCCCGCTTCTCAAACGAAGTCTACGCAGACGAGCCGATTCTCAAAACCGGCCGACAGATGCAAAATTTCCTCCCCGACCAGTACCGCAAGATGCGCGAGATATCACGCTGGCAAGAGGATCCCAAAGGCGGCGCGGGACGTTGGCTATCGGAGGCGGAGCTCTTTTACCGCCAAGGCCTGCTGATGGCCGACTTCGAGGACGATTGCCCCTACAACGGCACCTTTAAGTCGTACTTTCCCACCTACAATGCCATGAGCGATCGACAGTTGCGCGGCTACTTTACCTGGCGTGCCCAAGTGCGCCGCGGCAATATCGAGGAGACATCGACCTCGTTTGCTTTTCTTTATCTTTACGAATTGATCTGCGGCATTGGCGTTGATGACCCGCTCGATGGCTTTAGCAAGATCAAGGCCTTTTGGGATGCCTATCGCGCCTTTGAACCCGGCATCGATCGGTTCGCACGCGTGTGGCTGCAGGACTACGCCGTATTCCACGGACTCGACCCCAAGCTACTTCTCGACTCTAAAACCGTCGCATTCGACAACGCCCTCATCGAGCTGCGCCGCGCAGCACGAGACCTTGTACCCGCGCCGGCGCCGTCGGACCTGCCGCCTGCGCGTCGCAAGACCTCCGAGCCCACGCTTCCCCTTCCGCCCGATGAGGCGCATGAGGAGCGGCTCATGGCTGCCATCGACGCACTCTCGACGTACAACCTGAATAACTCACGGCTCGACCGCAGCCACCACCGCGATCTGCGCCACGTGGCATGCGCCGTGTATGTCCGTATGGCGCGCTACTATGACACGCACCGAAAGACCGGCATCGTGGCGAGCTTGTTTGGGGAGGAGACGGCCATGCCCTACACCATGTTTGCCTCGGCCGTATTCTTTGCGCCCGAGCGCCACGAGGACTGCGAATACCGCCTGGATCCTATCCATATCTACCGTTGCCAAAACGGCTTTTGGGAATGCATGCGTATCCACGGCAGCAGGCAAAAGAGCAGCAAACTCGGCGAAATGATGCGCGCCTGCGACCAACGCCTACGCCTGGCGCTGGACCCCGCCCACCCCCTAAAGGAGGAGAAGGTCCCCAAATATCTGACCAAGATCATCGATGACGAGATCGTGGCATGGCTTTCGTGGGATGCCGCGCACCAGCCCGTCAAGATCGATATCGATTTGAGTCAGCTGGGACACATTCGGAGCGCCGCCGCACAAACGCGTGAGGCGCTTTTGATCGATGAGGAGCGCGAGGACGATGTGCTCGCAGAGGTCGATACGGTGGACTCCGAGCAGCCGAAAGCCGAGCCCGCAGCAGACGCGTTTGTCGAGCCGGTCACGGCGGCCGCAGAGCAGGACGAGGCCGACGAGCCAACCATTTCCACCGAACAGTTTGGTGTCGTGGCGCCGCTTCTTGCGCCGACGCCCCCGCTCGCAGCGGCTGCGCCCACTGACGCCGCGAGCGAACTCGCACCCGCCGCAACCGCGTATCTGCGCGCACTGCTCGAGCAGAACGCAGCGCAAGCGACATCGGCAGTGGCGCACTCGGGCCAGAGCGAGGACATGCTCGTCGATAGCATCAACGAGGCGCTCTTTGACCTGGTGGGTGACACCGTAATTGAATTTAGCGCGGCAGGACCGCAAATTATCGAGGACTACGAAGCAGACGTGAGAGGATACCTAGACTATGAGTGATACCGCATCCGCAGCACCCCGCGTGCCCAAGCGCGTCGCCGCCGTCATTCTCAACTCGCTCAAGGGCGGCGTGGTCCCGCGCATCGGCCTTCCCTACATCACCGTAGGGCGCGAGGTCGAAATCCGCGCCCTGCTCACCGACCTGAGTCTCATCGCCGACGGCGGCGCGAGCTTCCGCTTTCTGGTCGGTCGCTACGGAGCCGGCAAGAGCTTTTTGCTCCAGACCATCCGCACGCACGCCATGGGCGAGGGATTCGTCGTCGCCGATGCCGACCTGTCACCCGAGCGCCGCCTACAGGGCGGCCAGGGGCAGGGCCTTGCCACCTACCGCGAGCTCATCCGCAATATATCGACCAAGACGCGCCCCGAGGGCGGTGCGCTCAACCTAATCCTCGATCGCTGGGTCGCCTCGTGTGCCGATGCCGATGAGTCTGCCGTCAATGCCCAACTGGCCCCGCTCGAGGAAATGGTCCACGGCTTCGACTTCTCCCGTATGCTCCGCCGCTACCGCGCGGCCGTATCCGAGGGCGACGAAGAAGCTATGAGCCGCGCGACCAAATGGATTCGCGGCGAGTACCGCACCAAGAGTGAGGCACGCGCCGAGCTGGGCTCCTCGACCATCATCAGCGATGACGACTGGTACGACTACGTCAAGCTCATTGCGCGCTTTTTGGTCTGCAGCGGCTACAAGGGCATGCTGGTGCTCATCGACGAGCTCGTGAATCTGTATAAGATTCCCAACGCTATCACGCGCCAGTACAACTACGAGAAAATCCTGACCATGTACAACGACACGCTCCAGGGCAAGGCACAGTACCTGGGCATGATCATGGGCGGCACGCCAACCTCCATCGAAGACCGCCGCCGCGGCGTGTTCTCCTACGAAGCTCTGCGCAGCCGACTCGCTCAGGGTCGTTTTGCGCGAGATGATCTCAAAGACATGCTCGCGCCCATCATCCGCCTGCAGCCGCTCACCTACGAGGAGCTGCTGGTGCTCATCGAAAAGCTCATGCAGATCCATGCCGGCTACTTTGGCTGGACGCCCACGCTTACCGAGAACGACTTGGTGGACTTTCTCAAGATTGAGTTTGGCCGCGTGGGGGCCGACACGCATCTGACGCCCCGCGAGGTCATCCGCGACTTTATCGAGCTGCTCGACATCCTGTGTCAGAACCCCGATGCCAACGTGGCCGAGTTACTGCAAAGCGTCGGTGGCGACGCGCTGGCGCCGGCAGCCGCAACAGACGACACCGGCACCGCAGACGACGACCGCAACTTCGCCGAATTCACCATCTAACCTGCCAAAAAGGGACAGGTTTATTTTGGCAGGTTTTATCTGGGCAAACGCCGATGTTGCAAGATATCGAGCCGTTGCCCGTTGCGTTGATCGGCCCGTTGATGAGAGGAGGTCCCATGAACGCTTTTGACCGATATGCCCCGTTTATCCAGGATTTCATTTACTCCCACGATTGGGAGAGTCTGCGCTCCATCCAGGTTGCGGCGGCAGATGCCATCTTCAACACGCAAGACAATGTGCTCCTGACGGCATCCACGGCATCTGGCAAAACTGAGGCGGCCTTCTTTCCCATCCTGACCGAGTTTTGGGAGAACCCGCCCGCAAGCGTTGGCGCCCTCTATATTGGCCCCCTCAAGGCACTCATCAACGACCAGTTCGTTCGCCTCAACGATCTGTGCGAAGAGGCCGATATCCCCGTCTGGCACTGGCACGGCGATGTCTCGCAGTCGCACAAGGCAAAGCTCATCAAAAAGCCAAGCGGCATCCTACAGATTACGCCCGAATCACTCGAGGCACTCCTGATCCACAAGCACATGGCAATTCCGCGTATGTTTTGCGACCTGCGCTATGTGGTCATCGACGAGGTCCACTCGCTCATGCGTGGTGACCGCGGCGGGCAGACGCTCTGCCTTATCGAGCGTCTTTCGCGCATGGCGGGCGTGCGGCCCAGGCGCATCGGCCTTTCGGCCACCATCGGGGACCCGGAACGCACGGGCGCTTTCTTGTCGCAGGGGACGGGACGCGACTGCGTCATCCCCCGCTTTGAGGAGCCGCGCCGCGTGTGGCGTATCTCCATGGAGCACTTCTACAACTCGGGTCCCCAGGCGCAGCAGCGGGGATTCACGAGCACAGGTCCGCAGGAAGCTGAGGTGCTCGCATGCGAGCGCATTGAGACGGCGGCACCCACGGCGCTGCCGGCCGGCACCCAAGACATGCGCCACAGCGGACAGCTCACACAGGAGGAGCGCCGTCATCGTCGCGAGCAGGCACGGGGCAAGGCTGCCCCCAAGGACCGTCGCACTTCGTCAGCCCCCGAGGGCGAAGTCGACATCCCGCAGGCAACCGAACAGGCACTGCTCAACCCCACCGACACCGCACCCGACAACGCCGACCCCGGCATGGCCTACATCTTTGAACATACCCGCGGCCGCAAGTGCCTGGTCTTTGCCAACTCGCGCGAGGAGGCAGAGGCCGTGTGCTCCATGCTGCGCAGCTACTGTGAAAACCGGCACGAGCCAGACCGCTTCCTTATCCATCATGGCAACCTCTCGGCATCGCTACGCGAGACCGCCGAGGAGCTCATGCGCGACGAGGAACAGGCACAGACAACCGTCACCACCTCTACGCTTGAGCTTGGCATCGATATCGGTCGCCTGGAGCGTGCGTTCCAGATTGACGCGCCGTTTACCGTCAGCTCCTTTCTGCAGCGCATGGGGCGCACGGGACGCCGTGATCTTCCGCCCGAGATGTGGTTTGTCATGCGCGAGGAAGAGCCCGAACCGCGCACGATGATGCCCGAGACCATTCCCTGGAAGCTCCTCCAGGGCATCGCGCTCGTACAACTCTATCGCGAGGAAAAGTGGGTCGAGCCGCCCGAGCTCGATCGACTCCCCTACAGTCTGCTCTATCACCAGACCATGTCGACCCTCGCCAGCACCGGAGAACTCACGCCAGCAGAGCTTGCCCAGCGCGTGCTCACGCTCAGCTATTTCCATCGCATCTCGGCCGATGACTATCGCGTGCTGCTGCGTCACCTCATTGACATCGACCATATCCAGGTCACCGAGGGCGGCGGGCTCATCGTGGGTCTCGCGGGCGAGCGCATCATTAACAACTTTAAGTTTTACGCCGTGTTCCAGGAAAACGAGGAGTTCACCGTTCGCAGCGAGTCGGCCGAGTTGGGCACGATTGTCAATCCGCCCCCGCCCGGTGAGCGCATCGCCATCGCCGGACACTGCTGGATTGTCGAGGAAGTGGACTGGAAGCGTCATACCGTCTTTGCCACGCAGGTCAAGGGCCGTGTGCCGGCTTACTTTGGCGACTGCCCCGGCGATATCAACACGCATGTGCTCGAGCGCATGCGTAAAGCGCTCAACGAGCACGCGGCATATCCGTACCTCATGGGCAACGCACGGGCACGCCTTGCACAGGCTCGTCATACCGCCGAGATTTCGGGCGCGGGAACCAAGCCGCTTATCAACCTGGGCGGCGACACCTGGGTACTCTTCCCCTGGCTGGGCAGCTACGCCTTTCTGGCGCTCGAACGTATGCTCAAGATTAAATGCGCCACGGAGCTTGGCCTTCGCGGACTCGACCCATCACGCCCGTACTTTATGCAGTTTAAGATGAAGGCCGACGAGGAGACGTTCTTTGAGGTGCTCGCCGCCGAGGCCGAGAAGGACTTCGATCCCATCGAGCTCGTCTATCCCGGCGAGGTGCCTTACTTTGATCGTTACGATGAGTTCGTTCCCGAAGAGCTCGTGCGCAAAGGCTTCGCCGAAGGCGTGCTCGACATAGAGGGCATGAAGCAGCGCGTCCTCAGCTGGCGTGACCACGCCTAAGACCAGTCTTTTTGGGACGGGGCTATTTTAGCTACCTTGACAGGCAACGCGATCGGTTTGGCCGATTAACGGCAGGGGGTAGCTAAAATAGCCCCGTCCCAAAAAGACTGGTCTCAAGGAGACGTACTAATCGTGAAGGACGGTACCGAGGAAGTCAGCGTCGAAGGGCACGGCTTCGGCAAAGGCGTAGTCGCCGTCGCTGGCGACGAGCAGGTAGTTCTCCTCGCCGCCGAACTCCGCATCGCCACATGGGACCACCCAGGCGTGGGCGAATACCTCGACTGCCGTGGCAGCGCAGTCGCGCAGGAACGTCACGTCGCTCCCCTCGTTTGCGCTCACGATATTGGCAACGTAGATACCCCCGGGGTTCAGGCTGCCTCGCACCAAACGCAACGCCTCAACCGTCGCCAGCTTGCGTACGGGCTCGGCACCGCCAAAGCAATCGCTCACGACCACGTCGTAGCGACGATGTCCCACGCTCGTCACGCCCAGATACGAGCGAGCCTCGGCGGTTATCACCCGCAGGCGATCGCCCACCGCGCGCTCCAGCTCATCCAGGTAGAACCAGCGGCGCGCCAGGCGCGTAATCTCTCCGTCATACTCGATGACGTCCATGCGCAAGCCCGCGTGCGACATCAGAGCGAACTTGGGATAGGCAAACCCGCCGCCGCCCAGCATGAGCATACGGTCGATACCATGCCCGTAAGCATCACGCATTGCGTCCTCAGCCTCAAACACGTCGTCAAACGCGCGATAGTACGCAAAGACGGGCTCCGCCCAGCGTTCGCCAACGTAACTCGCGCTTTGGTAGACGCCGCCTTGCACCAATACGCGGACTTCGTCGCCGCCCTCATCGTGCACGCGTTTCACACGCGCCAACCCATTGCGGGTTCGCGCAACCTGCAGACAGGCAGCACGAACAGCGACAGCGGCCGCACCAAGCGCCGCGGCCCCCAGAGCAACGCCGGCAACGACGCCAGCAGAAACACTCGGCTTGTTCATTTAGAGCTCCTTTTGCAGATAGAGTCCGTGGTCGTAAAAACCCAAATGGCGATAGTACTCGCGCGTACCGATCGCGCTAATCACGTTGATGTGCGTATACCCCGCGTCTCGAGCAATCTGGCACGCACGCTCTACGAGCACACGCCCCAACCCGTGATGCTGCGCCGCCTGGCCCTGGTCGCCCACGCGCGCCGCCATGCCATACACGTGCACCTCGCGAATCATTGCCTCGTCCGGCGTCGTCGGCAACTCGTCTGCGTGCGCGGTAACAAACGCACGATCGGGCAACGACAGGCGCAAAAAGCCGGCGATCTTGCCCTGCGGCGTCACCCACTGCAAAAAGCGCTCGTGCGTCACCGGCGTCTCGTACGTCACTTCCTCGTCAAGGGTCAACTCGTCCAGATCGGCACCCGCCGTGCTGATCTCGCGATAGCGAATCTCACGCACCGTCGCACCGTCACCCCGAGCAGCTAGGCGGTTCTCAACGAGCTGACGCAGATTAGGCTTCTTGTTGCCCACCATGATGTCGTCGGAGCTAAAGTCACGAATCATACGGCTGATACGGCAGAACGCCGGCGTCACTACGATGTCGTCGGCCAACACATCGAGCAGCTCTTCCTCGGTATAGGGGCGCCACTCGCCGCGCTCATAGCAGCCCACCAAACGCGAGCCCTCGATGAGCGCACACGGGTAGACCTTGACCTCGTCGGGCATAAAGGCCCCCTCGGTCATAAAGCGCTCGTAGTCGCGCTTGTCCCCCTCGGGCGTGGCGTCCAGCAAGTTGAGCATAAAATGCGCGTGAATCTTAAAGCCAAACAGGCGCGCAAGAGAAAACGCCCACTCGACCTGAGCCACCGAAATGCGGCGCTCGTTGATGTCGAGCAGGTGCTGGTCGAGACTCTGGATACCCATCTGAATCTTGGTGCAGCCCAGGCGGCGGATGAGCGTGAGGGCCTGCGGCGTTACGGCATCGGGGCGCGTCTCGATAACGAGCCCCACCACACGATGCTTCGCCGTCTCGTTGATACGCTGCTGACGCTCAAGCTCTTCCATCGTTGTCGTTTGCCACTCGGCAACCTCGCCCCACGGCGTACCAGGGCCGTACAGACGACGCACCGCGCGGTTATAGCCGCCCACGGCAGCATCCACACGCTCCTGCTCGTCGGCAACGCCGGCAGCAAGCTCAGCCTCGTCTGTCGCAATGCCGGCGGCCCGATAGCGCTCGCGGCGCTCTACTACCACCGGCGGCAGGGCATCGGCGGGAGCGTCATCGAGCAGACGCCCCGCCTCGGCACGACTGATGCCCGGACGCGCCAACATGGGGTTTGCCGCCACGCCGGCGACGGCATCGTCATTGAGCGCACGGAAAAGTTCCGACATAAACCATGTCTGGTACCCTTGCGGATAGTCGCTCCAGGTGCCACCGAGCACGATGAGCTCTATCTTGTCGGTCGCATGCCCCATCTGCGAAAGCGCGGTCAGACGAGCGCTCACCTGCAGATACGGGTCAAAGCAATTTTGCTCTGCACGGGCGCACGCCGGCTCGGCGTGCAGATAGCTTTTGGGCATGCGCAGATCGTTGGGGCAAAACAGGCAATCGCCCGAGCACGGCCAGGGCTTGGTGATGACGGTAATGGTCGCCACGCCCGAAGCCGTGCGACGAGGCTTCATCCTCAGCACTTGCAGCAACCGACGTTCCAGATCGGCGTCGACATTCCACCCAGCCCACCGCGCCGGCTCCTCACGTTTAACCCGCTGGTAGAACGGCAGCAGACGGCGCTTGGCCAAATCGCGTTTGTCGGCGCCCTCACGGCGCGCCTCGGCATGTATCAGTTTGACGAGCGCTTTGTCGTCCACGGTCTCGCCGCGACGCAGAGCCTCGAGTATGTTCAAGATAATCTGTTCCATGCCCCCATTGTAAAGGCAAAGGCGCCGGAGCCGATCTCGGCTTCGGCGCCTTCATCAAACAGCGCAGCTATGGTGTATAAGTCTTCGATAACCGCCCGTCACTCTGAATCAAATGACATGTCGCCCGAACCAACCTCAAAACGATACGTGGCGGACTTATCGCCATTATCGAATTCAAGATTCAAAATGGTCTCGCCGTCGTAGTCAAGCGGAAGGAAATCGCTCTCGAAGTCGCCGCTGCCCAAGGTGAGGCTCGCCTTAAAGCCCGTCGAGTTCGGAACCGTCATCTCCACATCGCCCGAGCCCACACTCACGTCCATCGACTTCGCGGGGGCCTGGTAGAGCTCGAACGTTACATCGCCCGACCCGACCTCTGCACTAAGCGCATCAGTCACGCTGCCCGCAAACCCTACATCTCCCGCACCCAGGAAAAGGTCGAAACCATCACAGGTGACACCGGCAATCTGCAGATCACCCGAGCCCACGTGCGCGTTGATTCCCTTCAGATGTTCGGCAACACGGCGCGGCAGCTCAACCGTAACCGAGCGGTCAATTGCCTTACCGTCATCACTTCCAAACCGAGAAACCTTGAGCGTCGAGTCCTCGACGGATGCGATGTTCTGCGTCGCGGCCTTGGAGGCATCCATACCATTGGCAACGCGTCCCCGCTCGATAACGCGAGCCTTGTTGCCATCAACAACCTTGACGTCCACCGAAGCCGCATTGATATCGAAATCGAGGTAGCGGAACTCATCGGCATCAAAGGTCGTACACGAAAGCTGCTGAGGCTGAGCGGAATATTTACCGCCATCGTTCATAAAATCGTCGTCATCAACCACATCGTCCATACCGGACAAGCCGGGTATAACATCGTCGAGATCCCACGGGCCATCAAAATGAATCAAAGTCCGCGAAACGCCAAAAACAAGCCCGATAATCAGTACAAACGCTCCGATGCCAACGCCCAAGCGTACCTTGGATTCATGCGAAAGCTTCATCATTCATCACCCTCTTTGGCGATCGGGTCAGCGGTAGTCGCGGTAGCCACGCCAGTATCAACCGTAGCGGAAACATTCTGAGCCCTAGCTGTCACCGGTGCCGGACCAACCTGAATATCCCCGCGCGCCCAATCACCATCGAGCGCACGCGCCACCCAGTGATAGATGGGAATCGTAAAGAAGATCAGCGCGGCAAAGGGGCCGGCACCAAACGGGAACATCAGCAAAAAGAACAGTAGCCAGCACACGGCCCAATACGGGAACGACTGGAACGGGCCCTTCACCGGAGTCGAGCCAATCGCGGTGCCACTCGTCGCCTGCGCCGTAGCGGCATTGGCGGCCTGTGCACTCCAGCTTGCCGCCTGCGCCGCCTTGGCGGCGGCGTCACTCGCCTGTGTTGCCGCCTCGGTAGCTCGTGCCGCCGCCTCATGGGTGCGTGCGCGCTCTGCCGCCTCGGCCTCGCGCTGGCGGGCGCGGTCCTCGTTCTCAAACTCGATATCGTCCTCGATCTCATCGCTCGGATTGAGCAGCTCGTCCAGGCTCACGCCATAGAGCTTGGCGAGCGAGATCAGGTTCTCGGTATCGGGCGAGCTCTCCGCGCGCTCCCATTTACTGACCGCCTGGCGCGACAGCCCCAGCTTTCGCGCCAGCCCTTCTTGGCTAAAGCCCTTGCTGCGGCGAAGGTCGGCGAGCCGCTGCGCAGTTTCTACATTCATGGTTCCTCCTATGTGATGCCAGCCGTGCCGCCGGACCGTTTTTGTTCTTAAGGCGCCTTGCACAGTTAAAAATCTATCCGCCACCGCCAAAAGCATGCCACCTATTCTAGTGAGATTTTTGACAACCGGCGGTTGCGGGTGCATACGAGCTGCGGAAATGTGTCCAAACAAAGCAATGACCCGTAGCTTGGTTGTCCCTGTTGCGGCGTTAACGGTAGTATGGTCGTACTGTTTATTCCGCACCGCCAACGGAGGGAGTTCCGCGCCGTGAACCGCGATTTCGCCTCATCGCTCATCCAGCTCAACAACACGTTCTATCGCGAGCACTCCGCCTCCTTCTCCGATACGCGCCAGGCCCCGTGGCCCGGCTGGGTGCGCACCATGGATATCGCGCTCGGGCAGCTCGACGTCGCCACGATCGAGCATCCCGTCCGTGTCTTCGATCTCGCCTGCGGCAATATGCGATTCGAGAACTTTGCCGCCGGCGGCGCACTTGCCGCCAAGGGCGTCGACGGCGCAAACCCCTCGGCAGATGCCAGCTGTCCGTTTGAGTTCTATGGCGTCGACTCGTGCCAAGACCTGGCTATCGATGCACGCGGCCACGCCCTGCGCATTCCCAACCTGCACTTCCAGGAGCTCGATGTGCTCGACGCCCTTATGAAGCTCAACCCCGCCGAGACACCCGACGTGCTTTTCGACGCCCCGCTCGCCGACATCTCGGTCTGTTTTGGCTTTATGCACCACGTGCCGTCGTGCGAGTACCGTGTACGCGTGCTCGACGCCCTGGTGCGCCAGACGCGCCCAGGCGGCATCATCGCCATCAGCTTTTGGGAGTTTATGAACGACGAGCGTATGGCGCGCAAGGCCGTTCGAGCCGAAGCCCGCGCCGAGCTCACCCCGCCGTTTGAGGGATACGATTCAGCGCAGTTTGAAGCCGGCGACCACCTCATTGGCTGGCAAAACGACCGCCACGCCTACCGCTATTGCCATCACTTTGACGATCAGCAGATCACCGACCTGGTGCGCGGCGTCCGTACGTTCTACAAGAGCGGCGAGGTCCCCGTGCGCGAGCTTGAGCGTTTCCATGCCGACGGTCGCAGCGGAGAGCTCAACCGCTATGTGATTCTCAAGCGCCTGTAGGCACCGACGACTCGCCGCCGAGCCGCACCGCGTCTTTCGGGCAAACTATGCCCACTCTTTTTCAACCCATTGACGGAACGCGCAGCCATGCGTTCCATACTTATGACCAAGGAGCCTCATGGGAGCCGTCCACGTTCGCACGCCTAAGAACTTTGTGCTCGAGGAGCGCCTGGAGCGCTACGCCGATGCGATTGAGACGAATCCCGAGGCCTATGCCGGAGATTGGCGCGAGGCTTGCGCGCCCGCAGGCGGCAAGCCCTTCGAGCACCTTCACCTTGATCTTGGTTGTGGCAAGGGAACGTACCTTGTAGAGCGCGCGGCCCACGAGCCAAACACGCTCTTTATCGGTATGGACCAGGAGCCTATCTGCATCGCCTATGCCGCACAGAAAATCTGCGAGCAGGAGCTGTCCAACGCACTCGTCCTGCCCCGAGGTGCCGCATCGCTGCCGCAGCTGTTTGCCGCAGGCGAGCTCGATGCCATCACCATTAACTTTCCCACGCCACAGCCCAAGGCCAAGTACGCCAAAAAACGACTCGTCCATGTCGACCATCTGATGCTCTACCGCTCGCTCTTTGCAGCCGGCGCTACCGTCACGCTGCGAACCGATAGCAAGCCATTGCGCGACTACGCCCTGGGGCAGTTTGCCGCGGCCGGCTACGACACGCTTTGGGTTAGTGACGACGTCCGCCGCGACCATCCCGAGCACCCCGAGACCGAATATGAATGCCGCACGCGCGAGATGGGTGCCGCCGTCTATGGCATTTGCGCCACACCCGGCGAGAAGCCTACCGAAGAGCAACTCGCAGCAGGCCGAGCGCAGGAGCAAAGCCTTGCCTGCTACCTGCCCGATAACCTCGATGAGCTCACCTATGTACCTCTGGGCATGGAAGAGGCCGTCGAGAACTTTAGAAACCGCGCCCGCAAAGGCAAGAAGCGCCTGCCGCAGGAGTCCTAGGGGCTTCTGATGGTCGCGACGTCGGCAAACAAGCGCAAAGAGGCGCCGGCAAACGGCCATCAAACCTAAGTGAGTAGACTTTTTTGCAATAGCCAAGCACAACCCGAATAACGAAAACTAAAACCGCAGGTAGATCCCTTGCACAAAAGCCATGTGCTCGCGATATCGCAAAAAGTCTACTCACTTAGCTGACAACTGCACCAAACAGCTGGACAGAACGCCCATTTCCTGCATTTTCTCGCGCGCTGGCACCCCGCGCCGCCGCTACGCCATAATAGTTGGCGGACAAACGCGAGAGAAAGCAACCACATGGCACAGACCACGACAGATACTTCCGCCAGCACCGTTTCCGGCGCCGGCGCCGCCAGCTCGTTCTCGGGCGGCACGGGAACCGAAGCCGAGTTCGGCTCGCTCGGTGCGCTCTCCCCCACCTGGTGGGAGCCCGAGGACGGCAGCGAGCCCGAACCATGGCTCACGCCTGATCAGGCCTTCGAACGCTTCTTTGAATGGACGAGCGACCGCGGCATTGAGCTGTGGGACCACCAAGAAGAAGCCCTCATGGACCTGGCTGCCGGCGATCACGTCATTTTAGGCACACCGACCGGATCGGGTAAATCGCTCGTCGCGCTGGGCATGCTCTTTATGGGTATGGCGCAGGGTAAGCGCTGTTATTACACGGCCCCCATCAAGGCTCTGGTCAGCGAGAAGTTTTTCGACCTTGTGCAGGTGCTCGGCCGCGATAACGTCGGCATGATCACCGGCGATACGCATATCAACACCAAGGCGCCCGTCATCTGCTGCACGGCAGAGATCCTTGCCAACGACGCACTGCGCGAGGGCGAAGATGCCGATGTTGGCTGCGTCGCCATGGACGAGTTCCACTACTTTGCCGACCCTGATCGCGGTTGGGCCTGGCAGGTGCCGCTGCTCACCCTGCCCCACACGCAATTCATGCTCATGAGCGCCACGCTCGGCGATGTCACCGCGATCGCCGCCTCGCTCGAGGAACACACCGGCGCTACCTGCGACTTGGTCGTCGATGCCCCACGCCCCGTGCCGCTGAGCTACGACTACGTGACGACCTCGCTCGAGGGCACCGTCGAGCTCGCGATGCGCCGCGGCGAGGCCCCGCTCTACATCGTGCACTTTAGCCAGGACGCCGCACTTGCGACGGCACAGTCGCTCGCCAACTTTGGCATTGCCAGCAAGGAGCAGCGCGAGGCCATCAAGGAGGCAGCCAAGGGTACGAGCTTCTCGACGGCCTTCGGCAAGATCCTCAAGCGTTTGCTCGGCTGCGGCGTCGGCGTGCACCACGCCGGCATGCTGCCACGCTATCGCCTGCTGGTCGAGCGCCTGGCGCAACAGGGCCTGCTACCCGTCATCTGCGGCACCGACACACTCGGCGTCGGCATCAACGTGCCCATCCACACCGTGGTCCTCACCGCGCTCACCAAGTTCGACGGCTACAAGATGCGTCGCCTGCGCGCCCGTGAGTTCCATCAAATCGCTGGTCGCGCCGGTCGCTCGGGCTTTGACACCGAGGGCATGGTCATCGCCGAGGCCCCGGAGCACGAGATCGAGAACGCCAAGCTCATGGCCAAGGCGGGCGACGACCCCAAAAAGCTCCGCAAGATTAAAAAGAAGAAGGCCCCCGAGGGCTTTGTCACCTGGAACAAGCAGACCTTTGAGCGCCTGATTGAGACTCAGCCCGAGACGCTCAAGCCGCGACTTCGCATCACACACTCCATGGTGATTAGCGTGGTCGAGCAGGGCGGTGATGCCCGCGCCCGCGTGCACGACCTCATCGAGACAAGCCTGCAAACGCTCGAGGAAAAGGCAAAACTCGAGGTTCGTGCCGACGAGATCTTCGCCACGCTCATCGACTCCGGCGTCGTCGTGCGCACCGAGGTGCCGCCCGCACCCGACGCTCCGGCTGACGCCGCGCCGGACATCGACTACGCGCTGACGGTCGACCTGCCCGAGGACTTTGCGCTCGACCAGCCGCTCTCGCCGTTTTTGCTTGCCGCGCTGGAGCTACTCGACCCCGAGAGTGAGACCTATACCATGGACCTCATCTCGATGGTCGAGGCTACGCTCGAGGACCCCAAGCAGGTATTGCGCGCACAGGAGCGCGCCGCGCGCGACCGCGCGATGGCCGAAATGAAGGCTGACGGCGTCGAATATGAGGAACGCCTGGAGCGCATCCAGGATGTCACCTACGAAAAGCCGCTCGAGGACTTACTCGATGCCGCCTTCGACAAGTACTGCCAAGAAGTACCTTGGGCCAACGACTACCAGCTCTCGCCCAAGAGCGTCCTGCGCGACATGCTGGAGAGCGCGAGCGATTTTAAGGGCTATATCCAAAAGCTCGGCATCGCCCGCTCCGAGGGCATTTTGCTGCGCTACCTAGCCGAGGCCTACCGCTCCCTCGATCGCACCGTGCCCATCGAGAAGCGCGACGAGCGCCTGCGCGACATCATTTCGTGGCTCGGCTTTGTGGTGCGCTCGGTCGACTCGAGTCTGGTGGACGAGTGGGAGAACGCCGGCAACCCCGCTGCACTCGACGCCGCACCGCCGCAGGGCATCAACGAGGTCGTTGCGGACCGTCGCGGCTGCACGCTGTTGGTGCGCAATGCACTCTTCCGCCGCGTGGCCCTTGCAGCCCGTGGACACGTGCGCGATCTGGGCGAGCTCGACGAGGACTGGGGCATGAGCGAGATCCGTTGGCAAAAGGCGCTCGATGCCTACCATGAGCAGCACGAGGAAATCCTCACCGACGGAGACGCCCGCAGCGCCGCGATGTTTTCCATCGACGAGTCCGACGAGAAGACTGCACGCGTATGGCACGTGCACCAGATCTTTGCTGACGAGGATGGCGACCACGACTTTGGCATCATGGGCGATGTCGACCTGGACGCCACGCAAGACGGCGGCGAGGTCATCTTCAAGAACTACCGTGTCGGCTTTATCGAAGACCTGCTCGAAGACTAGCCGGGCACAATGGAACGAAACGAAGCGGGGCCGCTGGCAACATCGCCAGCGGCCCCGCTTTTTGCGCGATACGCTATCCCCTACTCGGCATCCTCGACCTCATACGAATCCGCCTCGGCGGGCTCATCGTTTGTCTCTAGCGCAGCCCCGCGCGCCCCGTCAAAGGCGGCCTTCATGGTCTTGTTGCCCCACGTGAGCTTTCGAATGGTAAGATCGTCGGCTTTCTTGTTGGCAAGGCGCAGGTTGTTCTCGGAAGACAGCAACGCCTCCTTGGTTTTCTGCAGATGGCTAATCGTCTTGTCAATCTCATCGATTGCCGTTTGGAACTTGCGGCTCGCGATCTCGTAGTTGCGACCGAAATCATTCTTGAACTTTTCCATCTTGGCTTCGAAGTTCGTGACGTCGATATTCTGCTGCTTGTACTCCGCCAGCTCCTGCTTATAGCGCAGCGAGCCCATAGCGGCGTTGCGCAGCAGCGTGATCATGGGAATGAAGAACTGCGGGCGGATCACGTACATCTTCTCATAGCGGTAGCTCACGTCGACGATACCCGCGTTATAGAGCTCGCTCTCGGGCTCCAGCAGGGTGCAGAGCACCGCATACTCGCAGCCTTTCTGGCGACGATCGTGATCGAGCTTCTTAAAGAAGTCCTCGTTTTTATGCTTGGTCGCGGTCTCATCGTTCTCGTTTTTCATCTCGAACATAATCGAAATGACCTCGTTGCCGCTCGCATCGCACTCGCGGAAGATAAAGTCGCCCTTGGTGCCCTCGGACGCATCGTTATCTTTCTCGAAGTACGCATTAGGAAACGCCGTCATGCGCAGACGGTTAAACTCGGTCTCGCAGTGTTGCTCGAGCGACTCGCCCACCATCTTGGTGGACAGGCGGACCTTCATGTCCTTAAGGCGCTCAATCTCTTCGTCCTTGTAGCGAATCAACTCGTCGCTCACGCGCTTGGCCTGCGCAAGCTCGAGCTCATGTGCTGCTCTGGCCTGTTCCTCGCGCGAATCGCGCACCGCCAGCTCGCTCGTCAGTTTGGCACGTGCCTCGTCACGCTCACGCTCTGCCGCGGCGACCGCCTCCGATAGGTTCATTTTGGCCGTCAGCTCCTGTTCGCGCAGCTGCGCACGCAGGCCCTCGGCCTCCTGCTCAGACTGAGCCTTTGCGGCGGAAAACTTCTCTTGTACCTTTGCGCGATAGTCAGCAAGCGTGCGCTCAGCCTCGCCGCGAGCGGCATCGATCTCACGCTGCGACTCGGCCGCAGCGGCGGCAAGCGCCATCTCCTGGGCCTTGTCCGCCGCGGAGAGCCTTGCCTGCAATTCTGCAATCTGCGCATCGCGTGCAGCTAAATCGTTCTGAGCAGCATTGCGCGCCGAAGCCTCGGCAAGCTTGGCTTCGTCATCCTTGCGTCCCAGCTGCGCACGCAAATTGTCGATCTCGCGCTGAAGCCCAGCATTCTCCTTTTGAGCATCGGCACGGGCCTCAACCGCTGCACGCTGGCTTGCACCCTCACGCTCTGCGGCAGCGCCCTCGAGCTTGGCGCGCAGCTCGGCAAGCTCAGCATCGCGCTTGGCAACCTCTTGTGCCAACTTCTGAGCCGCAGCGTTCTTCTGCTCGACAAGCTGAGCATTGCGCTGAGACTCTGCCTTTTGTAAGGCAGCCGTCGAACGCGAGCGCTCAAGTTCCAGCGCCTGCTCGCCCTCGTGCTGGACCGCCTTCACACGCTCATCCAGGTCGCGCGAAAACTCGGCATCGCGCACTTGTTTGACGATATCCGCATAGCCAGAAGCATCGACCTTAAAAACTTCGCCGCAATGCGGGCACTTGATCTCGTTCATAGCAGCTCCTCGATGGACGCAAATTTCGACCGCCTACACTCTACCGCGTCGCACGGACAAAAAAGGCGCCGCTGCCATAATGGCAACGGCGCCAGAACCACGACAAAGGTGCCCGCCCCCCTTTGTCGCGGTTTGTGCGGTGGTTCGAGAATTACAGTCCAAAGAAGCCGAGGATTTGGTCTCGGCTTACGGGCTTGTAGTCGTTGGCGTCGAGACCGACATCGTAGCGAAAGATAGGGCGCTCGCGATCGCGGTTGCGTGCGTTGGTGCGGTCGCCCCTGCTGTGGATATGTCCATGCAGCATGATGGCGCCGCGCGCCTTGCCATTCCAGCTGAGCATGGGGTAATGGCTCATGACCAGACGATGCCCCTTGGCATAGCCGGGAGCAATCTCCAGGTAATCGCGCACGTCTTCCCAAATCTGCGGTACGTCGGGATCTTCCCAGTCGCCGTCATGGTTGCCCCGTATGAGCGTCACGTTTTGGCAGGCAATACGCTCGCGCAGGCGCACCGCCTCTGCCAGGGGCAAACGATAGGTAAAGTCACCCAGGATGTAGAGACGGTCATCCACAGCCACGCACTCATTGATGGCATCGATGACCTTGCGATTCATCCCCTCGACCGAGCCAAACGGCCGGTCCATGTCGTGCAAGATATTCGTATCGCCCAGGTGCAGGTCGGCGGTAAACCACATCATCGTCTCTGTCCTCATTTCGCAACGTGTTCAACTCGTGCTAAGTATACAGACGCAGCGATGCGGCGGTTATCCAAAGAACCCGCCGAACAGGCCTCGGCGGCGTTTGTCTTTCTTTTTCGACGCGTCACCCTGAGTTTTCTTGTCCTGTCGCTTCTTACGATCCCGCTCCAACTCATCGTCATCGAGTAGCATATCCCACTCAAACGGATCGTCTGTCAGATCGAACTGGTCGTCGTCAAACATGGCCGCCCCCATGCCGACTAGCGAGCATCCACCACATAGAGGCCAACGCGCACCTGGTGCCACGGGCTACGCTCGGGGGCAACCTGCTGCACGCGCGCCTCAAATACGTCCTCGTGGCCGTAATACATCATCAAGGACAGCGGGCCGACCTCGTTTCCCGGAACATAGCCGAGCTTGGTGTTGCCGTAGTAGATTGCAACCGCCTCGGAATCATGGGGATTATCGCGCTCGGCACGCAGCGTCAGCTTATCGCCCACTTTAAGATCGCCTAGGACCAAAGCGCCGTCGGCATATTGAAATCCTGCGATATGAAATGACAGAAGAACACGTGAAGGCTCGTACATGGCAACTCCTCTAACGGCCGGATAAACCGGCGCTTAACCTTATTGAGAAGTCTACGGGTCCGTGCGGACAACATTTCACCCGCTCGCACCTTTCAATCGCTTGCCGCAACGCTTGCATGGCAGAGCGCTTACAGATAAGATAGGAACACGGATGGCACCCGTTGCCGCGGGTCATGCCAACTCCAATACACGTTTTCATCGTGAGAAGTGGCCGTCTTCGCTTACGCGGGGGCGGCTATTTCATTCGGCCGATAAACAGGCCGAGTTCGATAGCCGCGATTAACAACGCCAATAACGAAATAACATCGCTTACGTTCATACCAAATCCCTTCTAAAGGGATTTGGCCCATCCGTGCTCCATAGCAGTAGTCTAACGCAAAATGCGGGTAATAGGAACACTTGTTCGTATTACCCGCGCTCTTTTCTAGTGTACAAACATGCGCACGAACTTGTGCTTCCAGCTTGCGTAGGGCGCATACCGAAACGGCACGTCCAGCCACGTTGCCTTGTTCACGATGCTCTTCTTGTGGCTAAACGTATCGAAGCTCTCGCGGCCATGGTACTGCCCCATACCGCTCGCACCCATGCCGCCAAAGCCCATATGGCTCGTAGCCAGATGCATGATGGTGTCGTTAACACAGCCGCCGCCAAAGGGCACGTAACGCACAAAGCGCTGCTGAACCGCGCGATCCTGGCTAAAGATATACAGGGCCAGCGGCGTCGGACGATCCGTAATAAACGCCTCGGCCTCGTCTAGGCTCTCAAACGTCAGCACCGGCAAGATGGGGCCGAAAATCTCCTCCTGCATCACGGCGTCATCGGGGGTCACGCCGTCTAGGATCGTCGGTTCAATCTTGAGCGACGACTCGCGCGCCGTGCCTCCCAGCACAACCTTATCGGGGTCGATCAGCCCGCGTACGCGCGCGAAATGCTTGGAGTTGACGATATGCCCGTAATCCTCGTTGTCGAGCGGGTGCTCGCCAAACATGCGACGGACCTCCTCCTTGATGAGGCCCAACAGCTCACCGTGCACGCGCGTATCGACCAGCAGGTAGTCGGGCGCCACGCAGGTCTGCCCCACGTTGAGCCATTTACCAAAGGCGATACGTCGTGCCGCGACCTTCAAGTTTGCCGTCGCATCCACGATGCAGGGACTCTTTCCGCCCAGCTCAAGCGTCACGGGCGTGAGGTTTTTGCTCGCGCGCTCCATGACGAGCTTGCCGACCGGAACACTACCGGTAAAGAAGATCTTGTCCCAGCATTCATCGAGCAACGCCTCGTTCTCGGCACGCCCGCCTTCGACGACCGTCACCAGGCGCAGATCAAATGCTTCCTCGCAAATCTGCCTGAGCACCGCGCTCGAAGCCGGCGCATAGGCACTCGGCTTGATGACCACGGTATTGCCCGCGGCAAGGGCGCCAGCGAGCGGCTCGAGCGTCAGTAAAAACGGATAGTTCCAGGGCGCCATGATGAGCGTGACGCCATAGGGCACGGCTTGCGTTTTGCACACACTCACGGCGTTGGCAAGGTCACACGGACGCAGGCGCGGACGACTCCATCGAGCCACATGCGCAATCTGATGTCGAATCTCGGAAAGCGACGTGCCGATCTCGCACATATATGCCTCGTCATGCGACTTTCCCAAATCGGTCTTGAGCGCATGGGCAATATCGGCCTCGTGCGCCCGCACCGCATCGCGTAAACTCACGAGCGTACGACGTCGAGCATCGACATCAAACGTAGCGTGCATCTTAAAGTAGGTGCGCTGATCGCCGACGATGCGCGCAATTTCCTCGGTGTTCATGGACCCTCCTAGTTCTCGTCCTCAAACATACCACCTGCAACAACTTCGTACATATGCTCGAGCTCCAGGCGGTCCATTAAAAGAGGAACGGGGTACAGGGGATTGGCCTCGGCATCGGCATGGGACGTCATTTGCGGAATATCGGAGCGGCGAATACCCGAGACATATTTGGGGATTCCCAGGGCCTCGTTCATGCGGTCGACCCAATCGATAAAGGCCTCGGACGCAAGACTGTCCTGCGCGGTAGCCGGCGCAATGCCCGCCATGCGAGCAAGATCGGCAAGCTTGGGGGCGGCGGCGTCACCATAAGCGCGAAGCATGTGCGGCAGGATGATGGCGTTGGCTAAACCGTGCGGAATCCCGTAACGCCCGCCCAAGCTGTGTGCGATGGCATGAACGTATCCGACATAGGAGCGGGTAAACGCAACGCCTGCCTTATACGCCGCCGAAAGCATATTGCGGCGCGCACGCATGTCGTCGCCGTGCTCATAGGCCTCGAGCAAATTGTCGCGGATGAGCTGGACCGCCTGACGCGCCATCTTGCGCGTGTAGGGCGTGGTGCTACGGCCGATAAAGGCCTCGACAGCATGCGTCAGGGCGTCCATGCCCGTCTGCCCCGTAATGGAGGCAGGCAACCCGCGCGTAAACTCGGGGTCGTGCACCGCAAAACGCGGGATGAGCACAAAGTCGTTAATGGGGTATTTATAGTGCGTCTCGTCATCGGTAATTACCGCCGCGAGCGTGACTTCGCTTCCCGTACCGGCGGTAGTGGGAACCGCAATAAGCAGCGGCAGGAGACGGTGGACACGCAACAGGCCACGCATCTTGTTGATGGGCTTGTTTGGCTGCGCAATGCGCGCCCCCACACCCTTGGCGCAGTCCATGGCTGATCCTCCGCCAAAGCCGATAATGGCCTGGCAGGCGCTCTCTCGATACAGGGACGCCGCTTCCTCCACGTTTGAGACCGTGGGGTTCGCACGCGTTTCGGCATAGACCGTAACGCCAATCCCCTGAGCCATAAGCGCACGCTCGAGTGGTGCCGTGAGCCCCAAACGTGCAATACCAGGGTCTGTCACGATAAGGACCTTCTGGATCGAGCGCTTTTGAAGCACCGCGGGCACATCCTCGGCATGCTCCAAAATGCGCGGCTCGGTATAGGGCAGGATCGGCAATGCAATGCGAAAAACCGTCTGATATGTTCGGCACCAGGCGCGGCGGGCTAGATGCATAAAGGAAGCTCCTTCATTTGTTGATTGGTCAACATTTGCTCGACCGATTGTACTCAGCGGCAGTCAAAGACGGCCTGCCAATCGTTAATCAATCAACATCTTCATATCTCAAAATTGTTTTATTAAAAATCATTCCTAATAGGCTTCACATTTGGTTGCATTTATGGATAATAGAACTCGTCAAGACGCACGTCCGGAGAGGGCCCTTACGGGACCGGACGAGCGCACAATCGCCATCGATCGAAAGGATCGAATCATGAAGTTTGTTTGCCCCGTTTGCGGTTATGTGGAAGAGTTCGACGGCGACCAGCTGCCCGAGGACTTCAAGTGCCCCCAGTGCGGCGTTCCCGGTTCTCGCTTCCTGAAGCAGGAGGAGGGTCAGCTCGAGTGGGCTGCCGAGCACGTCGTGGGCGTCGCCAAGATGGAGGGCGTCTCCGAGGACATCGTTGCCGACCTGCGCGCCAACTTTGAGGGCGAGTGCTCCGAGGTCGGTATGTACCTGGCCATGGCGCGCGTCGCTCATCGCGAGGGCTATCCCGAGATCGGCCTGTACTGGGAGAAGGCTGCCCACGAGGAGGCCGAGCACGCTGCCAAGTTCGCTGAGCTCCTGGGCGAGGTCGTAACCGACTCCACCAAGAAGAACCTCGAGATGCGCGTTGAGGCCGAGAACGGCGCCACCGCCGGCAAGACCGATCTTGCTAAGCGCGCCAAGGCCGCTGGCCTCGATGCCATCCACGACACCGTGCACGAGATGGCTCGCGACGAGGCTCGCCACGGCAAGGCTTTCGCCGGCCTGCTCAAGCGCTACTTCGGCTAAGCCAGCAACCTGAGACATAACCTCTAGCTCGATGAGGCCCGGACCGCATGGTTCGGGCCTTTTTCGTGCCTCACAAACTTGTTAACCACCTGAAATAGGACCGCCTTCGGCATCGGCTTCTCGTCAAAAACTAAGTGAGTAGACTTTTTGGAACTTGCCGAGCAGACCATCCATATCACTTTATAAAGCCGCAGGTAAATGCCTTGTTGCAAAACGACCTAGTCGCCAAAGTGCCAAAAGTCTACTCACTTAGATTCGCAGCCGTCCACGATCGAGCCATTTTGTGTCTAACGGGCATCTTTCCGTCGATTACTCCCAATTTTGTCCAGTCAACGAATAGTTCAGACCTGAGTAATGTCTCAGCCCTTTGCTCATCTGAGCTTTTATCACGATATTCAGCATCGAGCATCCTGCATACGGCCTTAACGATCGCGCGGAATCTATCCTCATCCGATATCTGTCTGTGTGTCAGGAGAAGCACATCGTAGCCCATGGCCTGAAGGGCCGTCATGCGGTCAGCGTCACGCAAGCCATCCCCTGCGCGTCCGTGCGAGGCCTTTCCCTGACATTCAATGGCCACCTGTCGCCTGCCGTCCGGCGAAGACAGAAGTATGTCGATATATACACGGGACTTTCCCACAATCGCTCGAGCACTTGTGCTTAGCATCACTTCAACATTAAGCTCTATGTCGCAAAAACCTTCGCCTCCCAGGGATCGCGGCAGTGCAAGTAGCAAATACGCCTCGACCTCAAAAGGCGACGCGGCACCCAATGGAACGAGTTGCGACACCGTCCTAAATCTATTGCCGTAACGTATCCCGCAAACATCTGAACAAAAACGGTCAAGGTCTCCGCCCAAAACCAAAGCGTCTCGACGCCATAAATTTGAGGCGGTGCCGTCCTCGGACGGGCAGCGCACCCAACCGAACGTTGTCGAGATCGCGCCCGAATCAATTGCACGCGAAAGCTCCGCCTCAAGTGCCGCAGGCAGAGCGCACACCGCAAACAAGCCACACATCTCCGCCAATACCAAAAGAAGCTGAAGATCCGTCAGATGCCGCGACATGATGAATACCGTCAGTAGAGGAGACGTAATCAAAAACCCATGCTCCGTTTCCAGTACGGATTCCCTGGGAAGCTCACCAAGAAACAGCCGCTGCCTAATGCTGGCAGGACAAGTCCGTTTGTTTCTCGTCTGAACCAATGTATACAACGGAAAACCGAGCGCGACCGCAGCCGTCGGGTTGCGGGCGAGATCATATCGCTGCCGGTCTTCTTCCGGTCGTGGAAGCGGCGGACACAGAGCGCGGACCTGAGGGGGCAAACGCCAGTACCTAAAAGCCGATATGTCACAAAGTAGATCTTTCATAGGCACAGGAAAACACGAATTTCAACCCAGTCAGTCACGCATTGGCGCGAACGCGCCAAAAATGGTGCCGAACGGACTGCCAAGTTTTCAACAGCCCTCCCCAACTGGCCAAAAGCTTGCCGAGAGCTGGACGAAGTTCTGTTGAAAACCCCATTTTTTTCTCATGCAGAAGCTTTGCGCGACAAGTGAGTAGACTTTTTTGAACATCCCGAGCAGCCCGGTCATCCTGCTTTTCAAAACCGCAGGTAGATAGCTTGTTACAAAACTGCCTGGTCGCCAAAGTTCCAAAAGCCTACTCACTTAGGTTGCAGAGTGCTCCCATTAGCTGCGATTCCAAGGTATTTAGCGCTTTTGAACTCAAATCGTCATACTGAACAAGAATTTGACTTGAGTTTTCAGGGACAAATGCGCCATCGGCACACCAATAACAGTCACTGATATCGATAAAAGAGATGCTCGAGCGCGTGAGGGCCCGTGCAAAAGTGCTTCCGCCCGTTCCACGCTCCGCAACCACGGTACAGTAAAGGCCCGCATCTGCCTGCTCGATCGAGACTTCCCCTGCCGGAAACGCTTTCCGCACAAGCGACGTCAGGCCATCACGCGCCTCGCGAGCACGAACGCGCACGCGGTTCACATGTCGCTCGTAATCACCCGATTCCAGCAAACGCGCCAAAGCGACCTGGTCAACAGAGCTCACCGACGAGGCGTAGAAACCAAGGTTGCGCCTAAACCGCTCCATTAGCTCATCGGGCAACACCATATACGCCAAACGCAACGCCGATGAAAGGCTCTTCGAAAACGTGTTGGTGTAGATAACCGACTGGGCGGCATCGATCGATGCGAGCGCGGGAATCGGCTTCCCGGCAAGGCGAAACTCACAATCAAAGTCATCTTCGATGAGATACCGACCTGGTCGCTCGGCGGCCCAGCTCAGAAGCGCATAGCGACGCGCAATGCTCGTCACAAGGCCGGTCGGATACTGATGGGACGGCATCAGGTGAAGGACATCGGTCCCGCTTTTCTGCAGAGTGCTCAAGTCCACGCCCTCGTCATCCAACGGGATATGTCGAACTTTGCAGCCCATAGCCTGATAGATACGCGTCAGACGCAAATAGCCCGGGTCCTCAACGGCATACACCTTGTCGGCTCCAAGCAACTGAACCAACATGGTATCGAGCAGCTGGGCGCCTGCACCGATAACAATGTTGTTGGGGTCGACATTCATGCCCCTTGTCCCACGCAGATGGTGAGCAATTGCGCGTCGCAGCCGAGCGGTGCCCTGCGCCGGTGCGGGCGAAAAGATTTCGCGCTCATCTTCGGATGCCAACGTCGCCCGTAGTGCGCTTTGCCAAAGCCGCGCCGCCTCCAAAGCGGAAGGAGAAAGTGCATCGAACAGCTCGACCTGTCCGTTGACATCATGCGCGCTGAGGCCCACAGAGACGGTATCTCGGTCGATGCCCTGCGAAGCCAAAGGCAAAACCGGTGCATCCGGAAGCTTGCAAGCGTAGTAGCCACGACGCGGCATTGAGCAAATATAGCCCTCGGCAAGTAACTGGCTATATGCATTCTCGATGGTAATGACACTGATTCCCAGATGACTGGCAAAGGCGCGCTTAGACGGAAGATGCTCCCCCGCCGCAATACGTCCAGCAACAATATCATCTCGAATTTGCTGGTAAACATACTCATAAAGCGATGCTTCGCCGCGTTTTTCCAAATTGTAGTCAAGCATGAGTTTGCCACCTGACCTTATCGAGCTGTTCAATCTGGTATTAGTCTGACCTTGTAATTATCTCGAAAACTGAGTATTTTGCCATACCCAGCTCCCCGATAGGATGTTCCGTCAAGCAATGCACATGCCAACCAAGGGAGCAACCATGGCAGAACAGACCAGCAAGGCCGATCGCGTCAAACTCAATCGCGAACTCGCGCAGATGCTCAAGGGCGGCGTCATCATGGACGTCACCACGCCCGAGCAGGCACGCATCGCCGAGGAGGCAGGCGCCTGCGCCGTCATGGCACTCGAGCGCATCCCGGCCGACATCCGCGCCGCAGGCGGCGTCTCGCGCATGAGCGACCCCAAGATGATCAAGGGCATCCAAGAGGCCGTCTCCATCCCCGTCATGGCCAAGTGCCGCATCGGTCACATTGTCGAGGCGCAGGTCCTGCAGGCCATCGAGATCGATTACATCGACGAGTCCGAGGTTCTCTCCCCCGCCGATGACGTCTATCACATCGACAAGACCCAGTTTGACGTGCCGTTTGTCTGCGGCGCCCGCGATCTGGGCGAGGCGTTGCGCCGTGTTGCCGAGGGCGCCACTATGATTCGCACCAAGGGTGAGCCGGGTACGGGCGACGTCGTTCAGGCCGTGCGTCACATGCGCAAGATCCAAAAGCAGATCCGCGACGTTGTTGCCCTGCGCGACGACGAGCTCTTTGAGGCAGCCAAGCAACTGCAGGTTCCGGTCGAGCTGGTACGCGAGGTCCATGCCACGGGCAAGCTTCCCGTCGTGAACTTTGCCGCCGGCGGCGTAGCGACCCCGGCCGATGCCGCGCTGATGATGCAGCTGGGTGCCGAGGGCGTCTTTGTCGGCTCGGGCATCTTTAAGAGCGGCGACCCCGCCAAGCGCGCCGCTGCCATCGTCAAGGCCGTGGCAAACTTCACCGATGCCAGGCTCATCGCCGAGCTTTCGGAGGACCTGGGCGAGGCTATGGTGGGCATTAACGCCGACGAAATCGAGATTATCATGGAAGAGCGCGGGCGCTAGTCCAGCAGAAAGGATCGCACATGAGCGATTATGCAGACCAAACGGTTGCCGTGCTGGCGGTCCAAGGCGCTTTTGCCGAGCACGAGGCAAGACTATTCGAGCTTGGCGCACACTGTATTGAGCTGAGGCAGGCGGCTGATTTGAAGCAGGACTTTGACCGTCTGGTACTTCCCGGCGGCGAGTCTACCGTTCAAGGGATGCTGCTTGATGAGTTGGGCATGCTCGAGGAGCTTCGTGCCCGTATCGCTGAAGGCATGCCCGTCCTGGGCACCTGCGCCGGCTTGATTCTGCTGGCGCGCGACCTTGCCGCCCACGACGATAAGGGCACGCCGCGTTTGGCAACCATGGATGTACTTGTCGAGCGCAATGCCTACGGCAGGCAGCTCGGCAGCTTTCGAACCAAGGGGCAGGTAGCCGGCATCGACGGTGAAGTGCCGCTGACGTTTATCCGCGCGCCCCGCATCGTCGAGGTCCACGGCGACGCCAAGGTCTTAGCAAAAGTCGACGGCCGTATCGTCGCCGCCCGCCAAAGCAACCAGCTCGGCGTAACCTTCCACCCCGAGCTCGACGACGATACCCGCCTCCACGAACTCTTCCTTCAGATGTAGGAAGAGCAGAAACGAGCGTGGATTTTCGGACACATAGCAAATGAGAGTGGATAATCTCCCACTCTGAGCTTGAATGCAGGCTCAAACCGGGAGATTACCCACTCTCATTCTTTGGTGCAAATGATCCCTTGGGGATGCCGATGTTTTGGCACCGACAGCGAGCGCCCACCAGAGCGAACAAATTGGCATGAAAAGAGGACGGCATAGACCTTCTGGTCATGCCGTCCTCTTTGAATGACAAGTTGTCGCTCTGGTGGGCGCGCAGCGTCAACTAGTTACGCGGTTCGTAGAACCGCGTAACCCCTAAAAGCGGTTACCGCGGAAGCCGCCACCGTTGCGGCCGCCACGGTCGCCACCGCGACCGCCGCGGTCGTTACCACGGTTGCCGCCGAAGCCGCCACGGTTGCCACCGCGATCGCCATAGCCACCACGGTTGCCGCCAAAGCCGCCGCGACCGCCACGGTCGCCGCCACGGTCACCAAAGCCGCCACGGCCGCCGCGATCGCCACCGCGACCGCCACGGTCGCCGCCACGGCCACCGCGGTCACCAAAGCCGCCACGGCCGCCTCGATCGCCACCGCGGCCGCCACGGTCGTCACGGCCGCCGCGAGGACCGCGGTCCTCGTCCAGGCCCATGGCGACAAGCGGAGCGATAACCTTATCGAGAGCGGCCATCAGCTCGGTGGCCTCCTCGTAAGAAAGCTCGGGCAGGAGCTTCTCCTTCTTGTTGGCAAGCTCGACCAGGCCCTCAGCGGCATCCTCGGCAGCGAAGACGACGATCTTGCGCATATCGCCCTCGGCGTCGTCGATGCGGCCGACCAGATCGGCGGCCTCGGCCTCGGCCATCAGGCCATCGAGCTCACGGAGGCGCATGCCCAGCAGGTCGGACATTTCCTTCTGCTCCATCTTGGGCTTGAGGTCAAGAAGCTTGATGGCGCGCTCGATGTTCGCCATGCGCTCGGCCTTGGCCTCCTCCTCCTTGGAAATAGCAAAGCGACGGCTACGCAGCAGGCGGGCGGCCTTCTGCATCTTGTCCATCAGCTCTTCGTCATCGTAATCAACGGCGGCCTTGACAACCTCGGCCTCCTCCTCGGCGGAAACCTCGTCAGCAGCCTCAACCTCGGCAGCTTCGGTCTCCACGGTCTCGACTGCCTCGACCTCGGCAGCCATGGTCTCGTTCTCGGTCTCGTTCATGATCTCTTCGTTCTCGGACATGAGACTCCTTCTTGGCCCTCTCGGGCATCATCGCCCCATTCGCGGGGCCCGTCGCGCACTCTTTGCGCTTTAAACAATCATGCCTCTCGGCAAAACGTCCATTAGTTTATGGTGTCGCCATCCAATCTAGCTGCAGAATCTATGTGCACACATTAATGCGACATGTGCGACTCGCGATGAGCGTACACCAGCGACGCCACGAACCCGACCACGGCAATTACAGCCGCCACACGCACGGCAGCTGCAAATCCAATCGCCTGGGCAACGTCGATCGCAGCGCCAGCGACGCTGGCAGCCGCCGCAGAACTCGAGAGCAGACCGATAAACAGCGACGGGCCAAACGATGCGGCAATCATGTTCCACGTGTTAAGCAATGCCGTTCCGTGAGGATGTTCAGCGGCAGGCAGCGTCTCCAAACCAGCCGTTTGCGAGGGGCTCAGCACCAAACCGACTCCGGCATACACCACAACGGTCAGCGCAACGACGACGCCGATGTTCATGCTTGCCGCCGTCATCGAGATGGCAGTCTGTCCCACGGCAATCAGGGCAAAGCCGACCGGCAGCAGCGGCCATGCGCCACGGGCGTCCATCACACGTCCGCCCACAATCGAGGTCACGGCGTTGCAGGCAATCGCCGGCAAAATGAGCAGGCCCGCAATAAGTGCGGTCATGCCGTATGCGCCCTCAAAATAGAGCGGCAACAAAACGCTCATCGAGAACGTCGTCATCATCGACACCACCACAAGCAAGCACGCAGGCCAAAAACGAACGCTCGCCATGGGACGCACGTTAAGCACCGGATGCTCGAGCTTGAGCTGGCGGGCCGCAAACAGGCCGAGCAGCACAACGGCAGCGAAAAGCGCCACGACACCGGCAATCAGATTGGTCGAGAACTCACCCACGGAATACACAAACGCCGTAATGCCGGCAGCGAGCAAAACAACCGACAGAATGTCAAGCGTGGTGTTCGAGCGCTCTCCGACATTCTGAACAAGCTTTACGCCCGCCGCAGCGACCACAACGCCGCCCACCAGCGGCACTACGAATACCGCCCTCCAGCCAAACAACGTGCACATAAGACCGCTGATCACGGGTCCAAACGCCGGCCCTAGCGTAATGCAGGCACCGCCCAGACTCAGATACAGACCAAGCTTCTCGCGCGGGGCGCAAGACAGCACCACGTTCATCATGAGCGGAAACAAGATGCCCGATCCCGCAGCCTGCAAAATACGGCTTGGCAGCAAAACGCTAAACGACGGAGCGATCAGACACAGGACTTCGCCGGCGACCATACATCCGCATGCGAAAAACAACAGCTTGCGCGTCGAGAAACGGCCGGACAGGAAGGCCATGATGGCCGTAAAGATCGACGTCACAATCATGTAGCCCGAGACGAGCCACTGCGCCGTGGTGGCACTCACCGAAAAGGCCGCCATAATGTCGTGCAACGCCACGTTAATGATGTTCTCGTTAAACGCGGCAACAAAGGCCGCAATATACATAACGACGAGAATCGCCGCAGTGGCCGATGGCGTTGCTTGAACTTGTTGCTGAGATTTGCTCCCCATGCATTTCCTTCCTCTTGGAACGACAGTCGCATCGCCCCAGAGGAACAGTTCAGGGCGAAAAATGAGCCCTAGACTTACGCCAGACGCCGTACACGACGAATCTGGCAACATGGTCCAACGTTGAAAGATTGTAACGCGGACGCGCAGCTTTCCTTCCGCGCTATTATTAAAAGTCCACGAAAGCATAAGACATGAGGAGCCCGCCATGATTAAGCCCATCATGAAATCCGAGTTCTTTTTGCGCCTGCCTTCCGAAGACGCGGGACCCGACGATGCCGTGACCGGGCAGGATCTCCTGGATACACTCCACGAGCATGAGCACGAGTGCGTGGGGCTCGCCGCCAACATGATCGGTGTGCGCAAGCGCATCATCTGCGTAAAGGACGGCAACAGGACACTCCTGATGTACAACCCTCAAATTCTTGAGCAGGTCAATGCCTATCAGACGAGCGAAGGATGCCTCTCGCTGATCGGCGAGCGCCCCTGTACCCGCTATCGCCGCATTAAGGTTGAGTATTTGGACGAGAACTTCGTCCACCGCATCAAAAACTTCTCGGGCTACACCGCCGAGATCATCCAACACGAAATCGACCACTGCAATGGCGTCGTGGTTTAGGCCACCTGCCAAAATGAGGGTACCGGAGGCCTCCCTATGGATATCAGCCGCTTTGGCGAATTCGCCATCTTAGCGCAGTCACGCACGTTTCTTGATGCGGCGGAACTGCTTTTCATGTCGCAATCAACCCTCTCCAAGCACATCATGGCAATGGAGCACGAACTCGGCTGCAAGCTCATCGATCGAAGCCAGCGCCACGTAACACTCACCGCGCAAGGTGAAGCGCTCCTCCCCTATGCGCAAAAAATTGCGACGCTTCAGCACCGCTATCTTGCCGCCATTCAAATAGGCGCAGGTGAGCCGCTCGAGCACCTCACCGTAGGTTCTATCCCCATTATGGCCCCTTATGGGATCACGGACGCCGTCATCGATTTTCAGCAGGCGAACCCCTCATATTCTGTCGAGCTCATCGAAGGCGAGGGCGACACACTCAAGCGCATGCTCCTGCACGAGGACATTGACCTGGCCTTCATCCGTGACGGCGGCGCCATCGAGCCGGAGTTCAAAAAGATTCCCTTTACGACCGACCGGCTCGTGGCCGTCCTTCCGCTCGACCATCCGCTCGCCGAACGTGACGCCGTTGAGATAGACGACCTTATCGACGAGAATTTCCTCATGCTTCCCCAAGGCTCGTTCGTAAGCGAGCTCGTCCTTTCCCTTTGTCGCGAAGCTGAATTTGGCCCACGTGTTACGTTCACCGGCAAACGAGCCGAGAACATCATCTCCCTTGTCGCGCGCGGCGCCGGCGTCTCATTCCTCATGCGCAAGCCGGCGGAATCGCTTGCCAGCGGAAAGGTAGCCCTGGTGCCGCTTGAGCCCGCGACGACCTCCGAGGTCAGGCTCTACCTCAAGCGGAACGCCGCGCACTCGCAGGCGGTCGTCTCGTTCATCGGCTTCCTCCCCTACCGTCAGCTCCTGCAGGGCGACCGTACATCTTCCACCGCGGCACGACCGTCATAATCCCCGCTGCTCCACAACCGCTGACCTGTGTCCGCAAACACGCTGACAACGGCACATAATACAAATATGCCTCGGGCGGCACGTCGCCGTCCGAGGCATATTTAGTTAAAGTGCGCAGAAAGACTAGTCCACCGAGATGTTGAGTGCCTTACCGCCCTCGTCCTTCTTGGTACCGATCACCATAGCGGCGACAAGAGCCAGAACGAAAGCGACCACACCGGAGATGACAAGGCCGATAAAGCCCGTGTCGATGCCGGCAGGGTTAATAAAGCTCGGGAAACCGAGCGGGCCGGAGGCGCCGAAGGCATAGAGCTTGGCACCCATGAGGCCGGCAATGGCGCCGCCTACACCAGCGGAAATAAAGGTTGCCCACATAAGGCGCTTACGCGGCAGCAAGATGGCGTAAAGCGCAGGCTCGTTGACACCGAAAATCGAAGAGACAAGGGCGGGAATGTTGACGGCAGCATTTTCCTCGGAGTCCTTGGTTCGGATGATCATGCCAAGCACAGCGCCGGCGATGGCACAACCGCCTGCATACACGAGCGGGTTAATGAGGTCATAGCCGTAGGTTGCGACATCGAGAAACCACAGCGGGATGATACCCCAGTGCAGGCCGAACATGACGAGCAGGCTCCAGAACGTGCCGATGACGAAGCCGGCGATGGCGGGTTGGAAGTTGATGAGCATCAGAATGATCTGGGCAACGATATTGGAGAGGACCGTCATGACCGGACCGACCACAAGCAGGCCAAGGATGCCGCAAATGAGGAGCGTCAGGATGTTGGAGAAGAACGAGCTCACAAGCGCGGGCAGCGCGTTAGAAAGGGCCTTGTGTACCTTGGAGGCAATCCAGACGATAAAGATCGCAGGCAGAATCGTCGATGAGTAATTCTGCATGATCAGCGGGATGCCAAAAATATCACCGTAGACATTGGACTCGAAGACCGTGCCGGCGCCGAGCGTGTAGAGCGGATCTCCGCCCATAAGGCCAACGAGCGTCGGGTAGACGAGGATACCACCGAGCGCCATTCCCATAACGGGCTTAAGTCCGAACTTCTTGGCCGACGTCCAGCCAATGATTAGCGGAAAGTAATAGAAGACCGAATCTCCGATTGCCGAGAGCGTCACATAGGTATTGCTGTCCTTGGCAAGCCAACCGGCAACCGTGCAGAGCGCGAGCATCGACTTGATAAAGCCACCGGCCATAAGCACGCCAAGAACCGGCTGCAGAATCTCGGAAATGATGGCGAGCAGGCGCGAGAACGGATCGCCCTTCTTGACATTGTCGCCCTCATCGATATCGAGCGCGGGCTTGGTGTCGAACCCGCCAATCTGAACAAGGTCGTTGTAGACAGCCTCGACAGTGGCACCAATCACGACCTGATACTGTCCGCCAGCCTGGATGACGTCAACGACGCCCTTCGTCGCCTTAAGTTCATTGGTCTGGGCAAGTGATTCATCCTTGAGGTGGAAGCGGAGACGCGTAATGCAGTGGCTCACGTCTAACACATTGTCTCGACCACCGACCTTTGTGATGATTTCATCGCAAAGCTACTGGTATTTCATGGAATTCTCCTTTTTCTGAGCGGGGTATAGCATCGATTTCAGGCCTCCGTAGTCGACGTGGGAGGGCAAGGAACCCGCTTCCCCCTTTGTAATCCGCGGACGCACGTACGCCCGGGATGGGAAACGGCAGAGAAGATGGAAGATGCCGATCACATGGCAGGGAGCCTCATTGGCCCATGTCACGCAATCAGGTCTACAGACGCGAATCTGCTGCGCCGAGAAGTCTCGTCGTCTGGCAGAACTTGTCACACAGACGTTCCGGTTCGCCCTGGGGAATCTGAGTACGCTCGGTCTCAAAGGAGAGGCCGTACTCGCGTGCCGGAAGGAAATACTCGAAATAGCCGTTGGTGTAACCGCAAACTATTCCCTCGACCGGGCATTCGCGCTTCATGCGAATACCCAGGTCGCTGCCGAGCTCACTCGGGAACACAAAGAGATGCAGGCCGCCCAAACTGATGACGGCACACTTAAGCGTGAGCGAAAAGTCGTCATGGGCAACGGTGTGATAGAACGTCTGAGGCTCGATGCGGTCGAGAACGACCTCGCGATCGAGCTTGATCTGGGAAATCGCCTCGGCAAGACCGGTCGAAACGCGCTCGACCTCGGGAATGCCGCGTCCCTGGCGAAAATTGCGGTCGCTACAGTCGCCAGCAGCACCGACGACCATGGCCGGATAGTAACCAAGACTCTGAGCGAGCTTTTTGCCGGTAAGACCGGCGAGTTCGCTCGTGAGCTCCGTGCAGTCGGGTCCGACGCAAGCGGAATGCACCGCCCAGTTCACAAAGCCCGCAAATGGCTTGCCTTCGGTATCGAAGAACGATACGACAATGACCTCATTGTCGGCGAGTTCACCTGGGATGATGCGGTTGTCGTAGAAACCGGTGATGACCTGCTTGCCCAAGCGACAAATCGCGGGCTGTGCGTTGGCGCGGCACTCCTCAAAGCATTGGCAAATGGTATCGAGGAACCAGCGGTAGTAGTTCTCGTCGAATTTTCCCGTCCACCAGCTGCGGTGGTAAGCGACGATTGAAGTATGGTCGTGCGTCGCCGAGAGCAAAACGCAGTCACGGTCGATTCCATAGCGCTCGGCGAGCATTGTCTTGACTTCCTCGGCCATGCTTTCCTCGAACTCGAGGACATCGGCATTAAAAAGAAACACTTCACGTTCGCCTTGCTGGAAGAGGATGGCGTTGGCGAAGACGTCATCATGGACGCCCGTCGCAGGTTCAAGACGGTTGGGAAGATTGCGGTAGCCAATCAGGTAGATGTCGCCCTGTGGGGTAATTTTGCGGCGCGCGTGTCCAATGTTCATGCACGTTCTCCTTCTGTGTCACGCCGCATTCAAGGCGGCAATGATGATTTCGACGAGGCGCTCATGGGATCCGGCGGCAAAACCGGAGTTCATAGCCTCATAGGTGATTTTTTCGTACGCGTCGGGAGCCGGTAGGTACTTCTGTCCGCCGTTGACGAGCGTGGCAAAGAACACAGAGCCGGACCGGGCGGCGCGCACAGTGGCGCCGAATGCACTCGAGACCTCGGGTTGTACGCCGACAAGCTCGACGTTTCCCAGCCGGAGCAGATAGACCCTCGTGCGCTGCTCGCCAGCGGCATGAAACTCATACGTTCGGTGCGGAGCCAAAGAGTGAAAATCGGCGCGTGTCTGAGCGGGCAGGAGAACGTCGACCGTGCGGGCATCGATGCCGGTAGCGTCATCCTCACGCGCCATGCGAGCGGCTTCGATCAAAGCATTGCCCAAGGCCTGCCCCTGCTGGTGCAGCATGCGGTATCCGTCCTCATGGGCATCGACCGTCTGCTTAACGCCGGCCGCATCGAACATGACGTTCATGGCGCGCTCCGCCGGACCTTGGTCGCCCGCGGCGCCTGGCAGCAACAGGGCAACGCCGCCCAGCTCGCGCTCGAGTGACATGGCGGCAAAACCAAAGAGGTCTCCGCTCGCCATGCGCCTCCCCTCGGAGTCGCGCGACCCGTCGAGCACGGAGGACTGAACGTCCGCCGTCGCGAGCACGGCAACATACTCGCCCCCGGCATCCCTTATGGCGAGTACGGGCATCGTGTGGTCGGCAAACCCCCTGGGATTCGAGCCCAACCACCAGCCGGCAGGCGTCTCAATGTCGCGATTAACGTTCACGGGGCATTCGCCCTCCACAGTGGCGAGCGTGGCAGAGTGAATGCCCGCAACAGCGCGCTCGACAGCCGTGCGGGCGGCAGCGACGAGCGCTGCGCGATAGCGCTCGTTGCAATTGCGGGTAGCATCGTCGGCAAGATGCCCGGAAGTGCGGACGTGAGGCATGGAAAACGTGTGGGTAGGAACCACCCAAGAATAAGCACCGCTGCAATTGGCGGCATCCTCAACAACCTCACGCAGATCGGCGAGTAGAGCCGGAGCGATCGAGGTGACCTCAAGCGAAAGGACGCAGGCGCGTCGCCCCGTCCCCTCGATGATAAGGGCACGGGCGAAGACCTCATGACGGAGTTCGTCGAAACCGTCGAACGGCAACACGTCCCCAAGATCGATGGCCACACGAGCGGCCCCAGCCCTCATCTCTCCTTCGCCCATGGCAGATACTCCCCTCTGATTGCCGCTCACTCGACACCGTACAGTTGCTGCGCCGTACCGCCAAGCACAAGGTCGCTGTCTGTATCGCTCAGATTTGCAGCGCGAACGCAGGCGACACCCTCGGTGAGCCACTCGCGTTTGACGGGATAGCTCGTGCCAAAAACAATATGGTCTGCACCCAGCACGTCAACCGCGCAGGCGAGGAGTGTCTTGCCCCAAGGCTGGGCATGGGACATGTCGAAATAGATGTTGTTCTCGAGGTGCCTGGAAACGGTCTCGGTATCGACCTGAAAACGGCCAGAAGCATCAGGGCGCTTGGGACCATGAGGCAGCAGCATCTCCTTGAACGCAAAGTATGCGCCGCCGAGCATGGAGTGGACCATCTTGATATTGGGATAGCGCTCAAAGAAATCACCAAAGATCTCTCGGCCGATCGCCGTAGTTTGGTCGACGCAGCGGCCATAAGAGCGGCGAAGGTTGTCGTACGCGAGAAGCGACTCGTTCTCGACCGGCACGGGAACATGGTGCACGTAAACGGTGACATGGCGTTCGTTCAGGTGCTCGAAAAAGCTCGAGAAGACCTGGTCGTCGAGATAGCGCTTGCCGTAGTGAGCGCAGAGCTGCACGCCCGCAAAACCATCGTCGAGCCTGCGGTCGAGCTCCTCCAAATTCGCTTTGGTGCCAAAGGGCGGCACGGCGACAAGCGGAATCAGACGGCCATTTGACGCCTTCGCGTCAGCAGCCATACCGTCGTTGAAACGCCGGCACATCTCGAGCGACATCCACTCGTGGCAGCCGGGGAGCTTGAGGATCGCCTTGTCGACCCCCGCCTCATCCATATCGGCCAAGCGCTTCTCGAGGGTGTAGTCGCCCTCAATGTAGTTAAGACCCGGAGAACCGGCGGGCATCTCGATCACGATCTGTCGTTTGCCGGCGGAATTCATGGTCAGATAGCCTTCGGTGTCATAGGCGCGGGGTACCTCGGCCAAAAACTGTTCGCAGAGCGTCTCGTCATGAAAGATGTGCTCGTCGAACCAGTAGGAATTTGCATCGATAATCATTGGTTGGAACCGCCTTTCATCTTGTTGAAAACATTCTAGAAAAGCAGGTACCCGGACATCAATTCCAGCTTAAGCCCACTGTATTCCATTTTGGAATAGAACTTACCGCTCACACGCGAACCTCGCCCGCTCAACGAGACAAGCGCTAACAGCACGGGCTTAGACAGAAAACGGTCGGCCCGCATCCGTTGCGGGCCGACCGTTTCATTACAGGCTACCTTTGCCGTTACGCCTGGCGGTAATGATCGAAGAAGTCGGCGAGGTCTTCGAGCGACTCTTTGAGCACTTCCATGCGCGGCAGGTACACGATACGGAAGTGGTCGGGCTCAGCCCAGTTGAAGCCGCCGCCACGCGTGATCAGGATCTTCTTCTCGTGCAGCAGGTCAAGGGCGAACTGCTCGTCATCGGTGATGTTGAACTTCTTTACATCCATCTTGGGGAAGATGTAGAACGCCGCACGCGGCTTAACTACCGAGATGCCGTCAATCTTGCTGAGTGCCTCATACACAAAGTTGCGCTGCTCGTAGACACGGCCGCCGGGACGGATGTAATCGTTAACGGACTGATGACCACCGAGTGCCGTCTGAACGATCGACTGAGCCGGCACGTTGGAGCACAGGCGCATGTTGGAAAGCATGTTGATGCCCATGATGAAGTCGCTCATGCAGCGCTGGTTGCCCGAGAGCACCATCCAGCCAATACGATAGCCCGCAATCATGTGCGACTTGGAAAGGCCACTAAAGGTGACACAGGGCAGATCGGGGGCGAGCGAGGCAATCGAGACGTGCTCGTAGCCGTCCATGCACAGGCGGTCGTAGATCTCATCGGCAAAGATCATCAGCTGATGCCTGCGTGCAATCTCGACGATGCCCTCGAGCACCTCGCGCGGATAGACAGAGCCCGTGGGGTTGTTGGGGTTGATGATGACGAGGGCTTTGGTCGCGCTCGTAATCTTGGACTCCATATCCTCCAGGTCGGGATACCAATCCGCCTGCTCATCGCACAGATAATGTACGGGATGACCGCCAGCAAGGGTAGCGCACGCCGTCCAGAGCGGATAGTCGGGGCTGGGGATCAGAATCTCGTCGCCATTGTCGAGCAGCGCGTTCATCGAAAGCTGAATGAGCTCGGACACGCCGTTGCCCGTGTAGATATGCTCCATCTGAACGTTGGGCAGGCCCTTGATCTGCGAATACTGCATGATCGCCTTGCGCGCGGAGAACAAGCCGCGCGAGTTGGAATAGCCTTCGCAGTCGGGCAGCTGCTGGCGCATGTCCTTGATGACCTCGTCGGGCGTGCGGAAACCGAAGGGCGCCGGGTTGCCGATATTGAGCTTGAGGATGCGCTCGCCCTCGTCCTCCATACGGGCAGCCTCGTCGACGACGGGACCGCGCACGTCATACAGGACGTTATCGAGCTTGGTGGATTTAGAAAAAGTACGCATGGTGGTGCTCCTTGCAATTTGAGCTGAGGGATGGGGTTCGGGCTTGGAATCGTTGCGGGGTGATGATGCCTCGCCTTGATCGGCGTCGCCGGCAAGCAGCCAGGTAACATCGACCTCCAAAATACGGGCGAGCAGCTCAGCCACATCGCGCCGCGGGATCGTCTTGCCGCTCACATATTGGCTCATCTGACTCTTGCCGAGTTTTTTGCCGAGCATCTCCGATGCGCGGATTACGTCCGACTGGCGAACGTCGCGATCGGACATAGTCTGTCGCAGGCGATCGCTAAACGTCTCTTGGGCCACTAGAACCTCCTTGCTGGCAAAGTTCAATTTATAGAATACGAATTGAACCAAGGTTCAATTTAGGCAGCAGTATAACGCGGCACCTCATTCGAAAGTTCAATTTCATAAGAAAATGCACCAGACTCTGAGATTTGCCCAAAGTGGGCAATGACGCGCACACGTTTAGAGGTATTCGAGGAAACGGGCGGCGGCAAGCGAAACATCGGCCGTTCGATATATCGCATTGATCTGCCGATGAGGATGTCCCTCGAGCGGACGCACGGCAACATCGAACTGACAGCGACGCAAGATGAGCGCGGGAAGAATGCTAACGCCCAGGCCGTCCTCGACCATAGCCATAATCGCATAGTCATCCCAGGTCGACAGCTTAGAGCGCACCGCCAGGCCCGCGCGGCGAAACAGCGGCGTAATCTCGTCGTCGCTACCGCGTTCCAGCAGGATAAACTGCTCGTTGGCCAAATCGGCAAGGGAAACGACCTCCGCGGTGGCAAGCGAGGAGTCCGCTGGCACCACGGCCATCAGCTCGTCTTGCACCAACGGTCGCGACGCCATGCCGGCGCCGCGTGGCTCGCGCGGAATAAAGCCCAGGTCGCAGCGACCTTCCGCCACCCATTGTTCAATCTCTGAGTAATCGCCCATCAGCAACTCATAATCGACGTCCGGATGATCGGCGCGAAAGCGCGCAATCACCGGCGGCAGCACGTGGGTCGCCACACTCGAAAACGTACCGATGCAGATTTTGCCGCGCATGAGTCCACGCATCTCATCCACCCGTCGCTGCAAGCGAGTGAATTCCTCGCAGAGCGCCTCGACAGCCGGCATGACCTGCCGCCCGTCGGCAGAAAGAGCCACGCCCTCGCGACTGCGGTCGAGCACCTTAAAACCCCAGTCGGCCTCAAGATCGGCCACCATACGGCTCACGCCCGACTGCGAATAGCTCAGGCGCTCGGCAGCACGCGTAAAGCTTCCGGCGCGCACCGTCTCCAGCAGCACCTGCATCTTTTGAATATTCGTTTCCACGGCACCCTTCCACCTTTGCATGAGTTTTTGTCATGTTCTCCATGCATTATATTCGCTTTTCTTCTAGAGCCAGTTCACCCATAGTGAACATGCTCAGATATAGAGGGGATGTCAGCGCATGAACAACGGACTGTTTACGTACTTAGCAGCATTGCTATTGTTTGGCTCCAACGGCATCATCGCCGCCGCCATCGCGCTGCCGAGCTCCGATATCGTGCTACTGCGCACGTTTTTGGGCGCACTCTCGCTTGTCACCATCCTCGCCATCACCCAACGCCATAAGTTGCAGGCGCCATCTCGCCCCCGCGAAGCCGCGGCCCTCCTCCTCTCGGGAGCCGCGCTGGGCACCAGCTGGATTTTTCTGTTCCGCGCCTACCAGACGATCGGCGTCGGCGTATCCTCGCTGCTGTACTACTGCGGCCCCATCATCGTTATGGCGCTCTCCCCACTCATCTTTGGCGAAAAACTGACCGGCGGCAAAATCGCCGGGTTTATCGCCGTCGCCTGCGGCGCCTTCCTCATCGCGGCACAAGGTCTGGGCGGCAATATGCCCATTGCGGGTATCGCTTGCGGCATCGTCTCGGCCTTCTGCTACGCATTGATGGTCATCGCCAGCAAGGGCGCGCCACACATCGAAGGCCTCGAGAACTCCACGCTCCAGGTGAGCGCCGCCTTTGTGACCGCGCTGGTCCTCACGCTCATCACGCAGGGTGCTCCCTCATTCCTGCCCGCCGGCGTCGCCGCCAGTATTGATTGGCGCGCCGTCGTCATGCTCGGCGTCGTCAACACCGGCATCGGCTGCCTGCTCTACTTTAGTGCCGTCGCCAAACTGCCCGTGCAGACCGTCGCCGTCGTCGGCTACCTCGAGCCGCTTTCGGCCGTCGTGTTCTCGGCCGTCCTTTTGGGCGAAACCATAACACCGGTCCGCCTGATGGGCGCCGCGCTTATCATCGGCGGCGCGATTTTTTGCGAACTCGCCGGCAAGCGCGCAAGCGCCAAGGCTGGCATAGCCCAGACAGCACGTGCTTAAAAGCCCCTGTTTTGAAATGCTACCTACGTACATAAATAATCCCCAGCTGAGGATTATTGTCTAAAATAACCTGATGTGCCAAACTGCTCTTGTATGTATAAAGACGGCATAAAGATTATCTGTCCTAGACAGATAACCGGATGTCAAAGGGAGTCCACGTGGCACACAACAAACCGGAGGCAAGCCCCCAAGACCAGCGTGGTCAAGGCGGGCACGGAGCCATCCCCCTCTCCGCTGGCATGCTGCTCGTAACGCTCGGCGTCGTCTATGGCGACATCGGCACGAGCCCCATGTACACCATGAAATCAATCGTCGCCAACAACGGCGGCATCGGTACCGTCAGCGAGGACATGATCCTGGGCGCGCTTTCGCTCGTCATCTGGACCATGACGCTCGTGACCACGGTCAAGTACGTGGTAATCGCCATGAAGGCCGACAACCACAACGAAGGCGGCATCTTCGCCCTGTTCAGTCTCGTGCGCAAGGTGGCGCCATGGCTGATTCTCCCCGCCATGATCGGCGGCGCGGCGCTGCTCGCTGACGGCATCCTCACCCCCGCCGTCACGGTTACCACGGCCATCGAGGGCTTGCGCACTATCGAGTGGGGCCATGCGCTTTTGGGTGACGGCCAGACCAACGTAATCATCATCACCATCATCATTATCTGCGGCCTGTTTGCCATGCAGCGCGCCGGCACCTCGTCAATCGGCAAGCTGTTCGGCCCGCTTATGACGCTGTGGTTCCTGTTCTTGGCTGGCGCCGGCCTGTTCAACATGCTCGGCAACTTGTCCATCCTGCGCGCGCTCAACCCCATCCGTGGCATCATGTTCCTGTTCTCGCCCATCAACCACTCGGGTATTATGGTGCTCGGCTTCGTCTTCCTGTCGACGACCGGCGCCGAGGCGCTCTATTCGGACATGGGTCACGTGGGCAAGGCTAACATTTACGCATCCTGGCCGTTCGTAAAGGCGGCCCTCATCCTTAACTATCTGGGTCAGGGCGCTTGGCTGCTCGCCAACAATTCCAATCCCCAGATGCTCGCGATGGATATCGTCAACCCGTTCTATATGATGCTTCCCGAGCCCCTTCGCCCCTTTGCCATCGTGCTTTCGGCCGTGGCGGCCATCATTGCCTCGCAGGCGCTCATCACCGGCTCGTTCTCGCTGGTATCCGAGGCAACGCGTCTCAACCTTATGCCGCATCTGCGCATCCACTACCCCAGCGACACCAAGGGGCAGCTCTATATTCCGCTCGTCAACAACATCATGTGGGTCGGCTGCATCTTCATCGTGCTGCTGTTCCAAAACTCCGAGCGCATGGAGAGCGCCTACGGCCTCGCCATTACCGTGACCATGCTCATGACCACGACGCTTTTGACGAGCTACATCGCCGGCATCCTCAAGCACAGGCTGGGTGCCTGCGTCTTCGCCCTGCTCTTTGGTGCCATTGAGCTGTGCTTCTTCGCCTCGTGCCTCACCATGTTCTTTGACGGCGGCTACGTCATGATCTTCCTGGCCGCGCTGCTGTTTGGCCTTATGTATGTGTGGCGCCGCGGCACCGCCATCGAGCGCACGCAGACGATCCTGCTGCCCGTCTCCAAGTACATCGATCAGCTCAACCGCCTGCGCAACGACGAGACCTACCCCGTGCTCGCCGACAATCTGGTGTTCCTCACCAACAGCCCCGATCCGCTCACACTCGACCGCGACGTGCTCTATTCCATCCTGGACAAGCACCCCAAGCGCGCCAAGGCATATTGGTTCATCAACGTGCACGTTACCGATGAGCCCTATACGCACGAGTATTCCGTCGAGACCTTTGGCACGGACTTTTTGTTCCGCGTGCGCTTGGACCTGGGCTTTAAGGTCAACCAGCGCATCAACGCCTATCTGCGTCAGATCGTCGGCGACTTGATGGCATCGGGCGAGCTGCCGCCGCAACATCACACCTACTCCATCTACGAGACGCGCGGCAACGTAGGTGACTTCCGCTTTTGCATGCTGCGCAAGATGCTTGCCCCCGAAACGGACATCAACCGCAATGACCACCGCGTGATGGCCATCAAGTACGCCGTCCGCCGCGCCTGCGGAAGCCCGGCACGCTGGTACGGTCTCGAGAACTCGGCCATCATCATTGAGTACGTACCGCTGTTTGCCCGCATGCGCCCGGCCGTTAAGCTCGTGCGCACCCAGGTGCCGCTCGAGGTTCAGATCGAAGAGGCCGAGGAAATGGAAGTCGACATCTTCTCGGACGACTTGGTCAACGGCAACGAAGCCGGTAAGGACATGAACGTCGATCCCACCGAGTTGCTCGAGAGCGTCGCCGATACGCCCGAACAGCAACAGCTCGACGGCCTCGAGAACGAACAACTCAACAACGCCAACTTCTAGCGGCGCCATAAATCAACGACAGCGGCCCTGCGCCTCACGAGAGACGCAGGGCCGCTTTTGTCTACGTTTTGGCCAGGTAAAACACCTTTGAGGCTTTACCTGGGCGTAATCGTAGACTGCTATTCGGCATTTCCGGGGCTAGACAACCGCCTGGCCCCAATCGGTCATATAACCCTAGCCCACATTGAAATGCCATCGAAAAAGAAGCAGGCTATAGAGACTGGTCTCTCACCCACTCGATGAGTTCGGGGATCGCATAAGCGTATTGCCAGGTAAAGTTATGAGTGTTTCCACCCTGGACCGTCTTGTCGGTGCTATCGAGAGTTCCCTTCTCTACATGAAGGAAAACGACATGCGCCCCATCGGTCACCGCTTGTTTACAGGCCGAGGAGCAGACATCCGAGAGCTCGACCATAAGCTCATCGAGCGTCTTCTGGCTGCTAGCCGCCTTGGCTCCTTCCTGGTTACCCGAAGGGTTTTTCTCTCCCGTTGCGTCGTAATCAACCCACAGGCCACTCGTATGTCCTTCGCCGTCATAGTTATAGGCGCAATTCAGCTGCTTCTCAACATAAGGAATTCCGATACTCGCGACACCCTTCTCGGGATCCGTCATGCCGCCATAGGAATTGGAATCGTCTTCAGAAACGAATATCACCATGGGCGTCTTGGCAATCGGAGTCATGTTGCCTTGCCCGGCAACGAGCATAAGCGCTGCAAAGGAATTGTCATCGGGATGCTTGGAGGCATATTCGATGAGGGCCATGCACCCGGCAGATTCGCCCGTCCCGTAAATGCGATCCGGATCGATTGAGTAACCCTGGTCGATCAAGTCCTCGATTACATGCAGGCAAGTCTCGATATCGCAACAAGTTCCAGCGATCGTCAGCACAAATTGTGACCCATCAGCCCAGGCAAGGGCTCCCAGACCTTGACGAAGATTCACCATCACATCACAGGTGGTTACCCCCGCATCCGGCAGGAAGAGCGTGATGGGGTATTTCTTTGCCTTGTCGTAGTCATCAGGCTGTGCCAAGGCAAACGAAGCATGGAATCCAGTTTTGGGGTCATCGTAGGTCCCTGCAACAAACTTGTCTGCCTCGGAGTTGAGAACAGTCGAAGCCACGAGATATCGGGAGGATGTCTCGTCGCCTGTAAGCTTTTTACCTGTAGAATCCTTGAGATCCTTTATTTGGGCGATTTTGACGCAACCGCTATCAAGGGATACGGGACCGTTTGAGCCTACGCACCCACGCGTCATCTGAAACATCAACGTCTGTGCGCCCGCATCTGCTGGATCGAGCTCGACGATGACGTACGTTCCCTTGCTTTTGCCCCCTTCATCACTCAGCTCGGCTTTGTCGTTTACATAGGCAGTGACAATCGAGCGTCCCAAAACCGAGAAAGATCCCAACCCCTTTTCCTGAGCCTGTTGACCGATGCCGCCATGTCCGGGATCAACCGAAGACGCATCGACATCCACGTCGTATTCAATCGCCACGCCGACAATCTTCTCTCCGATTGCATATGTTTTCGCAAGTGCAGAAACAGAGATGACGTGCTCGTAGAATTCGCTAACGTCGCTATCCGTGCCACCCGATTTGCCGTCGCTATCAACCTTCAGTGCATCATCCTTGCCGGCAGCCACGCTTCCCGCGCCGCTTTCGCTTCCAGACGCGCAGCCAACAAGCATAGAGGCGGTGCCCGCCAGCATTGTGGCCCCACCGGCCGTTAAAAAGCTTCGCCGACTCATTTCGAAAGCCATTTTTATTGCCCCGTTCCCCAGCCCGCTTCTGACTGGATTTTCAGCATTTCTAATCAGAAATTAACGAAACGGAGTCCGTGCCTTCGAAGCGCCAAAACAGGGAATCCGTTGATGCCAGATGCCCGGCGCGCCGCTCGGAAGTAAAACTAAAGGAATTTTATATAATCTAAATGAGCCAATCGATTCGCTCTTGAACGGCTATTATTCCAAAGATGAATTGAAACTACCGTTTGTTTAATATATCTTGACAAAGTCATCGGCATCATGTTTGCCTTCAACTTCTGATCTACCAAGCGGCCCTGCGCCTCACGAGAGACGCAGGGCCGCTTTGCATTGCAGTAAAGCTAACGGCTACGAACGACGCGGCTCGGGAACCACGAGCCTATCGGGGCTCGCGCCCTCGGCATCCATCAGGCTCACGTAGCGAATCGACGGATCCCCATACATCGCGTAGTAATAATTGCCCGTGCGCGCGCTAAAGCATCCGGTATAGATAGTCTTCTCGAACTTGCCATCGCCCATCCTGGACGCTCCCTCGATCATCACCACGCCCTCGAGCGAACGGAACATGCGGACGACGTTTTCGGTTTCGCTCTCCTTTTGCGGGTAATTGGCATTGAGGTACGCCGCCTTTACAAAACGGCTCGGCGAATAGCAGTCACCCGGAATACCGCGCATGCCGGCACCCGCGCCATAGGGCTTGAGCTCGGCGCCACGCCATGTCGCCGTCTGCGGAAAATCGCTTGTGGCCGTGATATAGGTGCGCAGGTTTTCCATGTGCCACGGGAAGGTCGGCTGGTTGGCAAGGGTGTCGACCGGATCGTCGTATACATGCAGGCCGTCAGCCATCATCTCGACCACGATGCTACGCTGGCTGTCGCCGATAATCCAATGGAGCAGCGACACGCCCAGCCCCTCTCCTGCAGATTTGGCGACAATCACCGTATCGCGCAGCGCAGCCTCGACCTCGTCGACCGTCGAGAACGTCGCTGCCACCCACAGGGGAAACTCATAGGCCGCGATATTGGTCTTGCCGTCGACAGGGCCCTCGGCATACTCGGCATAACCCGGGAAATTGAGACCCGCCACGGCGAGCCCCGCATCGTTGCCGCAGTCGAAGAACATAGGGTAGTTCTTGTAATCGATGCACATACCGATCACCGCGTGTGCCGCTGTCGCGTCGTCGATAAACGAATATGGAATGTGAAACCCGCGCGGCATCACGCGAACCTGTTGGCCGTAGTCAAAGCTCCAGTCGAGGTTGCGTCCCAGATACATGTGGCCGGAATCATCGGTAAATCGAATACTCGTGCACATAGCGCCTCCTAGCCTTACGTTCTTGCTAAGCTTATTGTCACCAAACAAAAAGGCGCTAAACACAAAAGCCCGGACATGACAACAACGTCATACCCGGGCTATTCAAGCAGGATAAACTGAACCAAGTTAACCCCGCAGGTCGTCTAAGGGGTCAAAGTGCCGCAGATTGCCACGAAAGAGGAGCGAGGCGTACTTAAGGTACGCGAGCGACGATTGAGCGGCAAGATGCGGCACTTTGACCCCCTTAGACCAACTTGCCGAGGCAGTGGTCGATCATATGCTGGACCATCTGTGCCTCGAAGCCCACAAAGTCCTGCTTGCGCTCGCGCATCTTGCCGTCGACGATTTGGTCAAAGGCAACCTTGCACTTGATGTAGCGCGTGGACTTGGTGACCTCCTCGTGCGTCAGGCAGCTCTCCTCCATCTTGCTGGCGCCCAGACCAAACACCAGACGGGGGTTGTAGAGCACATGGGGCTCGCCGGCATCGTCCAGGTAGACGCAGACCTTCTTGGTGACGCCAATCTGGTTGGCGGCAAGGCAGCCGGCATCGTCGAGCGACTTGATGGTATCGATCAGGTCCTGTGCCACCGACTCGTCCTCGACGGTCGCGACCTCGCAACGCTGGGACAGAATAGCCTCGTCGTGGCAGAGCTCTTTAATCATACGTTCCTCCATAGGGGTCGTTGTAACTGCTTAAGTATACGGTACCCACACATTTTCATACGGAAAATACCGCCCGTCCGCTACAAAGCGCCGAACATCAACATGTGAGGAACAGCAAGGTTGTAAAGGCGATATAGTGAGTGAGTTCGTGTCAATCGGCCTAAACTCGGGGCCGAACAAGGAAAGGGTATGCATGGACGAACTTTTTCACGTCAGCGAGCGCAAGTCCACAATCGGGACCGAACTTCGCGCTGGACTGACAACGTTCCTGGCAATGGCCTACATCATTGCCGTCAATCCCGCGGTGCTCTCGGGCGCCGGCATCAATGCGGGAGCGCTCGCCTGCGCCACTTGCCTGGGCGCCGGCATCATGACCATCTGCATGGGCATCTTCGCCAACCGCCCGCTCGCCTGCGCTTCGGGCCTGGGCATCAACGCCATGATCGCGGGCATCGCCACCACCATGTGCGGCGGTGACTGGCACGTGGCCATGAGCGTTATCTTCCTCGAGGGTATCGTCATCTTGCTGCTCGTCCTGTGCGGCCTGCGCGAGGCCATCATGGACGCCATCCCCGTGGTCCTGCGCCACGCCATCTCGGTTGGCTTGGGCCTGTTTATCGCCATGATCGGCCTGTGCGACGCCGGCATCATCACCGCTGGCGCCGGTACGCTCGTCGGCCTGGGCGACATCGCCTCCCCCACCTTTATCGTCGGCATCATCTCCATCGTCGTGACGGTTGCCCTGGCTTCCCGCAACGTGCCGGGCTCGCTGCTCATCGGCATCATCGTCGCCGTTATCGCCGGCATCCCGTTGGGCGTCACCCACGCCCCCGAGGGCCTCATCGCACCGCTCGACTTCTCGACCTTTGGCGCCCCGTTTGCCAGCACCGCCGATGGCAACATGGCCATCGTGAAGGTTCTGACCGACCCGATGCTGCTCGTCGTTGCCTTCTCGCTGCTCATGAGTGACTTCTTCGACACCATGGGCACCGCGATGGCCGTCGCCAAGCAGGGCGAGTTCTTGACCGAGGACGGCAATGTCGAGGACATCCGTCCCATCCTGGTCGTCGACTCCGTGGCCGCTGCTGCCGGTGGCTTTATGGGCGTCTCCTCCATCACCACCTTCGTCGAGTCCACTTCCGGCGCCGCCGACGGTGGCCGCACGGGCCTCACCTCCGTCACCACCGGCGTGCTGTTCATTCTCGCCGCGTTCTTCTCCCCCATCGTCACCATCGTTTCCAGCGCCGCCACCTGCGGTGCCCTGGTCTACGTCGGTTACCTCATGATGAGCGAGGCCTCCGAGATCGACTGGTCCGACGTGTCGCAGGGTTTCCCAGCGTTCATGATTGTCGCCGGCGTTCCCTTCACCTACTCCATCTCTGCCGGCATTGGCCTGGGCTTTATCGCCTACGTGATCGTCGCGCTCTTTAAGGGCGAGGCCTCCAAGATCAAGCCGCTCATGTGGATCGCAGCCCTCGCCTTCCTCGTCTACTTCTTTGTAGCGTAGCGGCAAAGCTGCCAAAGCAGAACACCAAAGCGCGAAGTCGCAACGAGCGGCTCCGCGCTTTTCTTTTAAAGACGGGCAGAGCACGGGCGCGCGATATATTGCTTCCCAAATTTTGGACATTTTGCCCTCCAAACGGCACTACCGCCGGCTACATCCTGCAGATATGCTGGGCTTAATCGCATAGGCCCTATGAGGATGGGAGTAACCATGGCCGCCTTGTTCACGACCCCCAAGCGCAATGACAAAACCTCTGGAGCCCATTTTGTCGAGCCCGACGTGCGCCGTCGCACGCTGCTCGCACACGGCAGCTGGCGCCGCGTGACACGCCGCATCGTCGTGGGCGCCGTATGCGCGCTCACGGTGAGCTCGCTGCTCATGCCGAGCGTCTCGCTCGCGGCCGAGTGGGTGGACGTCGGCGGCGTCCGCCACGAAGCGGCCGCGGGGCCCGCGGGAGACGCCGCCGGCACCTGGACCTGGGACGGCGCCGACGACATGAAGCTCAACGGCTATGACGGCGGTGCGATCAATGCTGCAGGCAAGCTCAACATTGCGTACGAGGGCAAGAACACCGTGAAAACCGAGCCCGATTACACCGGAGCCGCCATCAAAGCGCAGGATGGCACTAACCAGAAAGCGGAGTTGAACATAACGAGCTCGAATAGCACGGATGAGCTCAATGTGACAGCCGAGGCCGATGCAATTAAATCCACAGGCGACCTCTCCATTTCTGGCCCAGGCGCTGTGAACACCACGAGCACTACTTCCGACGGAATTGAGGCAAAGGGCGACCTCTCTATCACGGGCTCGGGCACCGTGAATGCAACGGGCGGTACCGAAGGTATCCAATCCAAGGGCAAGACCACCATCGATTCCTCTGGCACGGTGATCGCTAAAGGAAGCGAAGGTTACGGCATCGCCGCGGGCAGTGACCTGATCATCAAAGGCGGTGGCAAGGCAGAAGCAAGCTCGATAGAAGAAGCGGCGATTTGGGCTAAAGACGGCATCAACATCTCGGGCGGCAGCCAGGTCAAGGCGAACTCCGAGGGAGATCTTGCCGTCGACACTGAGGGCAGTCTCGCGGTCACGAACGCCTCCCTTGACGCAAGCGGTGTTGAATATGGTGTCTATGCCTACAAGGGCGTTACGCTCGATCACGCGACCGTGACGGTCCGTACCAGCGCGAGCGGCGGCCAGGCCATCGCCCTCATCACTGACGGGGACGACATCGTCATCAAGAATGGTTCCATCGTGGACACGTTCGCGGAAGGCAAATTCTCGGTTGCAATCTCTACCAGAAACCACCAGCCAAACGTCGCTGGCGGCCACATCTACATCAGCGACTCCGTTGTTAAGGCTATAGCCCGCTATGTCGAGACCGGTGGCGATGGCCCCGATCACTACAGCAACGACCAAAGCGGCGTGGTCATCCCTGAGCCTAGGGGTCTGAACATCGGTATCTTCGCCCAGACCTACGAGGGCATCGCGCCCGCGAGTATCTCGATCGTCCGCAGCAAGCTCACGGCCGAGGGAGACACGGCGGCAATCTTCGCGCTTGCCATAAGCGAGGATGGCAAGGCGATCGGCACCATCAAGATCGAAGGCGCTCCCATCCAGACGCCCGCAGGCGGCAAGATCATTAACTATTACAACGAGGAAGAGTACGGCCCCAGCATCTCCTACGAGGCAGGTCAAACCATCGGCACGGGCGACGCCACAATCGACTCCCCCTATAGCGCCGCTATCGCCAAGAGTACGGTCATCGTGCCTCCCGAGGAGATCAAACCCGAGGAAAAGCCCGGCGAGACCAAGCCCGAGGGTTCCAAGTCCGAGGGCACGAAGACGACCAAGACCGTTGCAGTTGCAGCCACGGGAGCCAAGACCACCGGCAAGCTCGCGGCAACCGGCGACGCCTCGAACGCAGCCATCGTGGCAGCCGCCCTTGCAGGAACAGCCGCCATCGCCGCGGGCGCCGTGGTGAGCCGCAAGCGCTCGTAAACACTTTTTCGCACGGGACGGGTGGATCGCGGCCCTTGCCTTCCTCGTCTACTTCTTCGTAGCGTAAGGGCAAGGCTGTAAAAGCTGAACAATAAAGCGCGGAGTCGCCATGCGGCCCCGCGCTTTTCTTTTAGCGCCGGTCCCTGCGCCGGCGTGCGGCCTATTTCTCCCTCATTTTGGCCATTTTGCCCTCCAAACGGCACTACCGCCGGCAACATCCAGCAGATACGCTGAATCTAGTCGTATAGGCCCTATGAGAACGGGAGCAACCATGGCAGCCTTGTTCACGACCCCCAAACGCAATGACACTACCGCCGGAACCCATGTTGCCGAACCCGACGTTCGCCGTCGCATAGGACTCGCGCACGGCAGCTGGCGCCGCGTGACGCGCCGCATCGTCGCGGGCGCCGTGTGCGCGCTCACGGTGAGCTCGCTGCTCATGCCGAGCGTCTCGCTCGCAGCGGAATGGGTCAAGGTCGGCGGCAACAAGTACAACACCGCGGCGAGCGACGAGGCCGGTACCTGGTCGTGGGACGGCGCCGACGACTTGAAGCTCAACAACTATAACGGCGGCGAGATCCAGGCCGCAGGCAAGCTCAACGTGAATTACTCGGGAACCAACATCGTCACTGCCGAATGGATCGAAAGCATCAACGTTTCTCATGGCACTAACGAGAATGCCGAGCTCAATATCCAAGGCGACGAGGGCGGCACGCTTAGCGTGACATCTACTGAGGACGCTATCCTCTCCACGGGTAATATCAACATCGACGGAGCCGGATCCGTCAACGCCACGAGCACTGGGTTTGATGCCATCAATGCCGGAGGTGATCTCGCTATCAAAGGTTCGGGCAACGTCAACGCCACGGGTGCATCGGATGGCATCAGGGCAAACGGCAATATCACGATTGACGACAGCGGAGCCGTCACCGCCAGGGCTACCAAGGACAAGGGTATTGGAGCCGACAAGAACCTCACCATCAAGGGTGACGGGACGGTCGAGGCAAGCTCAGCCGATGGTGAGGCCCTTTGGAGCGGCGGCAATATCAACATCTCGGACGGCAGCCAGGTCAAGGCAAACGCCGAGGGATATCTTGCCGTCGACACTGAGGGCAGTCTCGCGGTCACGAACGCCTCCCTTGACGCAAGCGGTGTTGAATATGGCGTCTATGCCCACAAGGGCGTTACGCTCGGTCACGCGACCGTGACGGTCCGTACCAGCGCGAGCGGCGGCCAGGCCATCGCCCTCATCACTGACGGGGACGACATCGTCATCAAGAACGGCTCCACCGTGGACGCGTTTGCGGAAGGCGAGGTTTCGGCTGCATTCTCCACCAGAAACGATCGACCCAACGAGAAGGGCGGCCACATCTACATCAGCGACTCCGTTGTCAAGGCCATAGCCCGCTATGTCGAGAACGGCGACGGCCCCATCCCCTACAGCGAAAACCAAGATGGCGAGACGAGGCGCGAACCCCAAGGCGAGAACATCGGCATCATCGCCCAGACCAGCGAGGGCGTCACACCCGCAGTCATCTCGATCATCCGCAGCAAGGTAACGGCCGAAGGAGATGCAGCGGCAATCTTTGCCCGTGCCATGAGCGCTGACGGCAAGACAATCGGCACCATCAAGATTGAGAACGCCGCCATCCAGACGCCCGAAGGCGGCAAGGTCATTGACTATCGCAAGCTCCGTGACGGCATCTACGAGGCAGGCCAGGCCATCGGCACGGGCGACGCCACGGTCGACTCCCTCTATATCAAAGCAGTCGCCAAAAGTACGACCATCGCACCTCCCGAGGTAGCCAAGCCGGAAGACCCCAAGCCCGACGAGACCAAGCCCGCAGAAAGCAAGCCCGCGGAGTCCAAACAGAACCCCAAGCCTGAGGGCTCAAAGCCGACCAAGGCCGTTGCGGCTTCAACCACGAAAGCCAAGACTACCGGCGTGCTCGCGGCAACCGGCGACACCTCGGGTGCGGCCATCGTGGCAACCGTCCTTGCGGGAACAGCCGCTATCGCCGCAGGCACCATGGCGAGCCGTAAGCGTTCTTAGACGCCTCTGCGCACATGGCAGCTCCCGCGAAGGCCCCGAGCCCCAGCACCGTTTAACAACGCCACCGCCGAGCTCCCCTCCGGCGGTGGCGTTTTCCATATGAGTCCGCAGGGGATGCACGAGATTGTCTTTGGTCTAGCCCAACCGGCATACGCTGGCGTGCGACAATTGGGGCTGCCGATATCACAACACTGAGAGAAGCCCGTCATGGAAGCGCATCAAAAGCAGATAACCGTTTATTCGAATCATACGGAAAGCGCGCCTGTCATCTACCTTCCTGTGGTCGTGGGCGACGGCAGCGAGGTTTATAAGTGTTGCCGAGAGCTCGACTGTCCGCCATTCGCCCTCGTCACCATTGGCGGGCTCGATTGGAATCGCGAGCTGAGCCCCTGGGCATGCGACGGGACCGTACGCGATGCCGAGCCTTTCGGCGGCCAAGCTGCCGATTTTCTTGATGAGCTGCTGAATCAGATAATCCCCCAGGTCGAATCGTCGCTTCCTCAGCCGCCCACCTGGCGCGGCATTGCCGGTTACTCGCTCGCGGGCCTCTTCGCACTCTGGTCCCTCTGGCAAACCGACGCCTTTGACCGCGCCGCGAGCGCATCGGGGTCGCTATGGTTTCCCGACTTTGTCGACCGTGCCAGCACGGCCCCTTTTGCCGGCAGCCCGCAAGCCGTCTACCTGTCACTCGGCAAAAAGGAAACCAAGACGCCCAACCGCATGATGCGGCATGTACTCGACGACACACGCGCGATGGAAGCGTTGCTCGTCGAGCGCGGCATTCCAACAACGCTGGAGCTCAACCCCGGCAATCACTTTGCCCAAACCGACTTACGCATGGCCCGCGGCATCCACTGGATACTGACGCATTAAAAATGGTGCCCACGCGCATATACGCATGGGCACCATATCTTGTTTTAGCTGAACGCAGCTGCTACTCAGCAGCCTCTTCGAGTTCCGAGACATCAAACTCAAAGTCGTTACCCGGCAGAATGGCGTTGAGCACGATGCCCACCAGCGAGCCCACGGCAAGGCCGGAAAGCGAAATCGTCACGCCGCCCAGCTCCAGCACGATGGCACCGGCGGTGCTGTACGCAATGCCGAGTGAAAGCACGAGCACCAGAGCGGCCACCAGCACGTTGCGGTTGTTCTGGAAATCGACCTGGTTCTCGATGAGGTTGCGAACACCCACGGCGCTGATCATGCCATAGAGCACAAGCGACACGCCGCCGATTACACACGCCGGCATGGCGGCAATCACGGCAGCGAACTTGGGGCAGAACGAAAGCACGATAGCGCAGCACGCGGCAATGCGAATCACGCGCGGGTCAAACACACGCGTCAGGGCAAGCACGCCGGTGTTCTCGCCATACGTGGTGTTGGCCGGAGCGCCAAAGAGCGAAGCCAGAATCGTGGCGAGTCCATCGCCGAGCAGTGTGCGATGCAAGCCGGGATCGGCAATGTAGTTGCGCTCACAGGTGGAGCCAATAGCGGAGATATCACCGATATGCTCGATCATGGTTGCAAAGGCCAACGGCATGATGGTGATGATAGCCGTCGTGGCAAGGCCGCTATCGAACTGCGGGCCAAAGAGCGCAAAGACGGTGTTGTCCCACTCGACGGGCAAACCAACCCAGGGAGCGGCTGCGACGCCAGTAAAGTCGACCTCGCCCAGCGCAGTCGCAACGGCATAGCTCACCGCAACGCCCAGCAGGATCGGCACGATCTTGACCATGCCGCGGCCCCAGATGTTGCAGATGACGATCACTGCCACGGCGATAACGGCGACGAGCCAATTGGTCTGGCAGTTAGCAATAGCGGAGCTTGCCAGGATCAGACCGATGGAAATGACGATAGGGCCCGTCACCACCGGCGGGAAGAAGCGCATGACGCGCTTGGCACCAAAGGCGCGGAACAGGGCCGCCAGCACCGGATAGAGTAGACCGGCGCAGGCTACGCCCAGGCAGGCGTAGGGCAATAGCTCGGCCTCGCCGTTGGGCGCGATTGCGGCATAGCCTGCGATAAAGGCAAACGATGAGCCCAAAAATGCCGGCACGTTACCGCGCGACAAGAAGTGGAACAGCAGCGTGCCCAAGCCGGCAAACAAAAGCGTCGCCGAAACCGAGAGACCGGTGAGCACGGGCACCAGCACGGTGGCGCCAAACATGGCAAACAGGTGCTGCAGACCGAGCAGGAACATGCGCGGGCGGCCAAGCGACGATGCATCGTAGATGGCATCGGTGACGGCGGGCGTCGAGGATTGGGACATGGATGTCCTTTCGAATGGAAGGGCGATCGGGCATATCGGATAACCTGCCCGAACGATACAATCCGAACCATTGTACGCGATACGCCATGTCTCGCACGCGCCGCCACCTGCAAACACTAGCGCTATTTCCAAACGCGCTCGGCAATGCGCTTGACCAGCGCGATCTTTGCCCATTGCTCGTCCTCGGTCAGCTTGTTGCCAATCTCGCAGCTGGCAAAGCCGCACTGAGGCGACAGATACAGGTTCTCGAGCGGCACGTACTTTGCGGCTTCACGGATGCGCTCGACGATAACATCCTCGTTCTCGAGCTCTGCCGCCTTGGTGGTTACCAAGCCCAGCACGACCTTCTTGCCCGGGGCAACGTACTTGAGCGGCTCAAAACCGCCGGCGCGCGGCGTATCGAACTCCAGGTAAAATGCATCGACATCCTCGTTTGCGAACAGGTACGGCGCGATGGGGTCATAGCCGCCCTCGAAGGCATAGGTGGAGTGGTAGTTGCCGCGGCACACATGCGTGTTGATGACCAGATCGTCGGGCTTGTCCGCGATGGCGGCATTGTTGAGCGCCACGCCCAGCTCGCTTACCTTTTGCAGGTCGACCGGGCTCATGCCGGTTTTGGCGACAAAATCGGTGTCGCAGTAGATGCCCCAGGTGCAGTCATCAAACTGGATGTTGCGGCAGCCTGCTGCGTACAGGTCGGCGATCACCGTGCGATAAGCGGCTGCGATGGCGTCGGCAAGTTCCTCATCGGTCTTATAGACAGCGCGCAGGCTCTCCTGCTGGCCGTCGCAGCGGTCGAGCGTGACTTCGGAGAACGTCTGGATCGGCGCCGGAATGGTTTGCCGCGCGACCTGGCCCTCCCCCTCGAGCGCCTTGACAAATTTAAAGTGCTCGACGAACGGATGGTTCTCGCCGCTAATGGGGCCGGTTACCACGGCGGTGTCGGCTGTGGTTTCCTCGTCGTGGAACATATAGCCCGTACGCGAGGTACGGCGTTCAATGCCGTTGAGCCCCCACATAAAGTCGAGGTGCCAGTAACTGCGGCGAAACTCGCCATCGGTAATCACCTGCAGGCCAGCGGACTTTTGCTTGTCCACCAGGTCGCGAATGGCCTCATCCTCGACGGCCTTAAGGCCGGCGGCGTCGAGTGTGCCCGCAGCATAGGCGGCACGGGCGTCCTTTACGGCCTGTGGACGAAGAAAGCTGCCGACGATATCGGCGCGAAACGGCGCGTTCAGCGTGATTAAAGCACTCATAGATATCTCCCTTTGCATTGGTTGCTTTACTGGGACAAAGTATGAGCGCTCATATAGCCATCGTAAAATATACGTTTATAACAGTTTGATATAGATGCTTCCTATATCAGTTGGGACTGCCATGAAGAGATTTGACCTGTACAGGACGCAGCAGTCTAGATATGCTGACGGATCGCGTCGATATAGGCTTGGCCATAGCGCGTGAGCGTCGTGTTTTTGCGCGTGATGATGCCAATCTCCATGTACTCATCCACGTCGAGCGGAATCGAGATAATGCCGGGGCCGTTGAGCTCGTGGCTGATCACGCCCGAGCATACCGTGTAGCCGTTGAGGCCCATGGCCAAATTGAACAACGTCGCACGGTCGCGCACGCGGATATTTTTGCGACGTTCAAACGTCGAGGTCAGCTCCTCGGAATAGTAGAACGAGTTATAACTGCCCTGCTCATAGGACAAGAACGGGTAGTCTTCCAAGTCCTCGAGCGTCACGCTGGCGCAGTCCGCCAGTGGATGGTCGGCGCATACAAAGACATGCGGCGCGGCGCAGAAGAGCCCTTCGAACACGAGCTCGTTGGCTGCCAACATGCGCTCAATGACCTCGCGGTTGTGCTCGGACAGGTACAGGATGCCCAGCTCGCTTTTCATGTGCGCGACATCCTCGATAATCTCGTGAGTCTGCTCCTCGCGCAGGGTAAAGTCGTAGCGCGCGGCATCGAACTCGCGGATTACGTCAACAAATGCGTTAACGGCAAAGGAATAATGCTGACAGCTCACACTAAAGTGTGGCACCTGCTCGGACGCGCCCTTGTACTTGCCTTCGAGCAGATCGGCCTGATCGAGCACCTGTCGCGCGTAGCCCAAGAAGGTCTCGCCCTCCTCGGACACAATGACACCCTTGTTGGTGCGCTCAAAGATATGCACACCCATCTCGTTTTCGAGATCGCGGATCGATGCGGTAATCGAAGGCTGCGACACAAAGAGCCGGCGCGAGGCCTCGGTAATGCTGCCGCATTCGGCAACTTTGACGACATATCTGAGCTGCTGAAGCTTCATAGCTTTCTCCCTAGACGTTCGTGACGTCGAAACCTGTCACATCCATCTGACGCATAAACGGCGGCATTTCCCCCGTCGCAGCGCAGGCGGCAATCTGATGCAGAGCCCCGGCGACCGCATCGTCTGCCGCAGCGCCGATATGCCAGCGCGCGGCAGCCGTGACAGCCTCGTTGGCATTGGCGACTGCAACGGAGTTGGGAACGGCATCGATCATGGGCAGATCGTTATCGGAATCGCCAAATACGGCCACCTCATCGGGCGTCAGGTCCAAAGCGCGCGCCAACTCCAGCGCAGCGCAACCCTTGTCCCAACCTGCTGGAAGGATGTCAAACAGGCGCACTCGGTTGTTGGGAAACACAAGCGAGAGTTCCGGCACCTCAACGGCAACGCGCTCGCGTAGCTCCGCGAGCTCCTCACGCGAACGGGCACTCCAGATATTCGCCTTGAACACCGGCACTTCATCAACGACAGGACGGCATGGGGCCTCTTCGCCTTTGAGCCATGCGTTGCCGCCCGACTCCATGGCGCGACGAACGCGCTCAGGATCGCTCGTCACGCAGTGGGCATCGTTATTCCAAAAGTCATCACCCAGGCTATAGACCTTCAGATAGGTATCGTCGGTCTCTTGCTCCAGATAGTCGGCCAAACGCATCAGAGCATCGTTGTCGATTGCGTGCGAGGCGACTAATTCGCCGCCGACAAACATCACCTGGCCGTTACAGAACGCGCCAGTCGAAAAACACTCGGAACGGTTTTTGAACATCCAGCCCATCGCGGACGGCTGGCGACCCGAAACCGGGCCAAAGTGCAGACCCGCCGCCTGCATGGCATGAATGCCCTCAATGGCGTAGTCGCTGGTGCCGTCATGCCCGGCCGGAATCAGCGTATCGTCCATATCGGTCAGCACAAGTTTAATCATAAGGCCCCCATTCGTATCGGTCCTACCTATTGTAACGACCTGCCAAAATAAACCTGTCCCTTTTTGGCAGGTGCGCTAGTATAGGGAACAACAGATTCGATGCGGGAGTGCCGGCGGTGCAAACCACAAGGCTGAGAGGGCATGGGGCCCAATCCTTTGAACCTGTCAGTTAATGCTGGCGTAGGGAGCATGCCGCCTTTACAGGGGCGCTGTCTATGCACAGCGCCCCTTTTCTATGCCAAGGAGGCATGTGCAGTGATTGATCCGGAACAGCTTAAACAACATATGGTCAAGGCCGTAGAGGAGATTCGCGCCACCAATCCGATGGCCGGCTCCATCACCAACACGGTGACGATCGACTTTGTCGCCAACGCGCAGCTCGCCGTGGGCGGATCGGCCGCCATGGTCTATCTGCCCGACGAGGGCGAGGCACTCGTTGCCGGCGGCGGCGCCATCTATCTCAATATGGGCACGCTCTTCCCCATCTACGAGCAGACAATTCCCCGCGCGGCCAAGGCGGCACACGACGCCGGCAAGCCCTGGGTGCTCGATCCAGTGGGCCTGGGCATCGGCAGCCTGCGCACCCAGTTGGTAAACGAGCTCAAGCAGTACAAGCCCGCTATCGTGCGCGGCAACGCCTCCGAGATCATCGCACTCGCCGGCCTGTGGGGTCTTGAGGGCGAGGCAGCTGATCTGAGCCGTGTACGCGGTGTCGATACCACCGACACGGTAGACGCCGCCCGCGATGCCGCCGTGGCGCTCGCCCGCTACACCGGCGGCGCCGTTGTGGTCTCGGGCGAAGTCGACCTGATTACCGACGGCACGACCGTGGCCAAGTCCCACGGCGGCAGCCCGCTCATGTCAAAGATCACCGGCTGCGGCTGCTCACAGGGCGGCGTGCTCGCCGTGTACGCCTGCGCCGCCGACCCGTTTACGGCCGCCGTCTGCGGTACCGCCGTCTACAACGTTGCCGGCACGCGTGCCGCCGCCGTCGCCGATGCTCCGGCAAGCTTTAAGGTCGCCTTTATCGACGAACTCTACCGCGCGACCGCCCAAGACATTGCCGATAACCGACTCGAGCTCGAGGAGGCATAGGCCATGTCCGAGCCCGCAACCAATACCGGCATGAACACGCTCGTCGCCGTGGCCATCGCCCCGTGCGGCACCGGCGATGAGCTCTCCGCCGAGGTCGCCGAGGTCGTGCGCGTCATTCGCGAGAGCGGCCTTCCCAACCGCACCACCTCGATGTTCACCGAGATCGAGGGCGACTGGGACGAAGTCATGCAGGTCGTGCGCGACGCAACCTTTGTGTTGGCGAGCAAGGGAATCCGCACCGAAGTCGTGCTCAAAGCCGATATTCGGCCCGGATTTACCGACACCATGACCGGCAAGCTCGAGCGCATGGAAGCACAGATCAAGAAGCAGGAGGAAGCACGATGAGCATCCGCGACAACCTTGATATCTCGGCCTATCTGGTACTCGGCCCCGAAAACACCCTCGGGCGCCCCGTGGGCGATGTGGTGGCCCAGGCGCTCGACGCAGGCTTTACTTGCATTCAAGTGCGCTCCAAGGTGGCAAGCGCCCGCGAGATCATCGCGCTGACCGGCGACGCCGCGCAGGCAATCGCACATGCTGGCAAGACCGGTCAGGTCGCCCTGTTAATCGACGACCGTCTGGACTGTGTGCTTGCCGCACGCGAGCAGGGTATTGCTGTCGACGGCGTGCACGTGGGCCAAAACGATATTCCCGTCGAGGTCTGTCGCAAGCTGCTGGGCCCCGATGCCATCGTGGGCCTTTCGGCCCGTTGCGAGGAGATGCTCGAGTACGTCAAGACCGCCGACATGAGCCTGGTCGACTACCTGGGCATCGGCCCGCTCCACGAGACCGAGACCAAGCGCGACTGCGGACGCGCGGCCGACGGCTCTATCATCACCAAGAGCTTTGAGGACCTGGACGCACTCCACGCGGCAAGCCCCGTGCCCATCGTGGTGGGCGGCGGCGTCAAGACGGCCGACCTGCCGCAGCTCAAGGCCACCGGCGTCGACGGCTTCTTTGTGGTGAGCGCTGTCTGCAGCGCCGATGACCCCCACGCCGCGGCCAAGGAACTCGTCGACACCTGGCAGCAGGCATAGGCTCAGGCCGAGCAACTGATTCGCGACCTCATATCTTCAGCAATGGAAAGCGCATCCCAGTTTGGACCTCCATTCCGGGATGCGCTTTCCGCATGCAACCCTTACCCCGCCAGATACGCTTCCAGCTCGGGCAAGGTCGCCTCCGCATCGTGACGGCCGATCTGGTAGATGCGCTCAAGTTCATCCGGTTCGCGGCACAGCGACGGCACCTTCACCGATTCGCTCGGCCGTACCACAAAGATTTCGCCGGCAGCCTCGCGACGTGCCAGGTCATCGAGCGTGGCATTGTAGACCTCATGCCGGTGCTCAAGCGCTGCGACAAACTCCGGATAGTGACGGAACACGCGCCGCAGCATGGGCATCACGCTGTTGGGCTGCTTCACAAAGCCCGCTGGCTGCGTGAGTACCACGATATTGCGGTCATACCCCTGCGCAAACAGCCAAGCGCTGGGAATGGAATCGGCCACGCCGCCATCCAGGTACTTGCGGCCCTCAATGGCGACAGGACGCGTCGCCACGGGAATTGCCGACGACGCCCGGATCCACTCGATATCGCGCTCATCGCCATAGGGCAGGTCGTGATAGACGGCCTTGCCCGTCTCGATATCGGTACACACGCACGTAAACCGCATGGGGCAGGCGCGATACGCCTCCAAGTCGATGGGATCGCGCTCGATAGGCACCTCGTGATAGGCAAAATCGGCATTGAACATGTCGCCGGTTCGCAACCAGCTTGCTACACCTGCATAGCGCTTATCGGCGCAATAGGCCTTGTTGTAGCGAATGGCGCGGCCGATCTGGCGCGATTTAAAGTTGTAGCCAAACGCCGCGCCCGCCGAGACACCCACCATATGGTCGCAAGTTAAGCCGTGCTCCATCCATACGTCGAGCACGCCCGCCGTATACATACCGCGGTAGCCGCCTCCCTCGAGCGCGAGCCCCACCGTGTGTGATGTCTCCGGCTGTGTCATGCAACCATCTCCGTTCCCATGCTTTTGAACTCAACAAGTATATCTGTCAACGTATGCCGTCAAAAACGTGTTTATAAGCATTTATCGAACGTTTCCCGATGCATCCCCCATGCCGTACCGCAATGCCCCTAGATGGCCTTAGGCATGAACGCCCTTAAGAACGTTGCGGGATAATCATCGCCCGCACCATGCCAACGTCATCGCACACAACGTGAGATAATTCTCAGCAGAATTCACCGATAGCAGAGGGAGTTTGTGATGAAGGTTCTTTTGGTCAATGGCAGCCCCAAGGCAAACGGCAACACCGCCCGCGCACTCGCCGAGGTCGCAGAGCAACTTGATGCAGAAAGCATTGATACCGAGGTGTTTCAGCTGGGCGCCAAGCCCATTCGCGACTGCATCGGCTGCGGTCAGTGCGGCAAGCTTGGCGGTCGCTGCACCTTTGACGATGACGTGGTGAACGAGCTCATCGCTGCCGCCGAGCAGGCAGACGGCTTTGTCTTTGGCTCGCCCGTCTACTATGCGCATCCCAGCGGACGCATCCTCTCGGCTCTCGACCGCGCATTCTATGCCGGCGGGCATGCCTTTGAGCACAAACCCGGCGCCGCGGTCGCCGTCGCCCGTCGCGGCGGCACGTCGACCACCTTCGATGTGCTCAACAAGTACTTCACCATTAAGCAGATGCCCGTAGTTGCTTCCACCTACTGGAACAACGTGTTTGGCCGCGTGCCCGGCGACGCCGATGGGGATGCCGAGGGCCTTGCCACCATGCGAAACATCGGTAAGAACATGGCTTGGCTCCTACGTTGCATCGAGGCCGGACAGGCCGCCGGTATCAACGCACCCGAGGCAGATCGAGCAACGACCAACTTCATCAGGTAGAACGGCGGAACATACTATGAACGTGCAAATCTTCGGCACCAAGAAGCCCTTCGATACCAAGAAGGCACAGCGTTATTTTAAAGAGCGCCGCATTAAGGTGCAGTTTATCGACCTTAAGGAAAAGGAGATGAGCAAGGGCGAGCTCACAAGCGTCATGCAGGCGGTCGGCGGCATCGATAAGCTGCTCAACCCCAAGGCCAAGGACGAGGAGACGCTCGCGCTCATCCAGCACCTCACCCCTAGCCAGCGCTTCGACAAGCTGCTCGAGAACCAGCAGGTTCTAGCCGAGCCCATCGTGCGCAACGGCAAAAAGGCCACCGTCGGTTATTGCCCCGATGTATGGGGAGCCTGGGAGTAGCTTGTGTTATTTGCCGGCGCGTGGGTATAAGAGCAGGCGTTTGGCATAAGATTCAACTGTAAGCCATGTCTAACAAAGGAGGGCATATGCCCAACAAACCCGTGAAGATCATCATGCTTACCGGATACCTCGGTGCCGGCAAGACCACGCTGCTCAACCACATCCTCGCTAACGACGGCGGCATCCGCGCCGCCGTGATCGTCAACGACATCGGCGAGATCAACGTCGACGCCAGCCTTATCGCCGACGGCGGCCTTTCCGAGACCGACGACCTCATCCCGCTCACCAACGGCTGCATCTGCTGCACGCTTTCGGATGACCTGGCCAACCAGCTGCAGAGCATCGCCGATTCGGGCGACTTTGATTACATCATCATCGAGGCCTCGGGCATTTGCGAGCCCATCCCCATCGCCTACACCATCTCGAGCTTCTGCGACGAGGCCAAGGTGGGCGGCGAGCCCAAGCTCGCGCTCGACAACATCGTGGCCGTGGTCGATTGCGCTCGCATGTACGACGAGTTCAACGGCGGCCGCGACCTGCTGGCAGAGGATATCGACGAGGACGACATCGAGAGCCTGCTCATCCAGCAGATCGAGTTCTGCTCCACGCTCATCCTCAACAAGACCGATACCGTGAGCCCCGAGCAGATCGCCGAGCTCAAGGCCATCGTGCGCAGCCTGCAGAAAGACGCCGTGATCGTCGAGGCCCAAAACGGCGAGGTCCCCATGGAGGAGTTGCTCGACACCGACCGCTTCGACTTTATGCGCGCCTACAACTCCGCCGCCTGGATCGAGGCCATGGAGCATCCCGAGGAGCACGACGACCCCGAGGTGCTCGAGTACGACATCGAGACCTTTGTATACTCGCGCCGCAAGCCGTTTGACCTGCAGAAGTTCACCGATTTTGTTGAGCAGGAGTGGCCCGATGAGGTCATTCGCGTCAAGGGTCCGCTGTGGCAGACCGGCGATCCGGACATGTGCTACATGTTTGAGCAGGCCGGACACCAGATGCGCCTGATGGAGAACGGCTTGTTTGTCGACTCGGCGCCCGAGGGCGAGAAGCAGAAGATCATCGACGAGAACCCCGAGATCATGCAAATTTGGGACGACGAGACGGGCGACCGCATGACGAGCCTGTGCATCATCGGCCGTCACATGGACAAGGATGCACTCATCGCCTCCCTCGATGCCTGCCTGACCGACTGGCACCGCGCCTAGGTTTTATCGGGGCGAACCTTTCCGCCAGCGTAACCGCCAAACCACCACGAAGGTGCCTGTCCCCTTCGTGGTGGTTTTTCATTCCGAGCCAAGGAGATTCATGTTCAACATCGTGCTGTATGCGCCCGAGATTCCGGCAAACACGGGTAACATCGGCCGCACCTGCGTGGTCACTGGCGCCTGCCTGCATCTGGTGGAGCCACTGGGCTTTTCGCTCGATGACAAGACGGTGCGTCGCGCCGGCCTGGGCTACTGGCAAAACTTGGACGTGACGACCTATGCCGGCTGGGAGGATTTCCTTGCCCGCAACGGCCTCTCCCCCGCCGACGAGCGCCTGCATCTGCTGACCAAAAAGGCACGCCGCACCTATGCGCAAAGTACCTACCGCAATGGCGACTACTTGGTCTTTGGCAGCGAGAGCTCAGGGATTCCCGAGCCACTGCTTGCCGCGGCGCCTGAGCGTTGCGAGCGTATCCCGATGCTGCGCGATTGCGACTCACTCGATAACGCCGAGGCCTGGGAAGCCCGCGAGGAATCGCTGGGGCATACCGAGGACAGCCACGAGGCCATCCTTCAGCAGGATATCTGCGGCAACTTCGTCAATCCCGACGACTACCGCATCAGCGCACTCAACCTCTCCAACAGCGCCGCCATCGTCCTCTACGAAGCCCTGCGCCAAACAGGCTTTGCCGGCATGTAGCAAACCAGCCATTTGGGGACGGGGTAGAAATGGCAGATTTTTAAACCCTCTAACCCTTGACAAATTGGTTTTGGCATCAATGCGACAAAGGGACTGTTCATTTGTCACATTGATGCTCTGAATAACGAACCATTGCTTTTAATCAGAATTAACTAGAATAAAATGAAGTTAAACGGCGGTGTGAAAGGAGAGCCTTGTGAAATATCTCGAGAACCCGTTTACCCCCAGTTTTGGTGAGGTTCCTGCCCATCTCGCTGGCAGACAACAGATTATTCGGGATTTGGACCGTGCCTTCTTGAGTCAGCGCAGGCGCCCAGAATTGACCTCGATCTTCTCAGGCGCGCGTGGAACCGGTAAAACCGCTCTCATGTCGTCGCTCGCGACAAGGGCGGAATCCCACGGCTGGATAGCCGTAAAGACGACCGCGCTCCCGGGAATGCTTGAGGAAATCGAGTTCGGGGCGAAGCGTGCTGCCGGCCATCTTATCGACCCGTCTAAGAACTTCGAAGTCACCGGTCTCGGAATTGCACCGCTCGGCAGCGTCGAGGTCAATCGCGTTCACGATGCTTCAACCTGGCGTTATCGCATGAGCGACATCATCGACCAGCTCAACGAGGCGGGCACCGGTCTGCTCGTCACGGTTGACGAGGTGGACCCGACACTCGACGAGATGATCCAACTCGCAGCCACGTATCAGCACTTTGTGACCGATGGGAAACGCGTCGCCTTGCTTATGGCGGGACTTCCCAACAACGTCTCTACGTTGCTGAACCACAAGACGGTCTCGTTCCTTCGCCGCGCCCAACAATATCATCTGGGTCGCATTGCCGACTATGACGTGCGCGAGGCCTTGATTCCACAATCCAGGAAAACGATCGCCTGGCAGATGCTGAGGGAATCGATAGAGCCGTTCGCTCGATCTCTGGATTTCCCTTCCTATTGCAACTCGTAGGTTACCGTGCCTGGGATCTCACAAGCGATTCGAAGGAAATCTCGTCACGCGACTTTGACCTGGGAATCAAAATCGCGCGCGACGAGATGGACGACCGAATCCTCGCGGCAACCTATCGGGAACTCACTGCAGAGGACAAGCGATTCCTCATCGCCATGCTCGATGACGAGGAAGAATCCACCACCGCCGACCTCGTCGAACGCCTTAAGCGTTCGCCACAGCAGGTCTCCCGCTATCGACGCCGCATGATAGATGCCGGCATCATCGGGGAACGAGGACGAGGGCTCGTCGCATTTGAATTGCCGTTCTTCCGTGACTATCTCGCCGCTCAATGCGTGAAATAGGCATCAATGTGACAAAGGGGCAGCCCCTTTGTCACATTGCCTATAGGTAGCGGCCGGTGATGCTTGCGGAGCAGGCCGCGATGTCGCCCGGCGTACCGGCGCAGACGATTTGCCCGCCGGCGTCGCCACCGCCCGGGCCCATGTCGATCACGTAATCGGCGTTACGGATAAGGTCGAGATCGTGTTCGATCACGATAACCGTGGCGCCTTTGGCAACAAGGCCGTCGAACACACTCAGCAACACCTGAACATCGAGCGGATGTAGTCCGATCGTGGGCTCGTCAAACACAAACACGGCATCATCCTGCACGCGACCCATCTCGCTCGCAAGCTTAAGACGCTGAGCCTCGCCGCCCGAAAGCGCCGGCGTGGGCTCACCGAGCGTGAGATAGCCCAAGCCAAGGTCGTGCAAGGTCTGCAAGCGCGTCTGAACTTTCTTGAGCCCCACCGTGGCGTCGATGGCCTCGTCCACACTCATGTCCATGAGCTGCGGCAACGTAAGCAGACTCCCGTCCTTGCCCTCGCGATGGATATGCGAAGCCGCGTCTGCATAACGTGAGCCGTGACATGCCGGGCAGACGATTTCGACATCGGGCAAAAACTGCACGTCGAGCGATATCGAGCCCGTGCCATCACACGTAGGGCAGCGCAAGGCGCCGGTATTGTAGCTAAAGGCGCCCGCCTTGTAGCCGGCTGCCTTGGCCTCGGGCGTACGGGCGAAGGCGCGGCGCAGCTCATCATGGATGTCGGCATAGGTTGCCACCGTCGAGCGCACGTTGGCACCGATGGGCGTGGCGTCAATCAGGTTGGCACGCGCAATGCCCTCGGCATCGATCCAGCGCACGTGGCGTGGCAAGCGCTCGCCAGCTGCCTGCGCCTTAAGCGCCGGGATGAGCGTCTCGAGCACCAACGTCGTCTTGCCCGAACCCGAAACACCCGTAACCGCGACCAAGCGACCGCGCGGAATATCGACTTCGAGCGGCTTGACGGTATGGATGGTATCGGTCGCCATGCGGATATGGCCCTGGTCGAGCATTTCGTCGTCAGTCACCTGCGGACGCAAGCGCTTGGGCTCGGCGCGCAAAAACGGCGCGATACGGCTGTCCTGCGATTGCTCGACCTCGTCTACCGTACCAGCGGCGATTACGTTGCCGCCGCCTGCTCCGGCAACGGGGCCCATCTCGACCAGATAATCAGCCTCCGCCAGCACACGTGTATCGTGGTCGACAACAACCACGGTATTGCCGTCATCCACCAGGTCGCGCATTACGCCCACCAAGCCGTCGACATTGGCAGGATGCAAGCCAATTGAGGGCTCGTCCAGCACATAGAGCACGCCTGTCGATCGGTTGCGCACCACGCGGGCGAGTTGCACGCGCTGGCGCTCACCCGTGGAGAGCGTGGCACCGGCGCGATCGAGCGAAAGGTAATCGAGACCCAGGTCGACCAGACGACGAGCCGTGCTCAAAAACGAATCGCAGATATCCGTCGCCATGGGCCGCATCTCGGCCGGCAAGGATGCGGGCACCCCGCGCACCCACTCGATCGCATCACCAAGCGTCATGGCCGCGGCCTGAGCCAGATTGATACCGCGCACCTGGGGCTGGCGCGCAGCCTCGGAGAGACGCGTGCCGGCGCAGTCACGGCATGGTCCCTCGCGCAAAAAGCGAGCCACACGCTTAAGCCCCTTATCGTCCTTAACCTTGGCGAGCGCATTCTCAACGGTATAGACGGCGTTGTAATAGGTAAAGTCGAGCGGCGTGGCGCCCTCGCCGTTTTTGGGAACGTAGAGAATGTGCTTCTTAACCGCCGGGCCGTGAAACACGATGTCGCGCTCTTGAGGCGTGAGCTGGTTAAACGGCACGTCGGTGCGCACGCCCATCTCGCCGGCCACCTGCTTCATCAGGTCCCACATGAGCGTGCCCCAGGGAAGCACCGCACCCTCGTTGATGGTCTTTGACTCGTCGGGCACCAGGCTCGCCTCGTCTACCTCGCGCATGACACCGGTGCCGCCGCAGGTAGGGCACGCACCGCCGCTATTGAAAGCCAAATCCTCGGCACTCGGCGCGTAGAACTCGCGGCCGCATGTCGGACATGTGAGCGACAGGCCCGCAGCCACGTTAAGGCTCGGCTCCACACGCGCCCCGCAATGCGGGCACACGTGATGGGCGCAACGGCTAAAGAGTAGACGCAGGCTATTGTTGAGCTCGGTCATGGTACCAAAGGTCGAGCGCACGCCCGGTACGCTGGGGCGCTGATGTAATGCGAGCGCCGCTGGCACGTGCAGCACCTCGTCCACCTGGGCGTGCTCGGCCTGCGTCAGACGACGGCGGGTATAGGTGCTGAGCGCCTCCAGATAGCGGCGCGAGCCCTCGGCATAAAGAACCCCGAGTGCCAGCGAACTCTTGCCCGAACCCGACACGCCGGCAATGCCCACGAGCTTTCCCAGCGGAATATCGATATCGATGTCTTTGAGGTTATGGACACGTGCGCCACGCACCTCGATAGCCTGCGGGCTCATCTTCTGTTCCGTCACCTTTATCACCCTACTCGTGCCATAAAATGCAATCGCGGATGTACGCGCCCAGCATGGGCACGGTAAACCGGACGAGGCCGTATCCGGCAGCCTCGATGACGCGCTCGCGAATCAGTCTTGCACGATATTTACTCGCCCAGCTCTGGGTGCGATCGCAACGCTCAACGATATCCGCCATGCGCGTCGGTTTGCCCTCGTCAGCCGCCATGGCCTCGATAAAGAGACGCTGCGGACTGCGCAACCCGTAATACAAGGGAGCGTCGACCGCTTCATAGAACTCAGAGACGGCATCGGCGTAGCCAGCCTCGACATCGCACACTTCAATGGCCTGCGAGCCACGCCGGACAGCAGAGCGCCACTTGTAATAGCCCACCAGCTGAACCATATAGGGATGCCCCATGCTCTTGCGCGCCGCAAGGTCCGCCGTCTCCGCATCAACGTAAAGACCAGCGTCTTTGACCGTCTGGATATATGAATCGCGCACTTTGGGCAAAGAAATCGCCCCCAGCGTACGCTGCTGGGCGCGGCGCAAAAACGTCACACTCGGCTCTTCGAGCAAGTCATCAACCATACTGGGCAAGCCGGCAAATACCAGCGCAAGACCGCGCTGGTCGCTATCGGGCAAGCCCGTGGCATCTTGATCTCCGAGCACTTGCTGATAGAGAACGGCCAGCGCCGCCAGTTCCTCGATAGACGCAGATTGGGCCTCATCAATCGCAAACAGCAAGCCCTTTCCCGGCCCGAGGTTCTTGAGGCGCTCGTTGACTAACCCGCGCAACGTCTCGCCTTTTGCTCGCGCCGCCTCGACCGACATCCGGCCAAACGACGGCCCAAACTCCATTGACGTCACAACGGGTTTATTCGAGCGAAGCGCGTCGGCCAAGCGGTCGCATAAGCCAAGCGAGGCGGAATCGGAGACAACCGCCCATCCGCGCTCGTTGGCGAGACGTTGCAGTTCCCGCAGGAGAACCGTCTTGCCACAGCCGCGGTTTCCCGTAATGAGCATGAGCCTACCCGGCGCTCCGGCGCCGTTATCGAGTCCTTCCTCGAAATCTTCGATGACCGACTCGCGGCCGATGAGTATCGGAGGCCGCTTGCCAGCCGTGGGCTTAAAGGGATTTGGATTCATGTCGGCCTCCTCGGATTGGCAAACCCCGGTAATAGTTATACCAACTTGTACCGAGTTATACCAATAGCATATGACAAAGGGGCTGTCCCTTTGTTACATGTGGCCGAAAAACTCCGCGTCTGCTGCTCGCCAGGGGCGAAAGGTGGCGGGATCGACCTTTACGTGCGCTGCGGCGGGGACGTCGCACCATTTGACCGTGTAACCGGCGCCGTGAGAGCAAAAGACCGAATCGGGCGTGTTGGGCAGATCGGCCTCTGGCTCATAGGCGGCAGTCTCGATGACGCGCTCGGCATCATGACAAGCCGCATAGCCGGCGAACTCCAGGTACAGATGTCCGCGACCGCTCGTGTAGGCAGCCACCTCCAGCGCGTAATCCTGCACCTCAGATGCCGGCACGCGACCCACAAGCTTCGCCCGGTCCCCCGCCATCGCCGGCGGCTCGTACTCGGCACCCATGCGCGTGGCATCCGAGAGCGCCCGGCCCACGCACTCCCCCGGCACCTCGAGCTCAAAGCGATACCACGGCTCCAACAGCACCGCCGCGCCGGCTTCACGCGCCTGCATGAGCCCCTGGCGAATCGCGCGGTACGTGGCCTGGCGAAAATCGCCGCCCTCGGTGTGTTTGGCATGCGCGCGACCACCTGTGAGCGTAATGCGCACATCGGTGATGGGCGAGCCGGTCAGCACGCCCAGGTGATCGCGCTCCATAGCGTTGGTGAGCGCCAAACGCTGCCAGTTAAGATCGAGCTCGTCGGTCGAGGTCACGGTGCCAAACTGCACGCCCGAGCCCGCCGACAACGGCTCCAAGCGCAGATGTACCTCGGCATAGTGGCGCAGCGGCTCAAAGTGGCCCACGCCCTCGACCGGCTGCGAAATGGTCTCCTTATAGAGGATGCCGCCGGGCTCAAACTCGACCGCAAGGCCAAAACGATCGGCCAGCACGCGCTGCACGACCTCGAGCTGCACCGCTCCCATGAGCTGCAGATGTATTTGTTCAAGATGCGTGTTCCAGCTTACGCCGAGCATGGGATCTTCGTCCGCCAACTCAGTCAGCGCTTTGAACACCGCGTGGACATCGTGTTCGCCCGGAAGCACCGTATAGGTGAGGACCGGCGCAATGACGGGCGTATCGCCCGCGGGCTCCGCGCCCAGGGCATCACCCGGGCGAACGTGCGCAAGACCCGTCACGGTGCAGATGCCGCCAGCGGCAACTTCCTGGGCAAGCTCGTATTTCTCGCCGTTATAGATGCGCACCTGGTCGATCTTTTGCTCCCACGCCTCGGCGCCGGAACGTCCGTTAATCAGCTGTTTGGCATGCAGCGTGCCGCCGGTCACTTTAACCCATGCCAAGCGCTCGCCGCGATCCCCGCGGCTCACACGGTAGACGCGCGCGGCAAACTCCGGGTGCCATGCCCGTTCACGCATCAGTGCGCATATACCATCCAGCAGCTCGTCCACGCCCTGGTCCTTGAGCGCCGAGCCGGCAAAACAGGGAAAGAGCTTGCGCTCGGCAACCATGCGCGACAGCGTTGCGACGGAAAGCTCACCCGCTTCAAGAAACTCCTCGAGCGCCGCCTCGTCCAACGCAGCAGCGTCCTCCTGAACGGCACCGCCCGCCAGCAGTTCGTTGGCATCCAGGCAGCCTTCGGAAAGACGCTGCCCAAGCTGTGCCAGCAAAACATCGCGGCCGGGATTCTCCAAATCGATTTTGTTGATATAGATGAACGTCGGAATGTCATAGCGCGCAAGCAGGCGCCACAGGGTTTCGGTGTGCCCTTGCACGCCATCGTTGGCGCCCACAACCAAAATCGCATAGTCGAGTGCGCGCAGCGTGCGCTCCGCCTCGGCAGAAAAATCGACATGCCCCGGCGCATCCACGAGCATGACGTGGGTATCGCCGTGGTCGAGTACGGCCTGCGACGAGAAGATCGTAATGCCACGCTCGCGCTCAATCTCGTTCGCATCCAGATGCGAATCGCCATCGTCCACGCGGCCGCGTTTGCGAATGCGACCCGCGTTGAACAGCATGGCCTCGGCCAACGTGGTCTTGCCAGCATCGACATGCGCCAAGATTCCAACGACCGCTTGCTTCGACATGGCTCTCCTCTTATTGCAAGCCCATCGCACGCGGCAACGGGCATCCTCGTTCCACACTGGATGATACAATGTACGGGCCGGCGGGCGAAGCGGGCCCTATCCCCCGACCGAGCTCATCGCCCCGCGTTGCCGCGCGGCGATTTTCGTAGGTTCGCGCCTTGCGAAAGCCGGCACCTCCCCTTTTTGTCTGCCCGGGCTCATCTGGGGCGATAACAACGCGAGCCCCACAACAACGCGTTTTACCAAAAATGGCCCCACTCGAGGCCATTTTCATTTCGGTGGAACGCTGGTATGTGACTCGGCCTTTATGCCTCGCGCAGCCAATCAAACGCGACGCGCGGCGTACCGTCCGACACATATACGATACCGGCGCGCTTAAACCCGGCCTTGGCGATGGCGCCCCGCATAGGCAGGTTGTCTTGGTGCGTGTCGATACGCAGATGGTCGATACGTTCCTTGGCAAAGGCAAACATCGCGGCCGCAACGCCATGCGTGGTGCCGTCGGACGCCACACGGTGCAGCACGGCGTACGGAGTGTCGCTGCGCCATCGCCCGTCCTCAATTACGCCATAGCACTCGTCCGGGCCCGGTAAAAAGGCAAACGTCGCCACCACGCGGCCGTCGACTTCGCACACATAGCTGCCACCGGCGGCGATATCGGCAGCCAGTTGCTCGGCCGAAGGCGTGCCCTCGGGCCACTGCGTGGCGTTGCCATGTGCGCGCATAAAGGCGCGGGCCGCGTCATAGATAGCCATGACGGCAGGAATGTCGGTATCGAGGGTTTTTCTGATCATCACGCGGCGACCTCACGTTTATTGGTATCACTTTGATTGGGCAATGATACCAGCGTTTGGAGAGGGGCACGAAGCAGATGGGGAGCAAAAAGCGAGCCGCTTGGTCAAAGGCCAAAAGCGAGTTTTTGGGCGCTGCCACCGGCGGCGATATGAGCGACCTGTTTGCGCGCGAGGACGAGCGGCGAAACACCCTGGACGCCGAGCGCGATGAGGCCTGGCGCTACAAGTCGTGCGAGCGCAAGAACCGTTACGACACACGCGCCGAGGCCGAGGCAGTTATGGCCGACTGCGAAAACCGCGGGCGACGTGGTTTGGCCTGCTACAAATGCGAATACTGCGGCGGCTGGCATTTGACGTCGCACCCTTGGAAATAGGTCGCGCTGCACCCGCGCGTTGAGCGCTATTCGGCAAACGACGGACGTGGCGGCACCAAAACATCGTAGCGGACGGCCTTGCCCGCAAGCTGATAGCTCGGCTTAACGCCGGCAAGCAGCGGCCCCTTCACCGGCCGCTTGATAACCACCTTGCGCGGCCGCACCGCAAGCGCAGCTTCGACCAGCGAATCCTCATCGGCGCACGGCTGTTCCAGATGGTGCAAGAGTTGAAACTTCTTTTTCACCGCCGCGCTCTTGGTGCGCCCAGGAAACATGGGGTCCAGATACACCACGTCAGGAGCGGTGAGCTCGCCCTGCCCGATCAGCTCAGCTGTATGGCGAAGGCCGGCAATGCTGTCCTCGCCCGCATGAAGGCGCATGCGAGCCACGGCAGCCGCAAGCGCCGGATCATCTGCCGCGCGATCCAAGGCATCCTTGAGGAGCGCCGCAATCACGCAATCCTGCTCATACAGATCGACGGTAAAGCCCGCGGCAGCCAGCAGCAGTGAATCCTCGCCAAAGCCTGCCGTGGCATCAATCGCCCATGGCCGCTCGATGCCTTTTGCGCGCGCAGCCTTTACCAACAGCTCTTGCTGCAGACGGCCCTGTTTGAGCCGCGGAAGCATGCGGCCAAAATCGGCACGCAGCTCCATCGTGCCGTCGGTGAGCGTGAGGCCCTCGGACGTCCCGGTCAGCTCAAGCCCCGCGGCCCGAGCAACAGAAAAGGGATCGACGACGCCCATGGGTACTCCTTAACAAGCAAAACGAATACGTGAGTGCCGTTTATGTCGGCACCCAACCGTCCGCTATTGTCCCACATGCGACATGGCCCACAGCATCGCAATGCAAAGCACCGCCATCAATCCCGTGCACACGGCAGCGATCACAGAATCACCCATGCGCCTTCCCAACGACCGCGGCTCACCCACTTGCCTGACTCCGTACATCATGGCTCCTCCTTCGCTCCAGCTCTTACCATGGCCCCATCATCGCAGCGCCGCGCATACGCTGCCATCGATTTGGCTTACACCCTGCTTTCCTTTTTGAAAGGTTGGACCGTACAGGCAAGAGACGCTTTCAAACGCATGCATCGCCCCGTTGAACTACAATGTGCTTCACGATATGTGCCGCAACCTGGGTGCGACAGATTCTCCGCGCCCGCATCGAAAGGACCAGCTATGAGCGCCGCTCGCAAGACACTCAAAATCCTCGCCCTGATTTATTTTGTTCTGGGCATCGCCAGTCTCGTCATCGGAATCGCCGGCATCGCGACCGGCAAGCTCGAGTCCACGTACGGGCCGAACGCCATGCTCGCCACGGTCGTGCTGGTCGCCAAGGGCGTTGTCGATCTTGCCGCAGGTGTTGCGGGCATCAAGGGTGCCAACAAGCCTTCGCAGGTGGATGGCGCGTTTAAGCTCGGTATTGTTGCCGCAATCGCCACGATTGCGCAGGCCGTGCTCACGCTTCCCGCGTTTGGCGGCGACGCCATCAACTATGGCGCCTTTGTCATCGTGGTGTACGACCTGTTCTTTGTTCAGCAGGCACATGAGGTTAAGGCCGAGAACAAGGACCGCCTGTAAGCGCTCGCTTCTCATAACCTCTGCAGCCAAGCAACTAAAAAGGGCCGATCGCGCATCTCCGCGGTCGGCCCTTTACGTTTGCCCAGATAAAACCTGCCAAAATAAATCTGTCCCTTTTTGGTAGGTTAGTGGCGGTACTCGGCGATGATGAAGTCGATGTCGGTCTGGAGCGTATCCAAGTTTGCCAGGCGCTCTTTGTCGGCAGGGCGCGTGCGGTAGTAGTACGGCGTCATCTGGAACACCGCTTCGATGTCGGCCTGGGTCTGAAGCGTAATATTCGCAGACACCCGCTGCGCTCCGACCAACTCGAGCTCGGTGGTCTTCGGCAGCTTCTCATCGTTAAGGTATGGCGTGTCGTAGAGCACCTCCTTGAGCCCAAAGAGATGACGGGCACCTGGCACCACGGTGTAGAGCGAGCCCTCCTGCGCCAGCACGCGGGCAAATTCGCGCTCGTTAAAGGGAGCAAAGAGCTCGGTCACCATATCGAAGGCGCCATCGGCCACGGGGATATCCTTCATATTGGCCACAAAATAGGTCGCATCGCCGCGCTTGGCGGCCAGGCGCACCATCTCTTTGCCCAAGTCGAACCCGTAAGCGTCCACGCCCGGCACCGCGCCCATGGCGCTGGTGTAGTAGCCCTCGCCGCAGCAAATATCGAGCAAGGCCAGCGGCTTGTCCGACGTAGCCGCGCACCGCTGAGCTCGTTCGCGCACGAGCTCGACCATTGCATCGCGCAACGGCGCATAGTAGCCACGGTTTAGAAAGTCGCGACGACTGCGCGCCTGCGACTTGGGATCGCCCATGGAGTCGCCGCTCTTGGACGAGCGCAGTAGGTACAGATAACCCTCGCGCGCACGGTCAAACCGATGCCCGCCCGCGCATGCAGCACCGCGTTCGTCATCCACCAACGGCTCATGGCAAACGGGACACAACAACATGGCAACTCCTTAGCGCGAACAACACAACGCCCACCATTGTCGCACGCCTTCCCCACCTAGTCATTGGGGACGTTCTTAAATGACTAGTCGTTTAAGAACGTCCCCAATGACTAGTCGATTAGGAGTATCATCGTCTGCGCAAATAAGCACAAAATAGCATGTTAGAGATTGAGAGCGCATGGCTGACACCGTATCTAAGCACATTGACATGACCACCGGCTCGCTGTGGCGCAATATTCCTTTGTTCGCCTTCCCCGTGGCCGCCACGAGCATCCTGGAGCAGCTGTCGAACCTTATTGCCACGGTCATCATCGGCAACTTCTCGGGCGACCAGGGAACCCTCGCCATGGCGGCGGTCGGCTCCAATGTTCCGCTTACCAGCCTTATGCTCAACCTTTTTATTGGCATGTCGCTTGGCTCCAACGTGGTCATCGCCAACGCTATCGGCCGCAACGATCAGAACATGGTCAAACGCGCCGTCCATACCTCGATTTTAATGGCGCTCGTGGGCTTCGTCGTCATCGCCCTGGGCGAGATCTTCGCCGAGCCCATGCTCGCCGCGCTCAACGTTCCCGCCGAGACCATGCCGCTCGCCGCACTCTATCTACGCGTCTTTTTGCTGAGCATGCCCTCGATCTTGCTCTACAACTTTGAGGCCGCAATCTTCCGCTCCGTCGGCATCACCCGCATGCCGCTGCAGGCGCTTGCCGTATCCACCGTCCTCAACATTGGCCTGGACCTCATCTTTGTCCCCGTACTCCACTGGGGCGTCGCGGGCGTCGCCATCGCCACCGCCATCGCCTACACCGTCAGCGCCGCTACGCTCTTTATCCGCCTGCTCAAGACCGACTCCGTCGTCCGCGTCACCCCGCGCGACCTGGCTATCGACCCCGTCGCCCTCAAACGCATCGTCAAGATCGGCCTGCCCGCCGGCATCCAAAGCGCCGTCTTTGCCGTCGCCAACATCATCATCCAGTCCGCCATCAACAGCCTGGGCACCGAGGTCATGGCGGCATCGAGCGCCGCCATGAGCCTGGAGTACGTGTGCTACAACCTTCTCAACAGCTTTAGCCAGGCGTGCACCACCTTTGTGGGACAAAATCACGGTGCTCGCCAAATCGACCGCTGCACCAAGACGCTCAAGGTCTGCCTGGTCGAAGGCGGTATCGTTGCACTCACCACGATCATCGTTATTGTCGGCCTGGGGCGCGAGATTCTGTCGCTGTTCAACAGCGATCCCAACATCGTCTCGATCGGCTATATCCGCGTGTGTTCGATCTTCCCGGCGTACGCCTTTAGCATGTTCTATGAAAACATGTCCGGCTACCTGCGCGGCTTTGGCATCTCGCTCATGCCCGCCCTCATCACCATGATTTGCGTCTGCGGCATTCGCTTCTACTGGGTGTTCTGCGTGTTCCCGCACTTCCGCACCTTTGCGAACATCATGATGGTTTACCCCATCAGCCTGGGCACCACGGCGTTCTTTATGGTCGTGGCGGTATTACTCTGCCACCCGGCACGTACCTATCGCGCCACCAAAGCCAAAGCGACAGCCCGCTAAACGCCGCACTCAACGCCACGCCAGTCATTAATTGACAATATGCGAGCTCATATAGTCGATAAAGCGCCTCGTGGCGATGGGCATGGTGTCCCAGCTGCGCCAGGCGGCCACCACGTCGCGCGAGGGGGCATGCACGATAGGCCGCACACGGATATCGGCTTGCACGCCCTCAACGGTACGGCGATAAAGCATACTCACGCCCAGGCCTTCCTCCACCATCGCCATGATGGTGTAGTCGTCGGTCACCTCGCTCGTCACGTGCGGCGACAGCCCATGCGCCGCGAATGCATCGAGCACCAGGCTCTGTTCGCCTTCATCCAGCAGCACAAACGGCTCGGACGCTAGGTCAGCGAGTGTCACCTTTTCCTTTGCCGTCAGCGGATGCGCCGCCGGCAACAATGCCACCAACTCGTCGTGATAGACCACACGCTTCTCGAGCCCAGCGGTAAATCCGCGTGCCGTAAAACAAAAATCGACCACGCCATCGTGCACCCACTGAGCGTTGCGCGTGTAATCGCCCTGCTTGAGGGTAAAGTGTACGCCCGGGTGCAGGGCCCCAAAGTCGCGGATCACGCGCGGCAACACGGTTCGACTCACGTTGGTAAACGTCGCAATACGAATATCAGTCGAGGAAAGTCCCAGCAGCTCCTGGCGCTTGCCCTCGAGCTCGGCCTCGGCGGTCACGATCTGGCGCAGGTACGGCAGATACTGCTTGCCGTCGCGCGTAAGCGAAACGCCCTGCTTGCCGCGCTCGATAAGCGTGGTGCCTAACTCGCGCTCGAGCGCCTTGACGGCCTGGCTCACCGCACTTTGCGTATAGCCCAGCTCATCGGCCGCGCCCTTAAGACTGCCGCGATCGACCACCATACAAACAATCTGATACCGCGATGCCATTGTGCCTCCCCATCAATGCAGACGTAAAACGTTTTGCCAGGGCTTTTTCTGCCAACATTAGCATTTCTTAATCATACTGAAGATACATTCGCTTTACTACATCCACATCTGAGAGCAGAATCCTTTTTACGAAACCGTTCTGTAACAAAAGGAGCCCCATGGATCGCAAAAAAGCAATCGCGCTCTCATTTTCCGTTCCCGTCGCATGGGGCTTTTCGTACCCCCTCATGAAGATCGGCATGGACAGCATGAACGCCACGAGCATCGTTGCGCTGCGCTGCATCATCGCCTTTGTGGCCTGCCTGCTGCTCTTCCACAAGCGCGCTTTCCGTATCAACCGCGACCTTATGGTTCGCGCCGCTATCATCGGCGCCATTATGGCAACCGAGCTCACCTGCATGTGCCTGGGCTCCAGCCTCACCTCTGCCTCCACTGCCGGCTTTTTGCAGAGCCTGACGGTCGTGATCGTGCCGTTTGCCAACGCCGCCCTGCTGCGTCGCGCCCCCGAGCGCAAGGTGCTCGTCGGCACGGCTATCGTCACCTGCGGCATGCTGCTGCTCTCGGGCGCCGACTTCACCAGCCTGAACCCGGGCGCGCTCATCATGCTGCTCTCCGCCTTTATCTATGCCAGCCACATTATCGTAGCCAAGCGCTTTGTCGAAGATGTCGACCCGCTGGCTCTGGGCGTTTGGCAGCTGGGCTTTGGCGGCCTGTTCTCGGGTATTGCCGCATGCGCCTTTGGCGGCTTCATGCTTCCCAGTACGCCCAGCGAGATCGTGGTCGTCGTCGCGCTCGCACTCATCTGCTCTGCCTATGGCTTTATCACCCAGACGCTCGTGCAGCCCCACGTGCCCGCCGAGACCACCGGCTTCGCCTTCTCGCTCGAGCCGGTCTGCTCCGCCGTCTTCTCGTTCTTCCTGGTCGGCGAGGTCCTGAGCCCCATCGCCTTCTTTGGCGCCGCTCTCATCCTCACCGGCGTCATGGTGGCAACCGTCGAGCTTCCGCGCCTTCACGCACATGGACAGGCTCGCATGGCAGGAGCGCCCGAGCACGTCTCGTAGACCCCGCTCTTCATACAGCCGCGGCATAAAGGCAACCGGTGCGCCTTTACAATAGATACCGACAGAGCATCTGACGTAAAGGAGCCCCATGGACGCCGCGACCCGCGACCGCAACATAGCAACTTGGTTGGGCGATGCGCCGCAGCCGGTACGTGACACTACGAACCAGCTGCTCGAGCGCATCGCCCTTTTGCGTGCCGAGCAGACCATCTATCCGGCACAAGACGACATTCTCAATGCCCTCGCCTACACGCCGGCCGACCAGGTCAAGGTTGTCATCTTGGGTCAGGACCCCTATCACGGACCCAACCAGGCCATGGGGCTGTCGTTCTCGGTCCCCGCGACGCAAACCAAGTTGCCGCCGAGCCTGCGCAACATTTACAAGGAACTCAAAGCCGATCTGGGCTGCCCCATTCCCGCCACGGGAGACCTAACCCCATGGGCACGGCAGGGCGTCCTGCTCCTCAACACTACGCTCACCGTGCGCGAGCATGCCGCCAACTCGCACGCCAAACTGGGCTGGAGCACGCTCACCGATTACGTTATCGAACGCTGCTGCCAGCTGCCCCAACCGGTAGTCTTTTTGGCATGGGGCCGCTTTGCCCAGCAGATGGTCGAAGGCAAGCTCGCCACGACCGGCGCGGGCAAGGCAACCGACAAGTTCTGCCTAGCCTCTACGCATCCCTCGCCGCTTTCGGCCAACCGTGCCACGGCAGAACTCCCCGCCTTTATGGGGTCGCGCCCCTTCTCGGCAGCCAATCGGCTACTCGAACAGCACGGCTCGACCCCCGTCAACTGGACTTGCCTCGGCTAAAAATCGATACATCAAAAACGCGCCCGACGGCTTTCCATCGGGCGCGTTTCCTACTCGGGCCAAATAAATTGCGTGCGGCCGGCCTCGCCGCCATCGATCAGCAGGCTCTGCCCGGTCATAAACCGGTTGGTCACGCCCACAAAGTAGATCCACTCGGCGATCTCTTGGGCGGTGGCCCAGCGCTTAAGCGGTGTGAGCTCCATAATCTGGTTCCACAGGTGTTCGTCTTCCATCACGCAACGGTTGAGCGGCGTGATAACGCCGCCCGGGTCCACACTGTTGGCGATGGCCTGCGGTGCCAGCCGGTTTGCAAGGTTCTTGGTGTAGGCGATAATGCCGCCCTTGCTGGCAGCATAGGCGGGAAACTCCGATCCCGTATGCCCGCTCGCCGACCCCACATTGACCACGGATTTAATAGCCGGCGCCGGCTTGGCGGCAAGCCCCTCCCCCACAAAGGCGTAGCGCTCGGTCACATTGATGGTGCCACACAGGTTAGCGGCGATGTCGTCGGCCGAATCCTGCGTACCGGCAACGTTCACGATTACCTGGGGTTCAAGGTCGCCTGGAAACGAGTCCGGCTCGCGGACATCAACGATCAGATGGCGGTAGCGCTCGTGTTCGATCGCCGCCGGCAGCAGATCAAAGCCCACGACCTCGTGGCCCTCGTCCAAAAAGCGCTGCACGCACGCGGCTCCGATACCGCCCGAAGCGCCCGTGATCAAAACCCGCATACTTGCTCCTTAGGCGGTTGCGTGGCGCTCGAGGTACTCGGAGCCCACGTTCTCGCGCTCCCAGCCGCGCACGACCTTGTAGCCCACGGGGCTCAGGAAGACCTCGCACAGCAGCTCGGCAACAGCACCGGTCAGCGAGCACATAAGGACCTGCACCCAGGTCCAACCAAAGAACGTGTGGCTCACCACAATGGCAAAGACCAGGTTGTCGATAAACTGGCCAACACCTGTGGACACATAGGAGCGGAAGGCGAAGCTCGCAAAGTTATTCTTTTTGAGCATACGGCCGAGCGACTGGTTGAGCGTGGAGTTGACCACGGCAGAAACGAGCATTGCCAGCGAAGAGCCCAGCACCACGTACCAGGTGCCGCCGATGGTGGCGTTAAGGGCAGTGTTGACCTCGATCATACCCGTGTCGTAGTAAGCACCCCACATGCCGGGCGTGAGCGAGCATGCCCAAAAGCACAGGCTCACGGCAAGGTTGACCGCCAGTGCGAGGATAGAGATTTTGATGGATGCCTTGGCGCCAAAGCGCTTGCAGATCATGTCCTGGCACAAAAACGAAACCCAGCTCACCACAAAGCCGCAATCGAGTGCCAGATACGGCAGGCTGATAAGCTCTTTGTTGGCCAGCAGGTTCATCATGATGACGCTCACGAAAAACAGCGAAACCGTTGCCGCGGGAATGCTCCGCAACAGGACCTTGTAGTCCTCCATGACCTTCTTGATCATTATGTACTCCTTTGGTTTTAGGTTTAACGAGCAGGATATCGGACCCGAACTGCTCGGACGCCCCGGTCTTGAGACGACGGTGGGTATGATAGCCGCTCACACGGCATCAGGCAAGCAAGCGGCGCGGCAGCCCCGCAGGGCCACCGCGCCGATGCGTTAAAAGGCTACGTTGCCAAACTCCGACAGGATAAGGTCGGGGTTGTGGTCGGTTGCCCAATCCACGTTCCACGGGCTCGTGAACAGCAGCAGCTTGCCGCCACGCATGTCCTCGACGCGCAGCGTGTCGCGCGTGAGCGAAAGGCCCGGGATATCGATGGTGTCGGGGTCGTTCTGGATCCAGCGGATGTCTGTATAGGGCAGCGGCTGGCGACGAACCTCAACACGGTACTCGGCCTTGAGGCGGCGCTCGAGTACCTCAAACTGCAGCACGCCGACCACGCCCACAATGACGCTCTCCATGCCGGCGCCCAGTTCGCGGAAGATCTGGATGGCGCCCTCCTGGGCAAGCTCCTCCATACCCTTGACGAACTGCTTGCGCTTGAGCGTGTCGACCTGCGTAATGCGAGCGAACATCTCGGGGGCAAACGTCGGGATCTGCGGATACTGCACGTGGCGCTTGCCGGAGCACACGGTGTCGCCAATGCTAAAGATACCCGGATCGAACAGGCCCACGATATCGCCCGCGTACGCCTCGTCAACAATCGCGCGGTCATCGGCCATCATCGAGGTGCCCGTGGCCAGCTTGAGTTTACGGTTGCCCTGCATGTGGAAGGCATCCATGCCACGCTCGAACTTGCCCGAGCAAATGCGCACAAAGGCGATGCGATCTCGGTGGTTCTTGTCCATATTGGCCTGGATCTTAAACACAAAGCCGCTAAAGTCGTCGCGGCAGGGATCGACCGGCTCGCCGGTGAGCGTATCGGTATAGGCGCGCGGCGTCGGGGCCAGACGCAGGAACTCCTTGAGGAAGGGCTCCACGCCAAAGTTGGTGAGCGCCGAGCCAAAGAACGCCGGGCTCAGCTTGCCGCAGGCCACGGCATCCAAGTCGAGCTCGTCGCCGGCGCCATCGAGCAGCTCGATGTCGTCCATCAGGTTCTTATGGTTCTCTTCGCCAATAAGCTCGTCCATGGAGGGGTCGCCCAGCTCAGCCTCGACCTCGGCGACCTTCTTGGTGGCGTTGGCGTGACCGTCGCCCTCAAAGGCGATAACGCGACGGGCCTGACGATCGAACACACCGCGGAAATTGCGGCCGCTGCCGATCGGCCAGTTCATGGGATAGGTGTTGATGCCCAGAACATTCTCGATCTCTTCCATGAGCTCAAACGGATCGCGAGCCTCGTGGTCGAGCTTGTTCACAAAGGTGAAGATGGGAATGTGACGCAGCGTGCAGACCTTAAAGAGCTTCTTGGTCTGGGCCTCGACGCCCTTAGCGCCGTCGATGACCATGACAGCGGCGTCGGCGGCCATAAGGGTACGGTAGGTATCCTCCGAGAAGTCCTGGTGGCCGGGGGTATCGAGGATGTTGACGCAGGCGCCGTTGTAGGTGAACTGCAGCACCGAGGAGGTGACGGAGATACCGCGCTCCTTCTCGATGTCCATCCAGTCCGAGACGGCATGCTTGGCCGAGCTCTTACCCTTGACGGAGCCGGCGGTCTGGATACTGCCGGTATAGAGCAGTAGCTTCTCGGTAAGCGTGGTCTTACCGGCGTCCGGGTGGCTGATGATCGCGAATGTGCGGCGCGACGAGATTTCATCCGACAGGCTTGCCATGCGGATCCTTTCTTGCATTGAGTGCATTACGTCGTTGTAACCGCACTATTGTAGCCGCGAAATCCCGCTCTAGAGCGCCTATCAGGACAAATTCATCAGTTGGGGCCTGGGTAGCCGGCCCAATCAGCATTTGCCTCTTGCGTAACTGTGCACAGTATATAAATACTGTGCTTACCGGTTATATACACGTGTAGCCCATCAGCTAAGGAGCCGCTGTGGACATCATCCTATCCAATTCGAGCGATAAACCCATCTACGAGCAAATAGCCTCGCAGGTCAAAGCTCAGATCCTTTCGGGCACGCTCGCTGCGGGAGCCAAACTCCCCAGCATCCGTGCACTCGCGAGCGACCTTGGCGTGAGCGTCATCACCACCAAGCGCGCCTACGCCGACCTGGAGCGGCTCGGGTTTATCTGCACCGTGCAGGGCAAGGGCTGCTTTGTCGCCGAGGGCAACCAGGAGCTTTTGCGCGAAAACCAGCTCTGCCATATCGAAGAGCTGCTTGCGAAAGCGGCGAGCCAAGCCGAAACCCTGGGCGTCACGCGCGACAAGCTGCACGAGATGCTCGACCTGGTAGCCCCCGAAACCATGCAGTAGCCATCTGCAAGAAAGGCTATACCATGCAAAACTTGTTAGAACTCAAAGGTGTCTCACGCCGCGTGAGCGACCGTTTTTCGCTGCGTGATGTCACGCTCGCCGTGGAACCCGGCCAGATCGTCGGCTTTGTTGGTGCCAACGGTGCCGGCAAAACAACGACGATTCGAGCCGCGCTCGGGCTTATCAAGCTCGATGCCGGCGAGGTGCGCCTGTTTGGGCAGCGCTGTGGCGCCGACGCGCCCGGTGAAGCGCAGCGTTGTCTGCGCACTCGTGTCGGCCTCGTGCTAGACACGTGTCCTTTCCCTTCTACACTCAAGGTGACCGAAGTTGAAGCACTCGTAAGCCCGGCGTACCCCACCTGGAGCCACGGCACCTTCGCCGACCTCATTAGCCGATTTGGCCTCGATCCCAAGGCAAAGGTCAAGGACCTCTCCCGCGGCATGGGCATGAAGCTGCAACTTACCTGCGCGCTCAGCCACAATGCCAAGCTGCTCGTTTTGGACGAAGCCACTGCGGGCCTCGATCCCATGGCACGCGAGGAACTGCTTGATGAGCTGCTTGCCTTTGTCGCCGACGGCCAGCACAGCGTGTTGCTCTCGAGCCACATTACGTCCGATCTCGATCGCACCGCTGATCGCGTCATCTGCATCGATGCTGGCTCGATTGTGTTTGACCTGCCGCGCGAGGATATTACCGACCGCGCCGGCATCGCCCACTGTACCCAAGCACAGGCCGCCGAGCTTATGGTTTGCGTCGAAGGCGCCCGTGCCGTCCACCACGCCTACAGCGTGGACGTGCTCGTGCCCAACCGTCGCGAAACGCTCGAGACCTTCCCCGAGATTCCCTGCGATCGGGCAACCATTGACGACTATCTGCGCCTCACGCTGAAAGGGACTTCGAAATGAAACGTGCCTTTATGTCCGAGCTCGCCATCGTTCGCACGCTCACCCCGAGCATCGCGGGTGTCGGGCTGTTCATCTTCGTCGTGTTGACCCTCGCCAACGCGACAGACGGCGATTCCGGTATGAGCGCCGGCGCCTGTGCGGTCAGCGCAATGTCGCCCATCATAATCATGAACTCGCTAGCTGGCTACGATAACCAAAACGGCTGGGAGCGTTATCGAGCAACGTTGCCCTTCTCGCGCAAAGACATATTTTGCGCACGCTACCTGTGCATCGTTGTCTTCTCGGTCGTCATGGCATGTGCAGCCACGCTTTTGAGCATCGCCTCCATCCCGCTCTTCAACAGCGCGGGCATTCCTTCGACGGGACAGACGATCTTTGGAATCGCAACCGCCTCGGCGGCATCAATGCTCATCTCCCTCATGATGGTATTCTTGGCACAGCCGCTGTTCTTCCGATTTGAACACATGGAGGCGCTGCGCCTATCCCTTGGCCTGTTTGCCCTGTTTGGCTGCGGCACCATGGCAATGCTGAGTTCCTCCAACCCCATCAGCAACTGGCTCATGTCGATTGCCGGAGCGAATCCCGATCCCGCCGTCCTTGGCTGTCTGTGTGCAGGAATTGCAGTACTGGCGCTCGCACTATGTGCAATCAGCTGCGCTGTCAGCACCAAGGTTTATCGAGTACGCGATCTGTAATCGACAGCTAAAAAAGCTTAGGTGGTACCCCGCTTATTTTTTCAATGAAACAAGGCGGCATAGCGTCACCACCGCCCCTCACAGCAGGCCGTCTAGTTCTTGGCAACCAAAAAGACACCGTCAGCATATCGAAGGTGAATACTTTTCCGAGAAGTGAACGAGTAAAAACAGTACCCTGTAGCATCGACATTTTTAAGGACTCAATTCCTGCGGTTTTTGTCTAAGAATCCTGCAGTTTTGTTCGAAAAAGTGTGCATGTTCCAGGGGTCCAGATTTACTCGTTCACTTCGCGGAAAACCATTCACCTTCGATTCGAGCCTTAACCAAATGCCCTCTCGAACTATGGCCCCTGTCTCACCACAGCGATATCAAAGCTTCATGGCGGGACGGTATCATCGGACGAGCGCCGTAATCTGGCGCGGTCGTTCTTTGGGGAGGCATTTCACCCGTGTCGTGGGTCGCAGCAGCATTTGTGTCGGCTTTCTTTGCCGGCATCACATCTATCCTGGCCAAATGCGGCATCAAGCAGACCGACTCCGATGTCGCGACGGCCATTCGCACCTGCGTGGTGCTCGTTTTCGCCTGGGCAATGGCGGGCATTTCTGGATCCATTGGAACCATTGGCAGCATCGAATCCAGATCCTGGCTCTTTCTCGTCCTCTCGGGACTCGCCACCGGTGCTTCGTGGATCTGTTACTTTAAGGCGTTGGGCATCGGAGACGTCAATAAGGTCGTACCAGTCGACAAGATGAGCACCGTACTCGCTGCACTGATCGCCATCGTGCTTTTTGGCGAGACGAGCAACCTTGCGGTTAAGCTCGTGGGAACCGCTGTCATCACCCTCGGCACATTTTTAATGATCGAGAAGAAGCAGTCCGCCGGACCCGAGCAGCAGCAAGACCGGACCTGGCTCGCTTACGCCCTCGGTGCCGCCGCGTTCGCGGCGCTCACGTCCATCCTTGCCAAGGTTGGCATCGAAGGCGTCGAGTCCAACCTGGCCACGGCAATCCGCACCTGCGTGGTACTGGTTATGGCATGGGCAATCGTGGCAGCTAAAGGCAAGATGGGCCAAGCCGTGCACGTAGACCGCTACGAGCTCGTATTTCTCGCGGCATCGGGCATCGCGACCGGAGCATCGTGGCTGCTCTATTACTATGCCATCGCCGCAGGCCAGGTGAGCGTCGTGGTGCAGATCGACAAACTATCGATTGTCGTATCGGTACTATTTGCGCGCTTGGCATTCAACGAAAAGGTCTCGCGGCGCAGCGCCATCGGTCTCGCCCTCATCGTACTGGGCACTGCGGCGCTCGCGGTTTGGAAGTAGCGCGGCCAGCAGCCGCTACATCCTCACACCTGGCTTGGGATGCCTGTACTGACCGTGGGATGCCGTGCGCTTACCGTGCGAGATGGCAAATTTGGGACAACGGTGCAGGCAACGAAGGCAGGCTGCGCACTCCGGCTTTGTCCAGACGGGAAGGCCGTCGCGCATCTCAATCGCCGCCATGGGGCAGCGCTTGGTACACAGGCCGCAGCCGATGCAGCGATCGGCATCGACGGCAAACTTGCTCGTCTGTTGCATGCGCGGCAGCCCAATTGCGTGATACGCGCACGATGCAAACAGAGGCACGCGATGGCGCATCATGTTACCCGTGCGGCGTGCCCGCACCGCCTCGATCACGGCATCAATCTGCGCCTCGGCAGCTCTATTGATACCCTCAACCTTTTGAGGGTCAGACAGGTCGAAAACAGGCGTCCAGGTATCGGGCATCTTGACGCTCATCGCCGCATCCAACTCGAGCCCACGCTCGTGCAGCAGGTCGCGGGCAAACTTGGCAGATTGGCCGGTCGTCGAACCATATGTCGAGACATAGAACGTATAGGGGCGCTCGCCGCCCTTTGTGCCGGCAGCAACCGATAGGTCGACAGTCTTCAAAAACTCGATCATTGGCGTCGGCAAGCCCCAGGCGTATACCGGGGCGACAAACCCCAGCCGACAGGGGCCTTCCATCACAGCAAGGTGAAGGATCTCGGCATCAAAGCGCTCAATCGACATAACTTTGTCGCTTGTCGCCGCTGCAATGCGACGCGCCACATGCTCGCTGTTCCCTGTCGCGCTAAAGTACAGGATCATCTCGTACCCCTGGAATTGACTCGTGAAAAACCGCGCTACTTGCGCAGCGGCTTGGGCAGCGGAATGCCGGCGGCGATAACGGCAGCGATGATCATGCAGACGATACCCTTGAGTGGGAAGCACATGAGCAGCAGGCCCACGACCATGACCGGCTGGCGCATGACCGCACCCATCGTCGATGCCGTGCAGACGGCGACGCAAAAGACCGGATCTGCGCCGGTGAGGATGGCAAGGCCGTAGCCCAGGCTCACACCCGAGAAGATAACCGGGAAGAAGTGGCCGCCACGCCAACCAAGGTTGATGAGGGCGGGCGTCAGCATGGCCTTAACAAGACCGGTCGCGATAAGCACGCCAGCGGGAATGGTCAGGTAGGTTTCCATGAGCACGTCGGCCTGGGTCTCGCCGGCAAACATGGTGTAGGGCAGGACCGTGCCGCAGATGGCGAGCGCCAGACCGGCCAGCATGGCTTTGACGACAGGGCGCGCCCCTATTGCATGGGCAAGCGCTTCGCTCGCATGCTCAGAGACAAAGAACAGCCAACCGCATACGGTGCCGACCAGCGCCAGCGGAATGAGCCAAACAAGTTCCAGGTTGCCTACCTCGGCAGCCTCGAACCTGGGCATGCCCATGCCACCGCCCACAAGCTGGCCAAGCAGCAGGTAGGTGCCCAGACCGCCGGCAATCGCAATGCCGTAGACCACCATCTTTTGCGCCTTGGGCAGCTTGATGGTGATCTCGCCGGACATGGACTCATCGTCGGCGTCTTCGCCCTGGCCGTCAGTACTTCCGGCAAGCGGCGCCACAAAGCCAAAGACGGGCGCGGTAAAGAGTGCCGTCAGGGCAGCCTGGGTGCCCAGCAGCGTGAGCTCCCTAAACTCGGCGCCAAAGCGACGCATGCGATCGCCGACCCAGCTGCACAGACCCGCGATGACGCCGGTCAGGCCGGCCTCCGGTCCAATGCTGCCGCCAAACAGCAGCGGCAGCAATGCCGCGAGCGAAAGCTTGCCCAGATTGTCGTACGGGTAGCGTCCATCGCGCTTTACCTTGGCCATCACCTGGTTGAGGTCATCGGTCTTGGTGCCCGTCGTCTTTTCGTACAGACCGATCAGCAGGCCGCCCAGCAGGCAGACGAAAAACGGGTATGGCAGAAAGCCAAACGGGCCGCTGGCAAGCTCGGGCGAAGCGACGCCCAGCGCGTGTGGAATCTCGGTCCATAGATAGTCGATGCCGTGCTCCATCGCAAAGAAGAACAGCCAGACTGCGGCACCTGCGAACGCACCGGTCACGGCAACGCTAACTAAAAACAGCGCGCGGTTTGTGGGTTTGGCAAGGTTATCCATCGGGTCCTCCCGCGGTCAAAGTCGACATAGATACGTTTTATTGTAGAGCGAGTGTGGCCCAGACAAGCCAACCGTCTGCGCCGCAAACGGCACCATTGGGAGCCATAGTGGGGCAGGCTCAAGGCTTATCCGTTGATAATCGAGGCAATCTCGCGCAAATCGTCGGCAAAGTAGATGCCGTGCTGGCGCTTCAGGCTCGAATGCCCCTTATCAATCATGTGCCCGAGCAGCGCCTTGAGGTCGTTGTAGTAACCGTTCAGGTTGTACAAAATGCACGGCGCATCGAGATGCCCCAACGACACCGCGGACATGACCTCGGCAATCTCCTCGAGCGTACCCGTCCCGCCGGGAAAGGCAATGAAGGCATCACCAAGCTCGATCATCTTGGCTTTACGCTCGGCCATATCGCTCGTCACGATGAGATCGTCGATTCCGTCGTGCTGAAACTCGGCCTCGATAAAAAAGCTCGGCTCCACGCCCGTCACATGTCCGCCAGCATCGAGCACGCTATCGGCGAGCGCGCCCATCAGGCCCGATTTGGACCCGCCGTACACCAACGCGTGGCCGTTGGTGCCAATCCAGTTGCCCAGCTCCTGTACCGCAGGTAGAAACGCCGGGTCACTACCGACGCTGGCACCCAGATACACGGTGATATTCATTTCAGTCCCCCTCATCGTGACGCGCGGCGCCCGTTCTAGCGTTGGCGGCGGCGATATTCGCGCACGCGGCGCGACAGATCGGCGAGCTCGTCACGATCGAGCTCTTCCAAATGCTCAAGATCGTCCATAAAGCGCGCCATGGTGTCCTTTTGGCGCAGCTTGATGAGCGTATTGCAGTAGTTCACCGCCACGCCCGTAAGCATGGCGATATAGAAGATACTGATGACGCTTAGGATGACGGTAATGCCGCGGGCAACCGGCGTTTCTGCCGGGATATCGCCAAAGCCGATCGTCGAGACCGTCTCAAAGCTAAACCAGAGACCATCACCAAAGGTGAGGGTCGTAGGCTCGGACAGCCAGACAGCCGTCGAGCACAGCAGGTAAAAGATAAGAAACAGGCCCGTAATGCGTGCAAAGCCAGCCTGTCGCAGCACATCGGCAAGCGTCCTCAACCTGTTCATCGCGACCCTTTCCACGGACAACCAATCACGTTCGCTCGGTATTGTCCCACAACCGGCAGTTAGGGACGTTCCTTTTGTGCCGGCAGAAAGGGACTGTCCCCAACTGCCGGGCGGGATCGTTTAGCGATGCAGCTGCCGACTGGGCAGGCTGAGCTGGTATCCTTATGCGGTAATGTCTCGATTCGTTAGGATTGCATGTGAGAGCTTCCGCTGTCCTTCGTTCAGTTATATATCGCACCCTGGCCGTCGCGCTTGCCGCGCTTGCCGTGCTGAATTCCATCGCGCCTGTCCAGGCTTTTGCCGATGACTCTAGTCAGCAGGTCAAAACGGTCCGCGTTGGTTGGCTCGTCAACAACGAGGGCTTCCAGGACGGCACCCCCGGCGAGCGTCTCTCGGGATGGGGTTACGAGTACCTCCAGACCCTCTCGTACTACACACCCGGCTGGCAGTACGAATACGTCTCCGGCACCTTCACCGAGCTTATGGAGAAGCTCGAAGCCGGCGAGATTGACCTCATGCCAAACATCTCCTACTCCGAAGAACGCGCCCAAAAACTGCTCTTCTCATCGAACCCCGAGGGCACCGAGCGCTACTACATCTATGCCAGGCCCGAGCGCGACGATCTGGCCAAGGGTGACCCCCGAGCGCTCCAAGGCCTTACCATCGGCTGCAACCCCGGCGTTATGCAAACCTTCGTTGGCCAGCAATGGCTCGCCAACGAAGGAATCGCCTGCACATACAAGGAGTATGACGGAAACTCCGTTCTCTTTGATGCGCTGGCAAACGGCGAGGTCGATGCCGTCATCATGAACGACACGACCTCGTCGCCCAGTGCCTCCCCCATGTTCTACATTGGGTCGAGCGACTACTATTTTGCCGTCCCCAAAAGCCGCCCCGACCTGATGGACGACATCAATGCCGCCATGACAGCAATCGCCCGCGTCAACCCACGCTATAACGACGAAGTCAAATCTCACTACTCGGCCCAAAACAGCGGTTCATCATCGCTCAACGGCCCCGAATGTTCCTGGCTCAAAGCAAACAACAACACCATCACGCTCGGCTACATTACGGGCAAACTCCCCTACTGCAACGAAGACGAAGACGGCAAAATGGAAGGCTCGCTCGCATCGCTTGCGACGACGCTACACGATAAATTTGGCATTACGGTCAAAACCGTCGCCTTTGATAGCTACAAGATGATGTCAAAGGCCCTGTCAGAGGGAAGCATAGACGTTGCGCTGCCGGCATACCGAGATTACTGGTTTGCCGAGCAATCAGGCGTTGTGCAGTCGGTATCGTTGGGGACCATGTCCCTCACCGCCATCCACACCGGCAGTAACCTGAAAAAAGACCTTCAGAACATCGCCTGTACCAAATCATCGTTTGTCAACCGAAATGCACTTGAAAGTCTATTCCCCACAGCGACCGTAACCGAATACCAATCCGACGATGAAGCGTTCGACGCCCTCAGGAAGGGAACGGCGCGCTGCATCGTCGCTCCCAGTTCACGCGTAAAAACCATCGGTGACCGTTATGATCTCGAGGACTGCGAGACGGTCGAGCTCCCTGACACCTGTGACCTCGCGTGCTTGATGTCGCGCGGCAAGCCCGAACTGCTGGGAATCATCAACAAGGGCATCATCAATGCCGGAGAATCGCTCTCCGCAAGTAATTACTCCTCCACGTCGTACACGGCCCAGGAATCCAACACGCTTCAATTCCTTTATCGCAACCGCACCGCCATTGCAGCTACCCTCATCGGTATGTTGTCGGTCGGCATCGTCCTGCTCATCTGGGCGCTCGTGCGCGCTCGAACCGAGCGCAAAAAAGCCGATGCTGCCAACGCCGCTAAGACGGCATTCCTCACGCGCATGAGCCACGACATCCGTACGCCGCTCAACGGTATCCTGGGCCTTATCGAAATTGAAGAATTGAAGGAAGGCGATATGCAAGTCGCCCGCGAGAGCCGTGCCAAGGCGCGCGTTGCCGCCAATCACCTGCTCTCGCTGATCAACGACATCCTCGAGATGGGAAAAATCGAAGACCGCAAGCTAACACTGGAACATGCGCCTTTTAACCTCAAAGAGCTTTGTGATGATACGCTGGTGCTGTGCAAGCTCCGCGCGTCCAGTAACGGCATCACAATGCAGGACAATAGTCTGCCGTACGCCACGGGGCCATACGTAATCGGCAGTCCCACCCATATCCGACAGGTCATGATCAACCTGTTAGACAACAGCATTAAGTACAACAAGCACGGCGGCTCCGTCACCTTTAGTTCACAGACCAAGCCACTCGATAACGGGCGCGCGCTCTTTTGCTTTAGCGTTTCGGATACCGGCATTGGCATGGCTCCCGAGTTTTTAAAGCATATCTATGAGCCGTTTGCCCAAGAAGGTGACGATGCGCGCAGCAAGTTCCAAGGAACCGGCATGGGCATGCCAATCGTCAAGTCGCTTATTGAACTGATGGGCGGCACCATCGAAGTCACCAGCGAACTCCATGTGGGCACCACGTTCTACGTGGAAATTCCGCTCGATATCGACAAGAACCCCCGGGCGCGGGCGAATACGGTCGAGAGGGCGCTCGACTGCTCGCTCGCCGACATGAACGTACTGCTCGCCGAAGACAACGAATTGAATGCCGAGATTGCCCAGGCGCTGCTAGAATCCGAGGGCGTCGTGGTCACCCGCGCCGCCAACGGCAACGAAGTCGTCGATCTGTACCTATCGCATCCCGCCGGCAGCTTCGATGCGATCCTGATGGACATTATGATGCCGGACATGGACGGTTACGAGGCAACCCGCGCGATTCGCCTGAGCGAGAAGGTCGATGCAGCCGATATCCCCATCATCGCGCTCACCGCCAATGCCTTTGCCGAGGACGCCAAGGCGGCACACGACGCCGGCATGAACGCCCATCTATCCAAACCGCTCGACTTTAACAAGCTCAAAAACATACTCGCCCGCATCAAGAAAAACGGATCCGTTTCGCTATAGTTTGTGCTCAACCACCACGCACGACCAGAAAGGAAGCCAACGATGTTTAGACCCTTACGTCGAAAGAAACGCGCCATCACTGACGAGGAAGCGCGCGAACTGCTCGCTACCTGCAAGCGCGGCGTCTTTGCCGTCAACGGCGACGATGGCTACCCGTACGCCATTCCCGTCAACTACTTCTTTGACGCCGAGCACGACAAGATCTATTTCCATGGCGCCAAAGCCGGCCACAAGGTCGACGCACTCAAGCGCGATGACAAGGTCTGCTTTACCGTATATGGCAACGAGTGGTACCAGGACGGTGACTGGGCTCCCTACGTTATGAGCACCGTCGTCTTTGGCCGTTGTCGCCTGGCGAATGACACCCCCGCGTTTATCGAGGACAAAGTCCGCCAGCTCGCCCTTAAGTACTACCCTTCTGCCGAAGAAGTCGAAGAGGAAATCGCCAAGGACATCAAGGGCGTCCAGCTCTACGAGATTTCGATTGAGCATCTCTGCGGCAAGCAGATTCAGGAAAAGTAAGCCCCTCAGCAGGCCTCATCAATAACAATATGGCCTGGTTCCAACCCACCTTGGAACCAGGCCATATGCTTATAGAGCGTCGGCGGCTATGTGCGCAAGCGCCTCAATGAGCTCCTGCGAGCTCACGGGTTTACTCAGGTGCGCGTTCATGCCCGCCTCACGCGAAAGCCTGCGGTCGTCGGCAAAGGCGTTGGCGCTCACGGCGATAATCGGCGTGGTCGCGGCATCCTCGCGATCGAGTGCTCGAATCTGACGTGTGGCCTCAAGGCCATCGATGCCCGGCATCATGATGTCCATCAACACCACGTCGTACTCGTGCGGCACGCTCGCGGCAAACATCTCGACGGCAGACTCACCATCCCTAGCGTGTGTCACGACGGCACCGGCACGGCTGAGCGTAAACTGCGCGATCTCGGCATTCAGATCGTTATCCTCTACGAGCAAAACGCGCAAGCCCTGGAGTGCATCGCCGTCTCCCGCGTCCACGCGAACTGCCTGAGGAATCTCGGAGCGTTTGCATTTCTCGAACGGCAGGCGGATGGTAAACGTCGTCCCCTGCCCCAAGACGCTCGTAAAACTCATGGTTCCGCCCATAAGCTCGACCAGCTGTTTTGCGATAGGCGCGCCCAGGCCAGTTCCCGACGAAGCGCCTTCCACCTGCTGCTCCTCGCGGCAAAACGGCTCGTAGAGGTGCTTTTGGAACTCCTCGCTCATGCCAATACCGTTGTCGGCGATCGTGTATTCATAGACGGGGACGCCATCCGCTGGCTCCACCTCGCGGCACACCAGGCGGACATAGCCGCCCTGGCGGTTGTACTTGACGGCATTGCCGGCAATATTGAGCAACAAACGCTTGAGGTGCGTCACGCTCACCCGCGCATAGGGATGATTAAGCGTCTGCTGGTCGGAGATAATTGTCACCAGACGCTCCTCGGCCTGGCGCTCCAGAATATCGCGCACTTCACAGTTGAGGGCCACCAAATTTATGGGCACGAGGTTCAGGTCGACCTGCCCGCTCTCCAGGCGACTCATATCGAGCGCCTCGTTGGCAAGGTCGAGCAGCAGTCCCGATGCCGTCCAGATTTTTGAGCGGCACTCAGTCTGCTTTTGCAGATCGTCCGCATTGGCATCGCCAACCTCGACCATGCCGCGAATGCCGTTGATGGGCGTGCGCAGATCGTGGCTCATGCGACGTAGAAACTCCGTCTTTGCCGAGTTGGCAGACGAGGCCTCACGCGCTGCCTTAGCCAGCCTGTCACCATAGTCGCGCTCCTGCTGCAGCAAGTCCGTCAAACGTCGACGATCAGCGCGGCGGCGCGCCATCACAACAACGGCTATAACACCGCCGTAGAGCACCAGCACGCCGGCAGCAACAGCCGCGACGACCTCAAAGTAGCGCCGCGCCGAGGCATAGGTGTACACGTAGAACCCGCGCGCTTTTCCAAATGTGCCCAAATACCACTCGCCGTTGGCGTTGACCAGTCGGACTTTGCCGGGCAGGCATCGACCCTTAATACCGTCGACAATAAAGACATCCGTTGCAGGCAGATCGAATACGCCCAATATGGTGGGTTCAACGACATTGGTCGCAACGACCTTGCCATCGCTTTCGATCACGATATTGCCACTGTCGATGGTCTCATAACCACCGAGCAGGCTCTGCAGTTTGAGCGTATTGCTTGCAACTGCCTTCGCGCTCTGATGCCTTACCGCAACAACGATGCCCTCGTCATCCCGCCGGGTTACGCAGCCAATGTCTGCGACCGAATCATCCGCAAGCGTGATGCGGGCGGTATAGGACTTAAGCGGATGGGCTGCCACCTCCAGCACGGGTGCTTCCTTGAGATACGTAGCGAGCGACTCGTAGCCCACGCCATCCGTCGAGGACTCGGACACCAAATTGCCCGATGCGTCCGTCACGATCAGTGCGCTCACGTTGAACTGGTCGGCATATTGCTCCAGCATGGCGTTATCCACCGAACCGTCGCGCTCCATATCGCGCGCTGTCTCTCCGGCGATCTCCATAACGCGAATCAGGTTTTTGGTCGTATAGGCGCTATTGAATGCATCGTAGGAAAGGCTCTGCGTCGCTACGTAATCGACAACGTCGGCAAAGCGCTGCTCGGCCTGAGCTGTCGTGTAGCCGTAGCTCATCATACCGGCAACAACCGAGAGCGCTATCCCCAGCAGGGCGACAAGGAACCATGCCCCTGCCGAACGATTGCCCCGCTTCTCTACGGCGTGGTCGGGTGCACCGATCATGACAGGCCCTCTATATTCAAAAATGGCGAAGGATCATCGAAGTACTTTGACACCAGGCGTTTCATGGTGCCGTCGGCTAGCATTTCCTGGTAGGCATGGGTGAGCTTAACGTCGATGCCGCGCGTATCGTTGATATCAAAAGCGGTACCCAAACCAACCTCAAGCAGCGGCTCATCCAAAATTCGATACGTCACACCATAGTCTTTTTCGTAGGTGAGCAGCGAAGACTCATGCGCGGCGATGGCGTCGACCAGACCCTCGACGAGCGCCGGGTTCAGGTATGAGCGGTCCGAAAAGCAGTAGAGCTCTTTGATCTGCGGAACGTTTTCATTTGTACGATTGAGCAAAATGTCCTCGGGCTTGGTGGTGGACTGGACCGCCACGACCTTATCCTCAAGATCGGCAAGCGTGTAGATATCGCTCTGGGGATCGACCGCGACCACCTGGCGGCTCGCAAGGTACGGGCCGGCCCAACGATACTCGTCTTCGCGACCCGTCATGCTAAAGCTGCCCATGACGCAATCGAGCTCGCCGCTCGCCAGTAGCTCGTTCTTCTTTTCCCAAACGATCAGCTGGTACTTTGGCTTGTAACCAATGCGGGCCAAAGCCTCGGTCAATATCTCGACATCCAGGCCAACGATATCGCCGTACTCGTCGGTATACACAAACGGCGGATAGAGGTCGCTGCCGACGTTAAGCGTCTTAAGATTGTCGTCCTTGACCTGCGAGGCATCCAGACCTTCTAATGCAGACGTCGAGGCTTCGTCATTACGCCCTGAACAGCCAGCTATCGCTACGACAAAGGCGCTCGCCACTGTAAGCGCGACAAACAACGAAATGGCAACCGAGCGACGGGGTCTTTTCATCGAGCTCCAGACGATCCTGTTTACAGACTGAAATGGTTAAAGATAATAGCAAACAAAACCACACGAGTGCCCAATGGTTACAGACGCTTTACCATGTGGGGTCTTCTAGCCGACTTGGCAGAAGGCCCCACATGCAGCGCACGCTTACCGTGCATTAAAAACGTAGCGGTCCAGGCGGTCGCACGCTTCCCTCACGCGCGAAAGCGGCAGCGCCAGATTCACGCGAATGTGGCAGGGCCCGTGGAACGGACGGCCGTCCTGATACCCCACGCCCACGCGCGCCCCCTCGTCGAGCAGCCACTGAATATCGCGGCCATGCTCGCGGCACCACTCGGTGCAGTCCAGAAACACCATGTACGTGCCCTGCGGACGCGAATAGGACACGCCCTCAAAATGCTCGTCCACGTAATCGCAGAAGTACTCGATATTGCCGGCAAGCACCTGGTTGAGCTCGTCCACCCACTCGTAGCCTTGCGGCTGGTAGGCACCGATAAGCGCATGCATGGAGAGGACATTCATCTCGTTGTAGTGAGTCTTGTTGGACACGGCGCACACACGGTCGCGCAGTGTTTCGTTATAGATGATGTGGTAGCTGCCGACCAGACCCGCCAGGTTAAACGTCTTGCTGGGCGCGTAGAGGGCAACCGTGCGCATGCGGGCATCCTCGCTCACCGACTGTGTCGGGATGTGCTTGTGTCCCGGCAGGATGATATCGGACCAAATCTCGTCCGAGATCACCACGCAATCGTGCTGGCGATAAATGTCCATGGCGCGCTCGATCTCGTCGCGCTCCCATACGCGGCCGCAGGGATTGTGCGGCGAGCAGAACACCGCGGCATGAATGTGGTTTTGGGCGAGTTTGCACTCCATGTCCTCAAAGTCCATGCGCCACACGCCTTGGTCGTCGAGTTTAAGCGGGCTGTGGACAATACGATAGCCCGCGGCTTCGATGGACTTGGTAAAGCCGATGTAGGTGGGGCTGTGGACCAGCACCGCATCGCCCGGCTGAACATACGCACGCAGCGTCGACACGACACCGCCCAGCACGCCGTTTTCGTAGCCGATATGCTCGGGCGCCAGGCCCTCAACGCCGTTGCGACGGCTCTGCCATTCGATGATGCGGTCAAAGTACTCGGGACGCGGATTGAAGTAGCCGAACATAGGGTGCTGGGCGCGCTGGATGATGTACTCCTGGACCGTGGGCACCGTGGCGAAATTCATGTCGGCCACCCACATGGGAATGCGGTCGAAGCCCTCGTCGGGTGCGTTCGGAGCCATACCGGGGATCTCGCCCCAGGAGTCAACGGCGATGGAGTCCATGCCGTGGCGGTCGACAAGCGAGCTAAAGTCGTATTTCATGCTGAGCTCCCGTGCAAAGTAGGCTGTTCCGATAGGCGTTATTGTCCACCAGCGTGGGCGGTTTTGGCGCGGGGTTTGGCGATTAATTTGACGGGTGCAGACGAATGGCAGGTTAGCCCCGCGCGTCGTTGACGGCGACTACGGTTAGCTGGGTTTCATCAACCGTAAAAGATATGTCGAGCCCGGCGAAGGCCAGATGATAGACGCGGTTTGGCTCGTGCTTGCTGCCTGCGCGACGTGGATCTTGGCGAAGGACCTCGACCAAGCCGGGGAGCTTTGCGGGCGGGACCATATCCTGCAGTGCTTGCGGAAACTCGACGTCGAGCTCTTGCCACGGAGCATCCTCAATCCAGCCGCCGGTCGCATCCGGGTGGCAGTCCGCAAACGGAATGTAGGGCTTAATGTCGTAGATGGGCGTGCCGTCGCGCAAATCGGCCCCCAGCACATGGATGATGGGGCCATCGTCGGTGAGCTCGACGCGATCGAGCTTGACGCAGGTAAGCCCAATGGGATTAGGGCGAAACGGACTGCGCGTGGCAAACACGCCCACGCGCTCGGCTCCGCCCAGACGCGGCGGGCGCACGGTTTTCGACCACTTGGCATTGGTGCCGGACCTGTCCTGCGCCTTGGCATCGGCAGCTATGTCCTTAGCCGTGCCGCCGGGTGTGCCGTTTTCGAAGCGCCACAGCAGCCACAGGTGAGAGAAGGAGTCCAGACCCTCAACCGCTGCGTTGGAGGCAAATTCCGGCTCAAAGACAATGCGTCCCTGCAGATGGGGCGCCAAAAAGCTGTTGCGCGGAATGCCAAACTTCTGCGGCAGGTCGGTATGTATGTGTGCAATAGGTTCCATGCCGGTCATTGTACGGCATGGAGGTGTGGGGCGTTGCGCGCAATTCTTCGCCGCGGTTCCCCGTCGTGCAACCAACGGTTGCTTGGAAGGGCACCTGCTGCCGCGTATGCTTAAGCCATCAACCAGCAGAAAGGAGCCGCCATGGCCTTTGCAGAAAAGCTCATTGCCATCCGTCGCGCCCATCACCTTACCCAGGAGCAGCTCGCCGCCAAGCTCTTCGTCACACGCCAAGCCGTCAGCCGTTGGGAGCGCGACGAGGTCACCCCGGGTATCGACATGATGAAGCTCATCGCCGCCGTAACCGGCGAGCCCCTGTTTCACCTGCTCGAAATGCCCGAGCATTATTGCCAGAGCTGCGGCATGATACTCACGCCCGACGACTGCGGCACCGATGCCACAGGCGCCACGACCGACCATTACTGCAAGTGGTGCTACGACCACGGCAAGTACACCTACGACACCACGATGGAGGCGATGATTGAGGACTGTGCCCCGCGGCTGGCGCAAAACACCGGCATGTCGCTCGACGAAGCCGTCTCGCTCATGGGCGCCGTCCTGCCGCAACTGGAGCGCTGGCGCACCGTGCAGGAAAACGAGGCGCGCTACGGTGCCGAGGCGCGGGCGCGCTACGGCGATGAGGCTATCGATGCAGCAAACGAAGCGTTGCTGGACATGGACCCCGAGACATGGAACGACATGAAGGAACTTGAACGCGCTATTCTGGGCCAGCTCTCAATTGCCATGGGCATTGGCGACCCAGAGAGCAACGAGGCTCGTAAGCTTGTCGCGATGCATCGTCGCTGGATTGCTCTCAACTGGGGATGCGAGCCCCAAGACGAGGCGTACCTGGGCCTCGCCCACGGTTATCTTGCCGACCAGCGCTTTGTTGACTACTACGACAAGCCCTGCGCCACCGGAGCCACGGCGTTTCTGGTCCAGGCCATCGAGTCTTCGTTGACGCGCGCATAGACCGCGGCGGCTTTGGGTATTTCAATCAAAACCTCAACCGATTGAAGACCTATGGCTACTAATCACGAGCTCGCGCTGTACGTTATGACCGGCTGCCCGTATTGCTTAAAGGTCAAGCACTTTTTGGCCGATAACGGCGTGACCATTCCCGAGCGCAATATCTCGACCGATTCCGATGCCGAACAGACACTCATCGCCGTCGGCGGAAAACGCCAGGTTCCCTGCCTGTTCATCGACGGCAAACCACTCTACGAATCGAGCGACATCATCGCGTGGGTGCAGGAAAACCTGCTCTAGTACGCACGCTCTGTCCGTCCAGGGCCCCAACCCATACGACCCAAACATGTACACCAGCATCCAAAGTCGACATTTTTCGACATCTTTGGATGCTGGCGTACAGCTTTTTGGTAGTCATGGACGCTCTTGGCCGGCTAATTGTTTGAGGAGACCTTTGGATTGGTCGCGCGCGCAGACGTGGTGTAAGAGTGTCCTGAGGTCCGTCGCTGCAAGTCCCGATGTTACTCCTTCTTGAGACCGCGCTTCTCGACTATCTCGT
>JAGZQO010000020.1 GCA_018382125.1 Collinsella sp.
GACGAGATAGTCGAGAAGCGCGGTCTCAAGAAGGAGTAACATCGGGACTTGCAGCGACGGACCTCAGGACACTCTTACACCACGTCTGCGCGCGCGACCTATTGGAGCCAATTTTAATGAACATACTAAAGGCTATGTTCATTATCTTTTAGGATGTAAATGCTATTCACTTAGCAACAGTACTCATATTTGGCATTTTTTGTCCATTGCTATATAACTAACACCCTATAGCAGACAAAAAACAGGCCGCAGCCCATCGCTGCGGCCTGTTCGGAAGCAAAAGTGGGCGCTAAGCGCTGTAACCCATCGCCTGCAGAACAAACATGACGACCGTGAGCACCGTAATCACACCGATAGTCGCCCAAGTGAGCACATTCCACACGCGGCCGTTGCGGTTAGTGCCCATAATGTGACGGTCAGCGGCAATAACCACCTGGAACACCAGAACCACGGGCAGTAGCACGCCATTGATGACCTGCGAGGTCATCATAATCTGGAACAGATCGACGCCGGGCATAAGCACCAGCACGGCAGAGATACCGATGATGGCCGTAATGATGCCGCGATAGACCGGGGCCTCGTCCCAGCTGCGGTCGGCACCGCGCTCCCAGCCAAATGCCTCGCAGATAGCGCTCGACGTAACGCCCGGCAGCACGCAGGCAGCCAAGAAGCTCGCCGCGACCAGGCCCGAGGCAAACAGTACCGTGGACCACTGACCCGCAATAGGCTCCAGCGCGCGGGCAGCATCGGCGGCATCGCTAATCTGAATACCCGCCGGGAACAACACCGTACCGGTCGTGATGATAATAAAGCCGGCAATGACATCGGCGGCAAGCGAGCCGCTCACGGTATCGATGCGCTGCAGCACGATATCGTCCTCGCCCGCGTTCTTATCGACCACGTTGTTCTGCGCCAAGAAAATCATCCACGGCGCGATGGTGGTACCAATCGTCGCGACCACGAGCGACACGTAGCTGGGGTCATTTTGAATGTTAGGCACGACCAGGTCGACCGCGACCTCACCCCAGTTGGGGCCAGCCATAAACGCGGCGACAATATAGGTCACGAACACGCAGCTCACCAGCAGCAGAATCTTCTCGATGCGCTGGAAACTACCCGACATGGTAAGCATCCACACCAGCAGCGCCACCAACGGCACCGAGATGCTCGCCGGCACGCCAAAGAGGGCGAGGCCGCTCGCAATACCCGCAAACTCCGAAATGGTCACGGCTGTGTTGGCGATCAACAGCGCCGCCATAGCAAGTACACTCTTGCGCACGCCAAAGCGCTCGCGAATGAGCGATGCCAGGCCCTTGCCCGTGACGCAGCCGCAGCGTGCCGCGGTCTCCTGCGTCACGATGAGCAGCACAGTCATGACGGGAAGCATCCAGAGCATCTTGTAGCCATAGCTGGCGCCCGCGCTGGAATACGTTGCAATGCCGCCGGCGTCATTGCCCGAAAGCGCCGCCAGCAGACCGGGACCCATAGCGCCAAAGATGGCCGCAATGGTCAACTTTTGCTTGGTGCCCGACTTTTGCTTGGTATTTTGCACGCGACCACCTAACCCATGACCGACATGGTGAGCAACACCGCAGCGGCGCAGTACGCTACGCACGAGATCATGACGGCAATAACGTTCATGGCGGTGCCCGACGTGTTGAGGTCATGCTCGTCACGCCAGAACAGCACCATCAGGTAAATCACGGCGCTCATGTTGCCAACCAGGCAAATGATGGCAGCGATATTAAAGCACCCGGTAAAGAGTTGTTCCTCAAACATGGGCGCATCGGGGAACGCGGCGGTGCGCACCAGCTGAGCGCACAGGTAGGTCACGAGTGACAGAATCAGGCCCATGCCCGTGCTCTGGAAAAAGAACCCCAGATACGGCTTGGGCTCGTCGTCGTGACCGTCATACTCCAGGAAGTAGTTCTTGACGAACGACACCATGCGCGAGGCCGCCAGCAGCACGAGCGGCATGGCGCACATGGGGAACACCACCAGATGCGCGGAGCCGAGCGCCGTCCCCAGCACCGTTGCCATGATGCACGAGGCAATGCCCCACACGACAACCCAGTACTGGCGATGCACAAACCAGCTGAGCACATTCGTCGAGTCGTCGGACGCGCTATCGCCCGAGCCGACGCCTGCGATCTGCAGGTCCTCCTGGTGCTCCTCGGCGATAACGTCCATGGCGTCGTCAAAGGTTACGATACCCAGGATATGACGGTTCTCGTCGCAGACAGGGATGGCAACCAGGTCGTACTTGGTCATCTCGTCCGTCACGTCTTCCTGGTCCTCGTCGGGCGACACATAGACCAGGTCGCGATAGGCCAGCTGACCCAGCGTGGCGTCGCGGTCGGCTACGATCAGCGTGCGCAGCGAAAGCACGCCGGTCAGCATGCCGCTCGGATCCTCGGTATAGACGTAGTAAACGCTCTCGAAGTCCTCGTCGAGCTCGCGAATCGCCTCGATGGCGTCACCGACCGTCGCCGTGGCGGGCAGGGAGACAAACTCCGAGGTCATGATGCGGCCGGCGGTGTTGTCCTCATACCCCAGCAGGTTACGAATCGCCTTCTCCTCCTTGACGCCCATCAGGCGCAGAAGCTTCTCGGCCTTCTCGTAATCGAGCTCGTCGATCAGGTCGGCTGCATCGTCCGGGTCCATCATGGCCAGCATCGACGATGCGTCCGTGTCGGACAGGCCCTCGAGCATCTCGGTCATAAGCTCGTCGTCATCGAACTCCGAGATGGCCTCGGCGGCCTGGGCAGTATCGAGCTGCGCAAACACCTGCGCACGTAGGCGCGGGTCGAGCTGCTCGATAATGTCGGCGATGTCGGCAGGGTGCAGCTCGCCGAGCGTCTTGTGCGACACCGAGAGTTGAATGTTCTTGGTCGAGCGGTCGAGCAGGTCCATGTAGGACCAAGCGATGATGTCCTCACTGAGCGGCTTGCCCAGGTGCTTCATAAAGCCTTCGACGATATGCTCGAGCGCGGGGCTGATGGCGCGTAGCAGACCGCGGGCACCGACCTCGGCGCCCAGCAGGCGCAGCTGATTTTCGCCCGACATGGAAAACTTGATGTCGTTTACGCGCACGACCTTCATGCCCTGCGTGTCGACAATCTGCTTGTTGAGCACGTCGCGGGCAAGCAAGAGTTCGGTCGGCTGCAGGTACGAAAAACGGATTTCGGTGGCCGACGTCTTAAGGTGTACACCCGTCTCGTCGATACGGTCGACCCATTTGCGCCAGCTGATCATAAACGGCGTCTTGCCGGGTCCGCGGAACGCGAGCGACGTCACGTGCGGAAAAACTTCGCCGGTAGCAATGCCAAAATCGTTCACAACGCCGAGCTTTTCGCCATCGACGTCCAAGACCGGCAATTTGAGCATCTCACTCAGATAATTCAATGGTGCTCCCCATCATAATTCCTCCGGATGCGGCCGCGCGTGCGGCGTCCGGGGGCTTCTGGATATGTATACGCATGCGCGGGCGGCACGCCGCTCGACACTCACACCCCGTGCATGCGCAAAAAGCACCTGCATGGGGTCATCGACTGTATGGTCGAGGTTTGGATTTCACCTGTAACCTTTCTCTTGACCCTCATTAACTGCAGTAACTATAGCATCAGCATCGCCCTGCGGCATCGATTTTATGCGCTGCACATTGCAGGCATACCAAACGCTGACGCATCCGTGACATAGTCATTGGGGACGTTCTTAAACGACTGCCCAATGACTACTCTGTGGCGTCGTCGTCCTCGGCAAGTTGGGGGAGCACGGCGCCCTTGGGCATGGCGACCTTCGTCAGCGAGGCGAGCTTTTTGCTCAATGCCGTGTCCGTCTTGACCAGGTCGCTGAGCGTCACGATCTTGTAGCCGTCGGCGACAAGGCCGTCGATAATCTGCGGCAGCGCCTCGAGTGTCTGCTCGGCGCATTCGTCTCTATCGGTGAGCAGCACGATATTGCCCGGCGTCACCGAATCGAGCACCGTCGAGACCTGTTCGTCGGCACCGTTTAGCAGCCAGTCGCCCGAGTCGATATTCCACGAGACCACGGCGGAGACCAGGTCCATCGCATCAATCCAGTTTTGCTCGTCAAAGGCAGCGTAGGGAGCACGCAGCAGCATCGTCTCGACGCCGGTCGCCGACTTAATCGCGTCGGTGCCTTTCGTGATCTGTTCGCGTACCGCCTCACGGTCCTGACCCTTGAGCGAATCGTCGCTATAGCTGTTGGATCCGATCTCGCACCCAGCATCGACAATCGCCTTGGCCGTGGCAGGCGAGGCCTCGACCGCATCGCCCGAAAGGAAGAACGTCGCGGTGACGCCCTTTTCCTTGAGCACCTGCAAGATCTGCTTGGTAGCGCCGCTCGGACCCTCGTCAAACGTCAGCGCCACATACTTTTCGTTACCCTTGGGCGCCACGCTGGCGCACGCAACGACGCAATCGGTGGCGGGCACAACCTCGCCGCGGTCTTGCGTCTTGCCCGACTGCTCACCAACCCACACCTCGGAGCGGCCCTGGACACCCCACGTCTGCACATACTCGATAGCGCCCGTACCCTCGACCTTGAGCTTGGGCTCGATAACCGTAGCCTGAACCTCGTGCTTCTCGTAGGTGTTACGGCCATCCTTGACCGTCACCTTCTCGCCGCCCTCAAGTTCGCGGCTATCCCATTTGCCCTGTTTCACGCGCTTGCCGTCGACCTTCACCGACAGTTTTTCGCCCCCATGGCGCTTGAGCACGCTGTCATCGACGGCCAGCAGGTCGCCTGCGTCGTAGGTGTCAGTCAACTCCTGGTCGTCGATGAGATTCTGCAGCGTAGAGCCCACGCGCACCGCGGTCTTCTGGCCGTTGAGCTCCACGTCCACGCTGCGGTTGACGTAGCCCACGACGGCAGCGATAAACAGCACGAGCGCACAGCCCACGGCGATGAGTGCGTAGGGCAGGCGAGACGAACGACGGGGCGTACGGCTGTTGCCGATGCGCGCACTGCGGTCGCTAAACCCGCGGCTATGGTTGAGGTACATCGCGCCGGGCTTACGGTGACGCTTGCGCTGACCGCTGGGCAGCTGCCCCAGGTCGCGGCGCGCCGTCGGACGCGCACCCGAACGCCCGTTTAAGTTGGATCCGTTTTGGCGCATGTGCCCTCCCCCATAAACACAGCAAGCCGGAGCAACAGGTCTCCGGCTTGCCTCCCATCATTTGGTACGTCGCTATTTTGTAGCTTTTGACGAGCCTCCGCTCGCCTTTTGGTATTCGTCCTTAAACGCCTTGAACATGCCGCGCGTCTTGCCGAGCTGCTTGCCCAGTGCGCGACTGCCCTTGTCCACGGCAACCGATCCCTTGTCGTCGAGCACCTTGGCGCCCTTTTTGACCTTGTCGCCCACCACGACGCTGGCCTCGGCGGCCTTGGCAGCCGCACCGCCCGAATACCCGAGCGACTTGACCTCGTCCGAAACAATCATCGCGCCGTCCGCATAGCCGCGCAGCATCGTCGGCGGCACCTGCGTGTCACCAACCAAAACACTCGAAGCAGCACCGGCGGTCACATAGAATGCCTGCACGATGCCCGAGCGTGGCTTGAACTCAACGTCCGAGCAATAGCCCACGACGTCGCCTGATTCCGTGCGCACGTCCATACCGACCCAGATGATGCAATCGTCCAGGTTGATGTCGAGGCGCTTGGCAGCGGCGGCATCGTACGTGTCCTTGACGTCATCGACCGCAATGGCGCCCTCGTAGACACCAATGGCGTCGAGCGCTACGAATCGGTCGGGGCGCTCGATCATGCCCGCGATATCAGACTGGCGGACCATAAAGCCGACCACGCGCGTACCGCCCGGGGTAAAGACCGGAAAGTGAATCTTTCCGAGCTTTTTAGGGCTGCGCGGCGTGCTGTCCTTTTTGATGCGCTTGTCCTCGGTAGGCTTGCGATAGATCTTGGCGCCGACAAAATCCCCGGCGCGCATTATGCCTCGGTCGAGGGCTCCGCAGCCTCGGTATCAGCCTCGACGGCGTTCTCGACCACGACGTCGGCGGCGGGCGTCACGTTGCCACCCGAGATGGCATCGTTGAGCTGCTCGCGCAGCTGGTCCATGCGCTCGCGGGCCAGATCGACCTTGGCGCGCAGGTCATCGGTCTTGGCGTCGACCATCGGGCCAAAGTCATTCACCGCAGCACGGGCCTCCTCGGCGCTGTGCTCGTAGGTGTCGCGCATATTGTCCCAGGCGTCGTTGGCGATATCGGCAGCCATGGCGCGGGTCTCGGCGCCCGAGCGCGGGGCCAGAGCAACGCCGACAATAGCGCCGGCAGCGGCACCAAAAAGTGCGCCGGAGACAAAGCTGAAAGTCTTACCCATAATCATTCCTCTCCTGCGGGCACGTCGGTGCCCACCGTTTGAATGCTGTCCATTATACCCGCAGCGCATCACTTGCCGCTCCGCTCATCTGCGTACGGCAAAGGCGCAGGTATGTGATGGTGATAAACGCGTAGGCCTACTCCTGGGGCATAGCCGGCATGGCCACCGTGGCACCCGGGTCCTCGCCGGCGCCGTCCACGAGCGGCAGACCGCCCTCATGTGCAGGTCCTGCCGGAACCGTCGCCGCACCGCCAAAGACGGCAGCGGAAGCCTCGTGGTTCTCGGCAACCGCGCCCTCGGTATCAATCGCCACCTGGGGCTCGTCGTCAAAGTTAGGGACACCCTGGGGCTCGGTGGAAACAGGCTCGGCGGTCGCATCGGCAACGGGCTCGGCGTCGGCCGGCACATCGCCCTCGTCAGCGCCCTCGTCCTCGGCAGCATCTTCGCCGTTCGCAGCGGCGACGGCCTCGTGAGGATCCTTGCCCTCGGCCTCGGCGCGCATACCCAGCACCAGGTTGCGCAGGCCCGCGACCGTTCCTTCCACGTCGGGGGCAGGCTGGTCGGCGTGCAGGTACGCCCAGTCCATCATAAAGGTGGCCGACGACAGCGCGCCGATGGCCAGCGCGTCGTCGGGGCACGAAAGCTCAACCTCAAAGACGCGCTCGTCGTGCTCGCTTACGCGCGTGCGGCCGCACGAGATGCTACCGGCAAGCCCGGTCTCGTTCATGAGCTCAACCGTCACATGCTCAAGCAGATGGCAAAGCTCGGTCTGGCCCATGCAGTCCTGGAACTCGCGACCGGAATCGCCCAGGCACAGGTGCTTGGCAATCGCCGGCACCAGGTAATACACGCGCGCCGTGGCCTCGATATCCTCCGAGGTCATGAGCGGCATGCCGGGGTTCACCAGCACATGCGCGCAGATCTTGTCCTCGCTGACGGTGACCTTAAGGATGTTGAACAGGCCTGCCATAACTCTCCCCTACTCTTCCTTGTCCTACTCGTCGCCATCGTGCGGATCCACAGAGCCCGCACCCGACGCCGCCGGCTTCTCTGCCGAAGACTCGGAATCCTTCTTATCGGTTTCGGCCGGAGCGATCACGCGGATGAGCGAGATGCGCTGGCCACGCATCGACTGCACTTTAAACTTGTACCCCGCGACCTCAAACACCTCTCCGATGTCGGGCACCGAGTCGCAAAGCTCCAAAATCCAGCCGGCGATGGTCTCATAATCATCGCTTTCCTCGAGCGGCCAACCAAGCTCAATCGCGTCATCGCACGAAAAACGCCCATCAACGAGCCACTCGCGGCGCGAAAGGCGCGTGAGATACTTGTTGTCGGGGTCGAACTCGTCCTCGATCTCGCCGACGATCTCCTCGACGATGTCCTCGATGGTGATAATGCCGGCCGTACCGCCGTACTCGTCCACGACCACCACGATCTGGTCGTGAGAGGTCTGCATCTCGGACAGCAGCGGCAGGATGTCCTTGGTATCGGGTACAAAGGTGGCGTCGCGCAAATAGTTGGCGATGGACTGGTCGCCCTTGCCGTCGAGCGCGGGCTGGATCAGGTCCTTGATGTGTGCGATGCCCGCGACGTTGTCGGGGTCCTCGTGATAGACGGGGATGCGGCTAAAGCCGGTCTGGCGCATGGTGGATAGCACGCTAGCGACCGTCTCGTCGTCCTCGCACATGGTGGTGTCCACGCGCGGCACCATGACCTCGCGGGCAACGGTGTCGCCTAGGTCGAAGATCTCGTGGATCATGCGCTTTTCCTCGTCGAGCAGGTCGTCCTGCTCCGAGACCATGTACTTGATCTCTTCCTCCGAGACGTTCTGGCGGTCGTCGGCGCTCTTGATGCGCAGGATGCGGGCCAGGCCATCGGAGCAGGCGCCGGTCAGCCACACGAGCGGACGGGCGATCTTTTGGAAAAACGACAACGGTCCCACGACCTGCTTGGACACGCCCTCGGCATTGGCCAGGCCGATGCGCTTGGGGACGAGCTCGCCGATCACGATGGACACGAAGGCGACCGCGACGGTGATGATGACCGGCGCCAGGCCGCGCGCGATGGCGGAGAGCGGCGCGATGCCAAAGCTCATGAGCCACGTGGCGAGCGGGTCGGACAGACTCGTCGAGGCGACGGCGGACGAGGCGAAGCCCACGAGCGTAATGGCAACCTGGATGGTGGCGAGCAGCTGGTCGGAGTCGGCAGCCAGCTTAATGGCACGCTCGGCGCACTTGTCGCCTTCCTCGGCCTCGTGCTCCAACACGGCGCGCTTGGCCGTGGTGAGCGCCATCTCGGACATAGAGAAGTAGCCGTTGATGAGGGTCAAAACGAGGGTGGTGATAAGGGAGATGGTTATGTCCATCGGGAGTTTCTCGAACCTCCAAGATTCGGGACGTCAGGTTAAAACGTTGATGGCGGATACGGCAATTGCACCGGCGCCCAAACGAGAACGCGGGCGCGCAGGCATGGTCGCTAGATTACGAAGAGGATCACCGCCATGAACTGGAAGATGCTGCCGGCGAGCACCCACAGGTGAAACACGCTGTGCAGATAGCGCACGTTTTTGGCGATATAGAACGGCACGCCCGCGGTGTAGCACACGCCGCCGACGGCGAGCAGGGCAAGTGCCACGGGGTTGAGCAGCGCAACAAGTTCGGGCAGCTTAAAGACGACGAGCCAGCCCATCAGCAGATAGACCACGCCGCTTACCCAATGCGGCTGGCGCTCGCGCAGGAGGCACTCGAGGGCAATGCCGATGATGGCGATGGCCCATACGGCAAAGAACAGCACAGCGCCGCCGTCGTTTGCGAGCGTGATGAGGCAAAACGGCGTATAGCTGCCGGCAATGAGCAGATAGATGCAGCTGTGGTCGATGATGCGAAACACGCGCTTGGCGCGCGCGGGCTGAATCGCGTGGTAGAGCGTGGAGGCTAGGTATTCGAGGATAATGCTGGCGCCGTAGACGATTGCCGCGGCCATATGCGCCGGGCCTCCGCCGCGCAGGGCAGCGAATACGATCAGGAGCACCAGGCCCGCGATACCCAGCAGGCAGCCGACACCATGGGTGACGGAGTTCATGATCTCCTCGCCCACCGTGTAGTGTGGAACGGCCGCGGTCTTGGGTCGCGGCTTAGAACTGTCGCTCGAATCGGACATGCCGGTTACATCCTCCAACGTAAAGAGTTCTCAACACTATATCAAAGCGTCTGGGTACGTGCGAAGTTTGCACCATACGTGACCCCTTGTTTACCCATTCTTTGCCTGTTGACGCATCAACGGCGAACGTCCATAATGCGCTTGCATTAAATGTTGATGTATTAACATCTTATAGGAAAGCTTCTTATGTCTCAAAACGCACGTTCCCATCGAAAGCTCAAGATAGCCGGCGTCGTTGCGCTGGTGGCTGTCGTTGCGCTGCTCGGATTTGCCGGCAACTTTCTGTTTGACTTCGCGCTGAATCCCCGCGCGCCATACACCATGAAGATGATGCAGGATAGCAAGAACGACAAAGAAGGTGAGCAGCCGGATGCCGAGGAAACCGAGGCGCGGGCGTGGTTTAAAGAGAATCGCGAGAGCAGCAGCCTCACCGCAGATGACGGGACCGAGCTTGCCGCCTGGTATTTTGCTGCGTCGGAGAGCACGCACGACTACGCCGTCTGCCTGCATGGATATACCAACGAGCCCATCGGTATGGCCCGATACGTCAAGCGATTCCACGACCGCGGTATGAACGTACTCGCACCCGCCGCCCGCGCCCACGAGCGCTCCGGCGGCGACTATATCGGCATGGGCTGGCCCGAGCGCCTCGACATCGTCGCATGGATCGAGCAAATCGTTCAGGCTGACCCCGAGGCGCGCATCCTGGTCTTTGGCGAGTCGATGGGTGCGGCAACCGCCATGAACGTCGCGGGGGAGTCTCTGCCCGCAAACGTGAAATGCATTATCGAGGACTGCGGTTATACGAGTGTTTGGGACGAGTTTTCTCTGCAGCTCAAGGACGTGTTCAGCCTGCCCAGCTTTCCCTTGCTCGATGTAGCAAACTTAGTGTGCAACGTGCGCGCAGGCTACGACTTTCATAAGGCAAGCAGTGTGGAGCAACTCAAACACGCGACAGTTCCCATGCTGTTTATCCACGGCGACCAGGACACCTTTGTGCCGTACAGCATGCTCGACCAAAACTACGACGCGTGCGCCAGCAAGGTCAAGCAAAAGCTCACTATCCATGGCGCCACCCACGCCAAGAGTGCGCAAGTTGACCCCAAACTCTACTGGAATACGGTCGATGACTTCCTCGACAAGAATTTTTAGGCAAAAAGCAACGTCTGGGGTTTTGTTGCCAAAAATCGGTTTGCGGTCGGCGGTATTCGTTTTTTCACCGCACTTCCGAAAAGCCGCCCGCGAGCGTTGTGCTCGTGGGCGGCTTTTGCTCAACTTACGCTACAAAGGCGCTTATTTTGTCCAATAGATAGGCGCTACTTGACCTCGATGAGCTCGTACTCGCTCGTGCCCAAGCCGATCTTCTCGGCATGCGCGATGCACACGCGCCAGTCGGTGTCGGGATGCGTAATGCAGAAGGGATCGTGCGCCTGCTCGCCCTCCAGATGCTCGTGGTTATGCTCCATCTTGGCCGCGCTATCGGTGAGCTCGGTGTTGGGCAGCGGCTCGGACGCCATGACGGCATCGGCGCAGGCCTGGTCGATGGCGACCGGGTCGAAGCTCGCGAACATGCCGATATCGTTGACGATAGGCGTGTCGTTTTCGGGATGGCAATCGCAGTTGGGGCTGATATCCATGGCAAGCGAGATATGGAAGCTCGGGCGGCCGTCGACGACGGCCTTGGTGTACTCGGCGATCTTGCAGTTGAGCACGTCGGCCGCGGCGTCATAGCCGGGCTTGATGCAGTCCTGGTTGCACGCCGCAATACAGCGCCCACACCCCACGCAACGATCGTGGTCGATGGCGGCCACGTGTACCGTGCGAGTACTACCGTTGGCAAGCTCGCGCTCGCGGGTGTCGTCAAACGAAACGGCGTTGTGCGCGCAGATCTTCTCGCAGGCGTGGCAGCCAACGCAGTGCTCGGTCGCGACGTTCGGCTTGCCGGCGGCATGCTGCTCCATCTTGCCGGCACGGCTGCCGCCTCCCATGCCCAGGTTCTTCATAGCGCCGCCAAAACCGGCCTGTTCATGACCCTTAAAGTGGGTGAGGCTGATCACGATATCGGCATCCATGAGTGCCTGGCCGATCTTGGCCTCGTGCACGTACTCGCCGCCCTCGACCGGAACGAGCGCCTCGTCGGTGCCCTTGAGGCCGTCGGCGATGATAATCTGGCAACCCGTAGCGTACGGGGTAAAGCCGTTCTGGTAAGCGGTGTCGATGTGCTCGAGCGCGTTTTTGCGGCTACCGACGTAGAGCGTGTTGCAGTCGGTGAGGAAGGGCTTGCCGCCCAGCTCTTTTACGACGTCCGCGACGGCGCGGGCGTAGTTGGGGCGCAAAAAGCTCAGATTGCCCAGCTCGCCAAAGTGAATCTTGATGGCGACGAACTTGTTCTCAAAGTCGATCTGCTCGATACCGGCGCGACGGATGAGGCGCTTGAGCTTGTCGAGCTGGCTCTCGCGAGCATGCGTGCGCAGGTTGGTGAAGTACACCTTGGCGGGTGCTGCGGGTGTAGTTGCGGTCATAGATATATCCCCTCGGTCTATATGGCGTTACAGACATAAGAGGATGGTACCCGTTGAAGTAGGGTCGAAGTCAAGCACGGCCACTCATTGGGGACAGACTTAAATGAGTGCCGCCAGGGACAGTCCTTGCCAGTCCGGCCGGCGAGCCGGCGAATCGGCAAAGACTGTCCCCAACGACTAGTCGTTTAAGAACGTCCCCAACGACTAATAAGGGGCTACTCCTGCACCTTGAGAGCTTCGGCCAGGCCCACACGTTTGATGGAACGCATGTGCAGCAACGCCACGACCAGGTAGGTCACAAAGCCAATGCCCACGCACGCCGCCATGGACCAAGCGGGCACGTAGATCTCGATATTGCCGTTGTAGGCGAGCAGCATCGAGCGGAAGATGACCGTGAGCGAGCCAATAATGACCGGCAGGCTCAGCACGAGCGACGCCGCCACGCACAGCGTGATCGAGCGGATGTACAGATGCGAGATCTCGCTGTCGCGATAGCCAAAGACTTTCATGTAGCTGATCGAACGAGCGCTGCGGTCGATCACCGCCTTGGTCAGCAGGTACATAAACAGCAGGAAGATAAACACCGCGAGGCCAACCATCATGCCGATCATTTTGCTCATCATGCCGATGAACTGGTCGCCCACGGTCCGCATGTCGTCGGGCGTGGTGTCGCCGGCAAAGTAACGAGCATCGAGGTCGAGCTTCTCGTCGCTCACATAGCCGTTAAAGTAGGTGGCGTCATTGCCGAACAGCTCGTTAAAGTCGTCGATGCTCATATAGATATTCATGTCCGACTTTGAGCCCCAGGTGGCGTCCTTGCCCGTGTACTCCAGCGAATAGTCCTTGCCCTCGCACTTGTCGCCGAGCGTGACCTTCTGCCCCTCGCTCCAGCCAAACTTGTCGAGCAAGCCACCGCCAAAGACAACGCGCCCATCGCCGACGTTGAGATCTTTCCAATAGCGCGAGTTGGGCGAGATGCCGTAGACGGAAATCGTCTCCTGCCCATTACCATCGCCGCGGTCGTATTGCAGCTGGTAAACGGCATATTTCTCGGCCTGCGCGATTGCGCCCGCGCCGTTGTCGGTCGTATTGACCGGGTGGATATCATCGTTGTCAGTGTCGATCTTAGAGGCCTTGTCGATCAGGTCGATAGCCTCGTCGCGGTCGCAGCCGAGGGCATCGGCAAGGTCATCGAGGCGCGCATAAAGCGCATCCTTCTTGTCCTGGACCTTGGCGAGCGCGTCCTGCGCCGCGGCCAGGCTCTCGGCAGACGGAGCGCTGGTCGCGGCATCGGCTGCTGCCTGCGCTGCATCGGCCGCGTCGTCAAGCTCGTCATCGGCATCCTGAGCGGCAGAAAGCAGTGCGCCGTCAACCGACTGCAAACGCTCGAGTGCCGACCACTGCTCGCGCTCCTCGGCGGTGCCCTCGAGTTCCAGCGGGGCCTTGAGCGTGTACTGGTGCTCGGCGACCAGGCTTGTCTCGAGGTTGTCCGCATAGTGCGTCATCGTGGGCAGAATCGCCAGGCCAAAGAGCAGTAGCAGCGAGGCAAACGCAATGCCCACGAAAAGCGTGGCGAAGTTGCCCAGATTACGCAGGAAGATGCGCAGGCGGAAGCGCGAGACAAAGCCCATGCGCTCCGGCAGCTGCAGGCCGCGCTTGGTGCCCGACTTGCCGCCCGCCTCGTGACGGAGGAACTGCAACGGCGTCTTGCCCATCTTGCGAAGCAGGCCCACCAGCGTGATGAGGATGAGCGCGACGGCGGGAACCACGGCGCACTTCACAAAGATCTCCCAGCTCCAGTACACCTGGAAAGGCGGCAGACTGTACGAACCGTAATAGAGGCTGCGCATGGGCTCGGTAAAGAACACAACGCCGAGCGCAGTGCCCAAAAACGCCGCGACCACGCCCACGATGGCGGGAAGTGCCAGGTAGTGCAGGACGATCTCGCGTCGACGATAGCCGCTGGCTAGCAGCGTGCCGATGATGGCGCTCTCCTCCTCGATGGTGGCGTCGGTAAGGACCACAAAGACGAACGCCATAATCACGATGATGATGTCGAGCAGCGTCATCCACATCATGGAGTCGCCGTCCACGTCGTCGCGCGCATAGCCAATGCCCTGGTTGGAATCGGCATCGATCAGATCGTCCACGCGCGCATCGGCTTCGGTCAGTGCCTCGACCATATCCTGCTCCGCATCGGTGCGGTCCGCGGTGGAGAGATCGCGATCGGCAAAGGTGAAGGAGTAGGTGTAGGCGGGTGCGCCGCCGGCGTCCTCAAGCGCGGCAAAGCCGGCGTCGGTGACCTCGGCCACGCCATAGGTGATGGTGTTCACCGTAAAGTCCGAATTGTTGAGGAACAGCGCCTGGCTATCGGACTGGGTCATGATGCCGCAGATGGTGTAGGTGCGGCCCTCGAGCTCGACCTTATCGCCCACGGCGAGGTCGTTGTTGGTGGCGAAGACGCGGTCGATTGCCACCTCATCGTCCGTCTTGGGCTGCCTGCCCTCACAGTAGGACGCGATATCGACCTTGGTGCGATGCGCATAGGTGCGCAGCGTGCGCTTGGTGCCGTCGTCGCCGGCGGTCTTTTTGATGATGGCGTCGATGGAGAAATTCTTGTAGAGCGTGACGCCGCCGACGTCGTCGGCCGCGTCCTCGGCGGCCTTGAGTTGATCGTCGGTGGCCTCGAAGGAGGTGGTCACGCGGCCGTCCTCAATCGTGTACGCATCGCGCATGTCGTCGATAAGGCAGCCGATGGAATGCGCTGCGAGCAAAAAGCCCGACGTGAGGGCTATGCTTCCGCACATAAGCAAAAAGATGCCCAGGTACTTGCCGATATTGCGGCGCAGCTCGCGCGGGAGACGTTTTGCGAGAGGTGTCATGGCGCCGCCTACCAATCGAGCTCGGCGGCCGCAACGGGCGACTCGTTGAGCTCATCCTCGACGATGTGCCCGTCGCGCAGGCGCAGCACGCGATTGGCCATGCGCGCGATGGCGGCATTGTGGGTGACAATGATGATGGTGCAGCCGTAGGTGCGGTTGACATCCTCCATGAGCTGCAAGATTTCCTTGGACGTCTTATAGTCAAGCGCGCCCGTGGGCTCGTCGCACAGCAGCAGGCCCGGGTTTTTGACGAGTGCGCGGCCGATGGCACAGCGCTGCTGCTGGCCGCCCGAGACCTGGCGCGGGAACTTGTTGCGGTGCTCGTAAAGGCCCAGCGAACGCAGCAGGTTGTCGACATTGAGCGGGTTTTTGGACAGGTGCGCCGTGACCTCGATGTTCTCCTTGATGGTGAGATCGGGCACCAGGTTGTAGAACTGGAAGACAAAGCCCAGCTCACGGCGGCGATACTCGCCCAGGTCGGTAGGCTTGAGCACCGTGAGGTCGCAGCCGTCCACCATGATGGAGCCGGCGTCGGCATCCTCTAGGCCGCCGATCAGGTTGAGAAAGGTCGACTTGCCCGAGCCCGAGGGACCCAGCATGACGCAGATCTCGCCGCGGTTGATGGACGTGTCGATGCCATCGAGTACCGTCAGGCGCGCATCACCGTCGCCGTAGTGCTTTTTGAGATCCTTAACCTGGACGTAGGCTTCCTGCGTTGCCATGGTATCCCCCATTGTTAGCCTAGTACTACTTTATGAACGTAATAGTAAACCTTGGCGAACTATTTTGGGGCGAGAGTGGGGATTTGTTTCAGACTAGTCATTGGGGACGTTCTTAAATGACCAGTCACAAGGGACGCTCTTTCGCCACCCGGCAGTTGGGGACGCTCCTTATCTGCCCCCGATGGCTAGTCATTTAAGTCTGTCCCCAATGAATACTTTTGGTCGTTTAAGTCTGTCCCCAATGAGTAGGTGTCTAGGCGTGGGATTTGTTGTGGGCGAGGGCTAGGCCTACGGCGGCGATGGCCGCGGCAAAGAGCACTGTGACGCCCAGATCGCAAGCGATGTCGCCCAGCACGGTGGACGTCAGGTCCGCGGCGAGCGCCTTGCCAATCGCGTCGTTCACCCAATACGTCGGCACAAAATGCGCCGCGGTCTGCACGGCTGGGCCCATCAGCGACAGCGGCATCCAGGCGCCGCCCAAAAACGTCATGAGCATGCCGAGCAGGTTGCCCACACCGTTGAGCAGCTCCTCACGCGCACCCAGGCTCGAAAGGGCAAAGCCAACGGCCAGAGGCGTGCACGCCAGGGCAAACGTCGCCGCCAGCGCCAGGCACACACGACCCACGCCGACCTCGGCAACCGCGCCGGCAAAGCCCACGACGCCCATCATGCTCGACACAAACCAGATGCAGACGGTGATCACAGTGGCGGCCGCAAACACGGCGAGCGAACGCCGGCGCTCGGAGATTGGGCCGGCATCCATACGACGCACGCGCTCGGGCTCGTTCATGCCCGAGAACACCAGCCCCACCGATACGATGACCGACGAGATAATCGCGTACGCGCCAAAGTTGAAATACGACTTGAGCATGGCGGCGGCAGTCGAACCAACCTTGACCTGCTCAATCTGGACCTCGGCGCGCTTGGCGGCGGCATGCTCGGCGGCCTTGGCGACGCTACCATTAGAGGCGGCGGGCTCTAGGGCCGCTGCAGCGCCCGCGAGCGAAATCCAGCGCGAGGCCTCAGCAGACGAAAGCGCCGCCGCCATGGTGCCGGCACCGTAGGTCACATCGAGCTTGGGCAGGGCCTCCCCCGCGCGGGCGGCCGCGACCAGGTCGTTCTCAAACCCCTCCGGGATAAAGAACACGCAGTCGGCGCTACCCTTGGCGCTGTTGCTCTTGGAGAGCGCGTCCGCAAGATCGTAGGTATCGTCGCCGACGCCCGTGACCAACTCAAAGCGCGACCCCAGGTGCTTGGTGAGCGCATGCGAAAGGTCGCTGTCGTCGCGGTCGACCACGATCACGTTGGCATCGTAGGGCTCGTACTCGGTGAGCTGCGACGAGTTCCAGCTCACCGATGCCGCGATGAATACGCCCATGAGCGAGATGAACACCGTATAGATGAGCAGGTAGAACGGGTGCGCCAGCGCCATGCGAAGCGCAGTCTTAAAGGTGCTCATAGCGACTCCTTCCAAAGGTCAGCGTGGCGGCGGCAACGAACAGCAGCGCCATAAGGACCAGCGCGCCGGCGCGAACGACAAAGGGGCCCAGGTTCTCAAAGAAATACAGGCGGTTGAACATGTCGCAGATGAGCTTGACGGGGTTGAGCCAGCACTCGGCCGGGCAGGCGCGGGCGACGTCGTCGGCAAGCGCCATCGCCGGCTCGCCGTAGAGGCCGGCGAACAGGGCGCACGTGGTAGCAAAGCCCGTGAGGATGCCGGACTTGGACGCCTTGCCGCCCTTAACGGGAAGCGTGCCCACAAAAAGGCCCAAGCCCGTGGCGGCAAGCGCGGAAGCGGCGCCACCCACCAGACACAGCCCCTCGCGCCCGCCAAAGTCGACGCCCACGACCAGGCGCACGTAGCCGATCGCGATCGTCATCGAGGCAAAGGAGACCAGCCACGAGCCGACAAAGATGCCGGTCAGCGATGCCGTCTTGGAAAGACCGCCCACACAGCGACGTGCGCCAAGGCCCGACAGATTGGGCTGCAGGTCGACGACGCTCAAGGCGGCAAACTCCGCAGACATCATCGCGACCAGGCCAAAAAGCGCGTAATAGTAGACGACCGTGCCATCGGGCGTGGTGCGTGTCAGGCTTACGCGGCGGGTACCGCCCTCGAGCGATAGAGCGCGCGCAACCGCCTCCGGGTCGGCGAGCGCCGCCGGGTTGTCCTGGGCAATCTGGGACATGAGCTCGGCATTTTGTGTATACGAGCTTGCCACCGTCTCCAGAATACTGCGGTCGGTGAGCACCGACGTCGCACGCGAGCTGCCATAGCTCGAAAGCAACGTGAGTTTGGGCGTGCCCGCATCGTCGACCGCATAGATGCCCGCGACCTCGCCGGCCTTAAGCGCACGGTTCGCATCGGCTGCGTCGTCGAGCTCGTGGATCTCGAGCAGCTGATCGCCGCCTTCCTTGGCAAGCGACGTCGCCACGCCCTTAAAGGTCGAAGCGTCCCAAGCCTCGTCCGCCACGACGGCCACCGGCACCGGGTCGACCGTGCCGTCGGAGCTGAGGTTCGCAAACATAAACATGAACATCGTGGAAAGTACGATGGGAAAGAGAGCGCCCCAGACGCACGTGCTCGGCCGGCGCAGCAGCGTCTTGACCGTAGTGATGATGGTGTTGAACATGACTGCCCCCTAGTCGCGCAGCTCGCGGCCGGTGATCTCGAGGAACACGTCGTTGAGGGTCGGTGGCTCGCTCCACACGCGGCCGAGCGCCACATCGGCGGCGCGCAGCGTGTCGAGGATGTCGACCAAATTGTGCGGGCTCGCTTCGCAGGTGCAGACGATCTCGCCGCCGGACAGCTCAACCGAAAGCACGTGCTCGAGGGCGCGCAGCCGCTCGACCGTGGCGGTCTCTACGGCGCCAACCTCGACAGTCACGCGCTCGCCCATCTGAATCATGCGCTTGAGCTCGTCGTTGGTGCCCTGCGCCAGCACGCGCCCGCCGTCCATGATCATGATGCGGCTGCAGATTTGCTCGACTTCCTCCATGTAATGGCTGGTATACACCACTGTGGCGCCCTCGTCGCGCAAGCGGCAGATGCCCTCCAGGATGGCGTTGCGGCTCTGTGGGTCGACCGCCACCGTGGGCTCGTCAAAGAAGATGAGCTCGGGCTTGTGCGCGATGCCGCAGGCGATGTTGAGGCGACGCGCCAGGCCGCCCGAGAGCTTGCCGGGGCGGAACTTGGCAAAGTCGCCCAGCCCGACAAAGTCGATCGCCTCGTTCACCAGCGCGCGGCGGTGCTTGCGGTCGTTGACGTAGAGGCTGCAGAAATAGTTGATGTTCTCGCGCACCGTGAGCTCGTCAAACACCGCCACCTGCTGCGGCACCACGCCGATGCGGCGCTTGAGGTCGTAGCGGGCGGGCGCCATGGGCTCGCCGAACAGCTCAATGGTGCCTTTGTCGTAGGCAAGCAGCTGCAAAATGCAGTTGATGGACGTGGTCTTGCCCGAGCCGTTGGGGCCCAGCAGGCCAAAGATCTCGCCGGGGGCGATGCTCAGGTTAAAGTGGTCGAGCGCAATAAGGTCGTCATAGCGCTTGACGAGGTTTTCGACGTGGACGATATCTGTCATCAGGCGGCCCTTCTGTTGCTTGCGGCCCGGTACGATTGCATCATCGCAGGAGCGGACGGCGCGCACCAGTGAGCTTTGTCACGAGTGCGGGGGCTCGGTCGCGCGGCCCGCCGACGCCCCCGCTTTGCCGCGCGGGAGGAATGTCACGGTTGCGCAGGCGGCCCCCTCCACCACGCGCAGCTTCGCGTACAATACCCGTATGAACAGGCTTTTCGACAAATCGATCGTGCTGGCGTGCTGTATTGCGGCCGCCATGGGTCTTGCTGTGGACGCTCGCCTGGTCGCGGCGTTTTGCCTTGGCGTTATTGCCACCTCGCTGGCCGAGGTCGCACAGGGAAACCGCGCCCGCCGTGCGAGCGAGACCGCAAGTTACGCTTACATCATCGCGGCTGTCTTCGTGCCGACGTTTGTGCCGTTTGCGCCTCTCGCCCTCTATGACATCGCGCGACGCGTGCGCCGTGAACGCATCTGGCCCGCGCTGGCGATTGGCGCCGTGTTTGTCTGCGCGCTTGCCGCGGACCTTCGCGGCGGCGCGCTCACCACCCGAACGCTCCTGCTGACCGCTATCCTTTCGGTTGCCGCCACCTTGCTATCGCTACGTACCGCCCAGTTGGAGCGCGAACAGCAGCGCATGCGCCGTACCCGCGACGAGCTGCAAGAACGAGCCCTCGCGCTCGAAGCGCGCAACCGTGACCTTGCCGACCGCCAGGACTACGAAGTCGAGCTCGCGACGCTCGCCGAACGCGCCCGCATCGCGCGCGAGATCCACGATAACGTCGGGCACCAGCTCACGCGCGCCTCACTGCAGGCCGAAGCCCTACGCGTGGTCCACGCCGACGAGCCCAGGGTTGCCGCCGATTTCGCCGACGTCAAACGCACGGTTGACGAGGCGCTCCAGCTTGTGCGCACCAGCGTCCACGCGCTCAACGACAACGCCGTCGACCTTTCCGTGCAGCTCGAACGCATTGTTGAAGGCGCGCGCTCGGACGGCGGCCCGCAGATTGAGCTTGAAGTTTTGGCCGAGCATGCACCCGCAAACGTCGCCAACTGTTTTGCGGCGGTCCTGCGCGAGGCGCTTTCCAACGCCATGCGCCACGCTTGCGCCCAGACCGTCACCGTACGATGCATGGAGCATCCGTCGTTTTACCAGCTCATCGTTACCGATGATGGCGCGGACGCGACCCCGGCGAGCAGCAGCAACGTCGTAGAAGGCATGGGGCTCGCCTCCATGCGCGAGCGCGTCGAGGCGCTTGGCGGAACCTTCACCGCCGGCCTGCGCGCCGGCGCCCCCGGCTGGCGCGTGTTTGCCACCGTCCCCAAACAGCAAGGAGATGAGGACCGATGAGGCTCATCGTTGTCGACGACGACCGCTTAGTGGTCGATTCGCTCAAGATTATCCTGGGCGCCCAGCCGCAGATCGAGGTAGTGGGTACCGGCGCCAACGGCAACGACGCGGTTTCGCTCTATGCCGAACACGCACCCGATATCGCGCTGCTCGACATTCAGATGCCGGAACGCGACGGCCTATCGGCGGCACGCGAGATCCTTGAGCACGAACCCACGGCACGCGTGGTGTTTTTGACGACATTCTCGGATGACGAGTACATTGTGTCGGCGCTTAAACTGGGCGCCCGCGGCTACCTGATTAAAACCGATGTCGCCGCCATTCCACCAGCGTTGGCGCAGGTCATGGCTGGCAAGCGCGTGCTCGAGGGCAAGGCGATCGAGGACATCGATTTTGACGGAACGGACGTCGAGGCGGGCACGCCCCGCCGGCCCGCAGCCTTCGCCAGCCTGACCGACCGCGAGTTCGAAGTCGCCGAACTCATCGCCCGCGGCCTCGACAACAAAGAGATCGCCGCCACCGCCTACATGGGCGAAGGCACCGTGCGCAACCACATCAGCTCAATCCTGGCAAAGATGGGCCTGCGCAACCGCACGCAGATCGCTATCGCCTACCTGCGAGGGTAGTTGCCCGAAGACCGACCGTTCCGGCATAGCAAAATGGCTGCTACCGATTTAAGGCCATTTCAAAACTATGCCGGTTTACGGGGCCAAACTCAGGACCCCCATCCATACCCGCGTTTTCTGCAAAATGACGGCTCGTCTACCTGCGGTTTTATTTTCACGAATATCGGCATGGTTGGAGACTCGTAACTCAGCCCCGTAAACCGGCATAGTTTTGTTCGGGCGGCCCTGGACGAGTGCCTCCGCCAGCCTCGCGGGACCAAAATGATCCGTTTTCCTCCGTCCCCAAGGGATCAGCCGGAACCGCTCGCCACGAAATCGGCCCATCTACTACGTTTGACGCGATACCCATGACCATACCTTCGTTTTGAACAAAACCACAGGCGTTCTACCTGCGGTTTTGTTTTCGCGTTTTTTGGTATGGTTGGGGGTAAGGGGCTAAACGTAGTAGATGGGCCGGTTTCGTGGCGCGCCCCCGGCGCATAAAAGCGCCGCCACGGAGGAGGGAGATGCCTCCGTGGCGGCTGGGGGTAGGAGTAGGTCGGAATTTAGCCCTGCCGGCCGCCCGGGGCCTTTTGGCCCCGGGCGCTGCCAGCGTGCCTAGCGCTTACGGATACCCCAGACCAGGGCTCCGACGCCGGCCGTGGCGATGACAAATGCCATAAGCAGAGCGGCAGCCTGCTGGTCGCCGGTGGCGGGCAGGAAACCCTTGACCGTCTTAACGATGTTCGTCACGGTCTTGGGCGTGCCGGGATCGGGCGTCGGCACGGGCGTCTCGGGCTTCTTGTACGTGTTGTTGAACACGATACCCTCGACGCTCTTGTCGCCCTTGGTAAAGGCAACGTTCGCCTTGAGGTTGCCCTCGCCGTCGTCGACCACGTTGACGGTCGCGGTAAAGACGGACTTGTCGTAGGTCATACCGGCCTCGTCGCCCTTGACCTCGCTGATGGTGTAGACGTACGTACCGGGCTCGTCGTACTCGAACTTGTCGAAGTTGATCTTGCCGTCGGCATCGTTGGTAACCGTAGACTCGATGTCCTCGCCAACGAGCTTAAAGCTAAACTCGTCCTTCTTGAGCTCGCGTCCCTCGAGCACCTTGATGGCGCCGATGGAAACCTGCGTGGGCATGGCGTGATACTTGTTGGTAAAGCCAGCCGACTCGGTGGTTCCCTCGAGCTTGTGCGTCGCGGTCAGCGTGCCGTCGCCGTTGTCGGAGACGGTGGTCACGACGGTGTAGGTCGTGCCGTCATAGGTGACGCCCTTGTACAGGCCGAGCGCGTTGGGGCAAGCCTCGCGCAGCGTGTACGTGTGCGTACCGGGCGCCTCGTAGCGGATCGGGCTCAGCGTAACGTTACCGTTGGCGTCGTTGGTGCCACTAGCGACAGTCACGCCGTCCTCGAGCAGCTCAAACGTGAACTCGCCAGCTGCAAGGTCGCGGCCGGTCAGACGCTTAACCGTCTTGACCTGATCGGTCACGGAAGAATCGGTAGGTGCCACGCCGTACGTGTTGGTGAACGTAAAGGCCGCACCGTCGCCGCCGTCGCGCTTGACGATCAGATGTCCGGCACCGTCATCGGTCACGGTGTAGGAGACCTTGCGCGTGGCGTTGGTGTCGTTGGTCACGCCAGGGGCGCTACCGGACTCGGCCACCGTGTAGGTAAAGGTGTGCGAGCACGGGGCAGCGGGATCTGCGGGCTCGGACTCGTCGCTGGGCTCGTCGGCGTTGGCATCAGCGTCGGCGTCGGCCTCTTCAGCCTCTGCCTCGTCGGCCTCAGCCTCGTCAGCTTCGTCTGCCTCGGCCTTATCGGTCGCATCGTCCGTCACGCCCAGGGCGCGGTTGAGGTCCTCGAGCGTAAAGTGGATCTTGCCAAAGTCCACGTTGCCGGCCGCGTCGTTGGTTGCGGTCGTGCGCTCGGGCATCGGGGCACCCGCCTCGTCAGCGGTCACGGTAAAGGTAAACTTACCCGCGATGTCGGCCGGGGCCAGGCCCTCGGCTGCCTGGAGCTTCTTGGTGCCGATGAGTGCGGCATCCACGGCCTCGGCGCCGTAGACGTTTTCGAACAAGGGCTCGACGCCACCGTAGTCGACCGTTGCCGTCAGGGTACCGTCACCGTTGTCGACAACGATAACCTTAAAGCCAAAGCTCCACGTTGTAGCGGAAACGCCATTCGGCAGCCCGAATAAATCTTCGTAGGCCGTGTAGTTAATGGTCCAAGCGAGCTTACCGTCCTTGTCGGTACGATGGGCAAGCCCAGCCGCCTCAAGATTGGCAAGCATCTCGGTGTCGTAGTGCAGCGCATCAAAGCTCACATGCCCGCCGATATTAGGCTTGAGGTTTTCGTAGCCCACAAGCTCGCCCTGATAGGCAATGCCGAACCAGAACTCGCCGTCGGCCATCGGACGACCGGTCAGGGTCTTGGTGGCGACAACCTGAGCAGCGGTACCACCAGGCGTATTGGTCGTAGCGCTGTAGCTGTTGTGGAACGGAACCAGGGCACTCTCGACCTTGTTCTCACCGCTCTTGTGGACCGTCGTATGCGTACCCTCGGGACCGCCGGAGACGGTCGTCGTGGCGGTAAGCGTACCGGCACCGTCATCGGCGACGGCGATCGTCACGGTACGCACGGCGTCGTCGTAGGTGTAACCGGGCTTGCCGTCATTCTTCTCGGCTACGGTGTACGTGAAGGTCTTGCCGGCGTCAGCCTGCGTAAACTTGACCTCATGGCCAGCCAGGATGTCGATCAGGCCGACCGTTGCCTCTGCCGTCGCAGGGGACTTGAAGTTGTTGGCTCCGGGCAGCAGGCCAAGCGCGTTGGCCGAGGCCTCGTCGGCAGGCGTCACGGTAAACGTGAACTGACCCTCGGTCATAGGACGTCCGGAGAGGCTCTTGCTGAGCTTGAGGCCGCCGGCCGCGGTGTAGTTAAGCTCAGTGCGGTACGTGTTGGTGAAGCGTCCGTTTTCCTTCTTGGTGACATTGGCGGTCAGCTTGCCCTCGCCGTCCTCAGTCACGGTCACTTCGGCGGTCGCGACATGCCCGTCATACGCCATGCCGGCCGCGTTACCCGCGTTCTCGCGGATCTCGTACGTGTAGGTTCCGGCAGCCGTGTAGCGGATCTTGCCGAACTTGACGGCAGCGATGCCATCCTTCGCATCGTGCTTGTTCACGGTCACGGTTGCAGGATCGGGCAGCGGGGTGCCCTCGGCGGCGGTGATGGTAAAGCTGAACTCGTCGGAGTCCGTCCAGTCGCGACCGTCGATAGCCTTACTCAGATCAAAGTCGAGCTCTGCGTCGAGCGGGGTCACGCTGTAGGTGTTCTTGAAGGTCGCAGCCGTGGCGTCCTTCAGGACATGCTCAGCCTTGAGCGTGCCATCGCCCTTGTCGGTAATGGTGGTCTCGATGGTGTACTTGGCGTCGCCGTACGTGATGCCCTTGCTGGTGGTTCCGCCGTTGACCTCGCGCAGCGTGTAGGTATGCTTGCCGGCCTCGGTGTACTTCACGGCGTTCATCGTGATGTTGCCTTCGGCATTGTTGGTGCCGGTGGCGACGACCTTGGCGTCCTCGCCCTCGCCCTCGACGAGCTCGAAGGAGAACTCGCCGTCCTTGAGGTCGCGCCCGGTCAGGAACTTGGTCGCGGTGACCTGGTCGGTGACACTGAACTCGCCAGGATTCGGCTTGTAGCTGTTGTTGAACTTCGCCTCGTCGGCTCCATTCAGCTCATGCTTTACCACGAGCTCACCCTTGCCGTTGTCGGTGACGGTCGTCTCGATGGTGTAGGTCTTGCCGTCGTAGGTGATGCCGTTGCCGGCGTCGCCCGGGACCTCGCGCAGCGTGTAGGTGTGCTTGCCGGCAGCGGTGTACTCGATGGGGCTCATCGTGATCTTGCCGCGGGCGTCGTTCTTGCCGGTGGCGACGACATCGTTACCCTCGACGAGCTCGAAGGAGAACTCGCCTTCCTTGAGGTCGCGCCCGGTCAGGAACTTGGTCGCGGTGATCTGGTCGGTGACACTGGAGCTCTTGGGGGCCACCGTGTAGGTATTCTCGAAGATCGCCTCGTCGGCGTTCTGCAGCTTGTGCTCCACGCTAAGGGCGCCGTCGCCGTTGTCCTTGACGATGGTCACGATAGTGTACTCAGAGGTGCTGTAGGTAATGCCGTTTTCGGTGGCGCCGGCCTTGGTCTCGCGCAGCATGTAGGTGTGCTCGCCAGCCGCGGTGTAGGTGACGGAATCCATCACGATCTTGCCGTCGGCATTGTTGGTGCCGGTGGCGACTACGTTATTGCCCTCGACGAGCTCAAAACGGAACTCGCCGGCCTTGAGGTCACGGCCGTCCAAGGACTTGATCGCGGTAATCTGGTCGGTGACGCTGGAGCTCTTGGAGCCAGGCTCGTAGGAGTTGGTAAACTTCGCCTCGTCGGCGCCCTTCAGCTTATGCTCTACGCCGAGCGTGCCGTCGCCGTTGTCCTTGACGACAGTCTCGATGGTGTAGGTCGCGGCATCGTAGGTGATACCACCGACGTTGCCCCTGACCTCGCGCAGCGTGTAGGTGTGCTTGCCGGGCTTGTCGTAAGTGATTTTGTCCATGACAACCGTGCCGTCAGCGGCGTTCTTGCCGGTGGCGACGACCTTGTCGCCCTCGACGAGCTCGAAGGAGAACTCGCCGGCGGCAAGCGCGCGCCCGGTCAGGAACTTGGTCGCCTTGACCTGGTCGGTGACGCTGGACTCAGTGGGGGTCAGATTGTAGGAATTCTTGAACTCGGCAGCCTTGGCATCCTTCAGGACATGCTCGGCCTTGAGCGTGCCGTCGCCCTCATCGGTGATGGTGGTCACGATGGTGTAAGTCTTGCCGTCGTAGGCGATGCCCTTGCTGGTGGTTCCGCCGTTGACTTCGCGCAGTGTGTAGGTATGCGTTCCGGCCTTGTCATACTTGACGGTGCCCATCGTGATGTTACCGCTGGCGTCGTTGGTGCCGGTGGCGACGACCTTGTCGCCCTCGACAAGCTCGAAGGAGAACTCGCCGGCGGCAAGCTTGCGCCCGGTCAGGGACTTGGTCGCGGTGATCTGGTCGGTGACGCTGGAGCTCTTGGGCGTCACGGTGTAGGAGTTCTTGAACTCAATCTTCTTGACGTCCTCGGCGCCCTTCAGCTTATGCGTGGCCACAAGCTGGCCCTTGCCATTGTCGGCGATGGTCGTCACGACGGTATAGACGGTTTTGTCATAGGCGATGCCGCCGGCATTGCCCTTGACCTCGCGCAGCGTATAGATGTGCTGACCGATCTCGGTGTACTTGATGGCGCTGAACGCAACGTTGCCGTTGGCATCATTCTTAACGGTTTCGACAACCGACGCGTCCTCGCCCTCACCCTCAACGAGCTCAAAGGAGAACTCATTGTCCTGGAGCTTATGGCCGGTCAGGACCTTGGTAACTGTAATCTGATCGGTGACGCTCGACTCAGCGGGATTGGCGGTATAGGTGTTCTTGAACTCGACCTCGCCCGAGGTCTTCTTCACAGAAGCCTCGAGCTTTCCCTTTGCGTTGGGTGTCACCGTTACGGTGAACTCTGCAACGTTCTTGCTGTAGGCGATGCCGTCGACCGTGGTCCCGGCATGCTTCTCGCTAACTTTGTAGACATACGTGCCCGGCTTGTCATAGGCAATCTCGCCAAAGCTAATGTCCGCATGGCCCTTGGTTGCAAACGCAGTCGTGGACCTGGGCATCGGGGCGTTGTCCTCGGACGTCAGGCCAAACTCAAACTTGTCCTCATCCGTCCAGCCGCGGCCCTCGAGCACCTTGGTCAGGCCAAAGTCGGCAGTTGCCAACGTTGTCGGCGTGGTATTGAGCGTAAAGCTAATCTTGCCGTTATTGCCCAGGTAGACATTGACCTTCGTCGCACCAGAAACAACCTTCGTGTTGTTCCACTGGGGATTGATCACGTCGCGTGCGGTGTCCGTCGGGTTTCCGCCCACACGCTCCTTGGTGGTGTGGAGCTGGTTGATAAAGGCGAGGCGCGCGGTGCCAGCCTTAATCGACCAGTGATCGCCATCCTTTACCAAAGCACCTTCAAAGTTTTCGAGCTCGCTTCCCTTAACCGGGATCGAAACGGAATCATCGTACGGCGCGCCCGACGAGTTCTGCGCCATAAACTCATCTTTGTACCAATAGGTCTTAGAGCCCGAAGGCTTTTCCGTTGCGAGCTTGGTGCAAGCCGCGTCTGTGTAGACGGGCGTTAACTTTTGGAAGTAGTAGTAGCTGTTCGTAGCAGCAGGCTCAAAGCTTGCGACTGTATCGCCCGCATCGTCGCCGGTCCACTTGTTGGCGTAGAAGCTAACGGTATTGGAATCGGCGTCCTTGTGCTCATTGATGTAATCCTGCAGTCCCGGTACGTTATTGGGAGTAAACAGGTTTTTGCGTGCAATAGCCTTTACGCTCGATGCATACGCAACGCGGATAGGCGAGATGGCATCCGTGGAGTCAACCACAAACGTGCCCGCAGACTCGTCAACGGTAAAACGGCGCAGCGGAATGAGCGATGCGGGGACCTTGACCGTCACGATGTCGCCGCGCTGCGGATTGTTCTCGTCCGCGCGATCAACCGTAATTACGAGATGGGCGAGCTCGCCATCAAACGTATAGGTATCGATATTGCCATCGGTCGACTTGGTGGCGGCCCCATAGGTCTTGCCGTTGTACTCGGCACCGGTAAAGCTATCGACCTGCATAAAGGCGCCCAGCTCGTCCTCGAATGTGATGTAACCGGAGCCGTTGGGATTGTTGCCCTCGATCTTGGTCGGGAAACCCTTACCCGACGTAATGGCACTCGAGATGTCTGCGAAGACTTGATCTAGCTCTGCAGCGTTGGCTGCAGACTTGTAATAAGTAGCACCGGCAACGCGATCGTCCAGCTTTCCGCTCGTATACGAAGTCGCCTTGGGATAGTTGCTCGACATGGCGTGCATGAATTTATTTTCATCGCTTGTCTTGTAGCTCGTAGGATCGGCACTGGGATCCGCACCGTCAAAGATGCCGATGGTGTAGACGGTAGCGCCTTTATCTTTCATGCCCTTGGCGGCAGCTATGGCATTGTCGGCAACAGTAGAGCTGAAGTCACGGAAGTCTGTGGGCGTGCCGTCCGTAAAGAACACAACGATCTTCTGGGCATCTTCGCGTTTGGAAGTAATTCCCTCGGCCAGTGCCATGCCGTTATCGGCACGAGTAGCACCAGCAGGGTCAATGGAATTGATTGTTTTCTTGAGGCTCTTTGCGCCATCACCCGAGCACGCCGTCAACTCTTGCATTGTCTGAGAGTAGTTATAGTCATGGCCACCGGAGGTGTATAAATTGTTGCCAACGATACTGGTCGACTTGCCCGCAAACTTTACGATGGCAACCTGGTGCTGCTTGCTCGCGTCCTTAACATTCTTGTTTTGCTCGGCAATGGTATCGATAAAGTGGTTGGCAGCATTCTTGAGCGCATCGATACGCTTGGTCGAACCTCCACCACCCATCTCACCATCCATCGAGCCAGAGGCATCCAGCACCATCACGATGTCGAGCGGCTTGGAAACCAGCGACGTTGTATCGGATGTCGAAGACATCGCCGAAAGCGTGGTCAAAAAGTCCGATTTCCCGTCATCGATTGCCTGGACCGTCTTATCCGTCCAAATTCGGCCGACGTTTTGCGTCGTGACCTTGCTGCCGTCATAGCCGCCGGCCCAGAACTTCCAGTGGTTGCTGGTGTCGTAGTCGACTATCTTTGTCGCTGTCGGTCCGTCCATTCCGGTGCTGGACCTGGCGTTGGCCTCGGGCAGCATGGCAAATGCTGCAGCCGGCAATACCAGCACTACGGCCAGTATCACCGCCAAGAGACCCCTCGTGTACTTACTCATCGCGTCTCCCTTCTCGCGGGCTCAGACCTTGCATCAGCCTAAAGTTACGGAATGAGACACAATTAGGGCAGGTGACACATGTTCCAGATTCTGTTTTGGGCGTGAGACAAATGTCTCACCAAAGTTGAGACACGAGCGTTTTCGCAGGAAAATAGGTGCGACTCAGAGCCATCGGGCCAAAATGATCCGTTTTCCTCCGTCCCCGGGGGCTCAAGGGCTGTCACCGATATGGCGCCATTTCAAAACTATGCCGGATTACGGGGCTAAGCTCGGAGACCTCATCCATACCCCCTATTTTTGAAAAACAGCAAGCGATCTACCTGCGGTTTTGTTTTTGCGATTTTCCGTATGGTCGGAGGTTCGCTATCCAGCCCCGTAATCCGGCATAGTTTTGTTCGCGACGGCACAGCCGCGCGTTTAAGCGCGGGGCCGGTGGGGCATTTTTGCCCCGCCGGCCCCCATTCCAGCGCAATGCCAGCCCCATTCCAGAGCTACTCCGGTTTGGTTTCTACCGTGGGAGTCTTGTCCGCCGCGACTGGAGTGCGCGCGGTGTCCATAGTCAGGCAGTGCTTGGGGCAGCTCTCGATGCACTCACCGCACACCACGCAGGCATACGGGTCGATCGACCAGGTACCACCCTTGCGATCGACCGCAAGCGCGCCCGCCGGGCAACGGCGCGCGCACATGCCGCAGCAGATGCACACGTCCATGTCGTTGACGATATGTCCGCGCAGGCGCGCAGGCGCCGCGAGCTTCTCCTGCGGATAGCACACCGTTACTGGCCGCTTGACCATAGAACCCAAGGCCGTCTTGGCAAATGTCAGCAAACTCATGCCGCGCCTACCTTTCCGTGCAGCTAATGCAGGGGTCGATGGTCAGGATAATCATGGGCACATTGGCAATGAGCACACCCTGCAGCGCATGCGTCAGACCCGCCAAGTTCTGCGACGTCGGCGTGCGCACGCGGAAACGGTCCAGATTTTTGGTGCCGTTGCCGCGCACATAGTAATAAGCCTCGCCGCGCGGCTGCTCAATCACAACCTCGCCGCGCGCGCCGTCGGCCGGCGTAAGCTTGGTGCGCCCGCCAATCCCGTCGTGCGGAATCTTGCCCACAAGCTCCTTAATGATGTCCATGGCCTGCGTGACCTCGGCGCAACGCACCTGGCAGCGGGCATAGCAATCGCCATCGGTAGCAACGATGGGCTCAAACGCGGCCAAGTCCGCATAGGCGCCGTCACCGAACATGCGCACGTCGTAGTCCACGCCCGAGGCGCGGCCGAACGGACCGACCATCGAAAGCTCCAGCGCGTCTTTCTTGCTAATCACGCCCACGCCATGCAGGCGCTCGCCGCAGCTGTTGTCGTCCAAAAACGTATGCACCAGGGCCTCGTAGTCAGGACGCATGGCATCGAGCGTCTGGACAATGCCCGCCAGCTCGGAGTCCTCGATATCGTGCTTAAGGCCGCCGATCTCGTTAATCGACAGAATCACGCGCCCGCCGCAAGTGCTCTCAAAAATCTTGAGTATCTGCTCGCGCAGGGTCCATGACCGATAGAACAGCGCCTCGAAGCCAAAGGCGTCGGCGAGCAGGCCCAGCCACAGCAGATGCGAGTGAATGCGCGAAAGCTCGTGCAGAATGGTGCGGATATACTGCACGCGGCCGGGCACCTCGATGTCGAGCATGCGCTCGCAGGCGCTGGCATAGCCGCAGCTGTGGCCCACGGCGCAGATGCCGCAGATGCGCTCGGCGATGTAGCCAAACTGGTGCATATCACGCTTTTCGGTGAGCTTCTCGAGTCCGCGGTGCACAAAGCCGATCTGCGGAATTGCCTCGATGACGCGGTCGTCCTCGATCACCAGGTCCAGATGAAGCGGCTCGGGCAGCACCGGGTGCTGCGGGCCAAACGGAATAACGGAGCGATGTGCCATGGGCCTTACGCCTCCTTTTTCTGCTTGTCGCGGGCGGCCTTGGCGGCAAGCGCCGCGCGGACCTTGGCCGCTTTCTCGGGATCCATGGCGGCGAGCTTTGCCTCCATCTCGGCAGCCTTGAGCGCGGCCTTCGCAGCAGTTTCATCGTGCTGAGCATCGGAGCCGGCAGCCGCAGCGGGCTGAGCGACGGCAGCGCCCGCAGCATCGCCAGCGCCCGCAGTGCCCTCCCCCGCAGCGGCCGTGGCAGTAGCAGCCTTCTCGGCCGCGGCCTTGCGCGCCTTGGCCTCGGCAGCGGCACGCACCTTCATGGCTTTCTCGCGCGCGGCCTTCACCTCGGGCGTGATAACGCTCATGGGCTCGGCAGTCGAGACCTGGTAGAAAAAGCCGTTAAAGTCGACCTGCATGTCAGTGATGGCAAGACCAAACAGGTCGTGCGCTTCGTTTTCAAACGGGAATACTGCCGGATAGTACGAGCTGATGGACGGAATCTCCTGGTACTGGTCGATGCCCTCAACCACCAGGTTCTCGATCGCATAGCTCCCGTCCTGCGCAATATGCTCCTGAGCAGCACGAACGTTGATAAACGTATAGACCAAGCGGTACGAGCCGTCATCTACGTTGCGCTCAGCGTGCATTTGCACAAAGCGCGCGCCGACGCCCTTGAGCGCCTGGACATGCGACAGGAGCTCGTCGATCCCGACGGTGGTATAGATAGCCTTTTGCATTACTCGGCCTCCTTTGCAGCGGCGGGTGCAGCGGACTTCCCGTCAGGCGCGTCACCGGCGGCCCCAGCCCCGGCCCCCGCAGCCACAAACCCGTCCTCGCCCAGCTCAACGCCACCGTCCCAGATAGCGGCACCGCCCACGGTGAGCGAGTCGCCGCCGGCGCGCATCACGGCCTCCTTCTGGTCCAGGATGCCGCATGCCTCCGCGATGGCGTCGATCACGGTCTCGGGGCGAATGGCGCATCCGGGCGCATACACGTCCACGGGAATCGCGCGGTCCACGCCGCCGATCACGTTGTAGGCATCGCGGAACACGCCGCCCGAACACGCGCAGATACCGCAGGCCACCACGCACTTGGGCTCGAGCATCTGGTTGTAAATCTGGCGCACGACGGGCAGGTTCTGGGCATTGACCGACCCCGTCACCAAAAAGATATCCGCATGCTTGGGGTTGCCGGTGTTGACCACGCCAAAGCGCTCCGCATCGAACAGCGGCGTGAGCGAGGCCAGCACCTCGATATCGCATCCGTTGCAGCTCGAACCGTCGTAATGAATAACCCACGGCGAGCGCGACATTTTATGATCCATGGATGCCGCCTCCTAAATAAATACATCGACGAGGATGGGCATAAGGTTGAGCAGGCCAAACACCAGCGCCACGCCCCATCCGAGCCTAAAGCAGCTGCGCCAGGTGCTGCGTGCGAAGGTGTTGTCGATCAGGACCTCGACAAAATACGTCGCGGCCATCACGACCAGGGCAACCACCCAGCTCACCGGGTTGTCCCAAACAAAGAACATGCCCACCCACATCAAAAACAGCACGGTCTCGCACCAGTGCATAAGGGTCATCTTGGCCAGCGTGCCGCCGCTCATCTCGGTGGCGACGCCCTGGACGATCTCCTGATGCGCGTGATGCGAGTACGAAAGGTCAAACGGCGACTTGCGCAGCTTGATGGTAAGCACCGCGAGCAGCGCGAGGAAAATGGGCGCGCTGTACACGACGATGGGGGCCGACTGCCCCGTCACGGCAATGGAATCGAAGCTGTCGGTGGCAAGGTACAGGCCCACGCTCATCAGCAGAACGGCGGGCTCGTAACTCATGACCTGCAGCAGCTCACGATCGGCGCCAACCTGGGCAAACGGGCTTTGCGTCGAGGCGGACGCCAGCACCACAAAGATCGCGGCGAGCGTAACCATAAAGGCACACAACAGCGTGTTGGAACCCGACACAAAGATGCCGCCGCCCACGACGGTAAAGATGAGCGCACACGCCATGTAGGTATCGTCCATGGTGTTTACGCTGGCGGGGGCCTTGCGCAGCAGCTTGGCAACGTCGTAGAAGGGCTGCAGCAGGCAGGGGCCCACGCGGCCCTGCATGCGGGCCGAAAGTTTGCGGTCAACGCCGTCGATCAGGCCGCCCACAAGCGGCGCCAGCAAGGCAAATGCCACGGTGCCAATAAAAATGCCCACGACGCCCGAACCTTCAAAATACTTGCCGCGCAACACCGAGGGCGCGCTCATGGCAAGTCTCTCGGGCCCAATCCACGCGCAACACAGCAGCGCAAAAAAGATAATGCTGCAGCACACGACGCTACCCGCGGGGCCAATACGCTTCTCGCCAAGGGCGTCCTCCGAGTACCAATTGCGCTTTTCGGCCTTCACCTCGTGTCCCATCGAGCCGCGGAAATGGCGATATTTGTCGGTTCCCACACCCGAAAGGTACACGTTGACGTGCGGTTTGTTGCTCACGCGGAATGAAGTCAGCAGCACCACGGCGATAAACGCCACGATAACCACCATCAGATACATGGCGTCCTTGCCGATAACGTACGGCACGCGGCCAAACACCATGGCCAAGTAAGGCGACACCAGACCGCTCGAGATAACCGGAAACGCCACGCAGCACAGAATCAGCAGCGCGGCGATGGTGTTGAGGGCCATCCATTCGGTCTTATGGACATTGACCTCAACGTTTTGAGCCGTGGGGTCGACGCCCGAAAGCTTGGCAAGCCACTTGCCCCAGAAGAAGAACGTCGCGGCCGAGCCAAAGGCAAGCACCATGATCATGAGCACGTTGCCAGTCTGCGCGAACGCCACCAGGGCGCCCCACTTGGAGACGAGCATGCCAAACGGCGCCACAAACATGCCCATGATGCCCAGCATCATCAGACGCGTCAGGTGCGGCATGCGGCTGAACATACCGTCCATGTCCTCGATATTGCGGCTGCCGATATGATGCTCGGCCGTGCCCACGCACAGGAACAGCAGCGACTTTGCCACCGTGTGGAACAGGATCAGAAAGATGGCCGCCCATACGGCCTCGGGCGCGCCGACACCCAGGCAGGCACTGATGAGGCCCAAGTTGGAAATGGTGGAGTACGCGAGCACGCGTTTGGCGTTGCTCTGCGAGATGGCCATGAGGGCAGCAAGCAAAAACGTGATGGCGCCCACACTCGTGACCATAAAGCCGGTTACGGGATAGATAGCATAGAGCGGGCTCAGCTTGACCATTAGGAACACGCCGGCTTTGACCATGGTTGACGAGTGCAGCAGGGCGCTCGTGGGAGTGGGGGCAACCATGGCACCCAACAGCCAAGTGTGGAACGGCATCTGTGCGGCCTTGGTGAGTGCGGCGAGCGACAGCAGGATGACCGGCATCACCAGCAGCGCGGATTGCGCGGTTCCGGCGCCGGAAAGCTCGATCATGCCCGAGATGGTCAGCGGCATGCCGTTAACGTGCAAGAACATAAGGCCCGCCAAAAACGCGATACCGCCCAGCATGTTAAGGATGATCTGGGTGAAAGCGTTCTTGATGGCCTCGGGCGTGCGCGTGTAGCCAATCATAAGGAACGAGCACACGGTGGTGATTTCCCAGCCGCAGAACAGCCACTCAAGGTTGTCGCTCGTCACGATGACGAACATGGCCGAGAGGAACAGGAACATAAGCGCCAGGAACTGCGGGCGACGGTCGGGCGCGGTCTGCCCGCGCAGTGCGGCCTCGTGCTCGTCGTGGGCCTGGAAGTCCTTCATATAACCCAAGGCATACACGCAGATGAGGCTGCCAACAATGCCGACGGCGAGGACCATGATCACGCTCATGTAGTCCAGGTAGAGCGGCGTCGCCGTGACGGCTTCGACCGCGGGCAGCGTCATGGCTGCAAAGGCGAACGAGCCCACCAGCTGGACTATGCCGAGCACCGTGGCGAGCGCGTTCCTATATTTGTACGCGTTGTACAGGATTACGGCGCACAGGATGACGTCGATGACGGAGCTGATGATCGAGAGCACATGCGAGGTGCCGGAGGCAACCTCAAAGCTCTGCGGACCCATGCCAAAAAACATGACGGCGACTACAACTGTCACCGCCATAATAATGCCGGAGCCTATGAGCCCCACCGCATCGCGGGCGCGGTCACCGCGCGCGAGCAGCATGCCCAGCGCCGGTACCAGCGGAAACAGGGTAAGGAAATACAGTAGCGTCATACCATCACTCCCCCGTGCAAAAACGCTGCAATTGTTTAACGTTATAGCTCAATTGAGGAGTAGCGGCGGCAGGTTTTCGGTCAACTGGGGAGTTTTAGGCGTACGGGGTAAGGGCACGTCCGCTTTGGAGCAGAGAGGCGGCAAGAAAAATGCGCCCCTGTGGGCGCACCATCCCGTTTGCTATTCCGCCTTTTTAACGCGCGGCTTGCGACCTCGCGGCTTATCGACCAGTGCGGACTCACCGCTCTCGCGATACTGGCGGCACCAGGCCTTAACCGAAGACTCGCTTGGAATCTTGTGTTTGATCATGGCCTCGCGAACCGTTAAGCCGTTTTCCAAGCGGTCCTTGACCACGGCGAGCTTAACTTCGTACGAATAGGTGTGATGATGCGAACCGGCGTTGAGAACGGCGTCGGCACCGCCCACGGCATACGCGCGGGCCCACTGACGAGCCGTGGCCTGGGGAATGCCAAGCTCCGCGGCGAGGGCGCGATGACCGACCCCCTCTTGGAGGGCCTCGACGGCGCGCTGCCTAACCTCGGGCGCATGCGTGCGAGTCCTAGTTGCTTCCGACATACCTGCCACTTCTTAGCCTTAACCGTTAATCTGCTTTCTTACGTGCAAGTTAGATAGTAGCATTTTACCGTTTGCTCAAAGCAGTTAATTACAATAGACGCGGCGTTATCTGGGCATTTGGCACCAAATTACGACATTTCTTTATCGATTATTTACGCTGGTAGCTGACTCGCAGCTAATCGTCATTCGCTTGTCAACAAAATTGGCATCTCTTTATGTCCTTTGGTATAGAGGATATAGTTATTAACCCCTCCCCCAATATTTTTGAGTGATCTGCAAGGCAGTAGACGTCCTCACTCCTCATGATTACCGCGCATTGCCATTCATCGGAGCAAAACAAAAAGGGCGGGACCTGCTGCGCTTGCAGGCCCCGCACCGGTTGACACCCGACGGGACACAGCCGGGCGAGACGGATCCGTGCTACCGCCCCGCCTGGCCGCGATGTTCAACTACAGCTCGTTGGCCGCGTGATACGCCGTGCGAATGGCGCTCGCAATGTCGGCGGTGCGCTCACCCGAGCAGTCGCCCACGCAGGTCACGGGCACCGTCACGCCATCCAGGTCAAACGCGTTGGCCTTGGAGCCCACGGCCATCACCACGTAATCGCAGGCGATCTTCACCGGCTCCTCGGCGCCGTCCTCGGTGGTGCGAACAGCCTCCACGCCCTCGTCGGTAATGGCGGTCAGGCGGGTCTTAACATGCTGCTCCACGTTGTGCTCTGCAAAGTCGCTCATAATCAGCGGCAGAATGGTCTCGGACTCGCCCGCGGCAATCTTGTCGAGCATCTCCACGATCGCCACCTCGCAGCCGTGCTGCAGCAGGTACTCGGCAGTCTCGGTGCCCACCAGGCCGCCGCCAATGACGGCGACGCGGCCGCTGAGCTCCACCTTGCCGGCCAGCACGTCCCAGCTCGAGACGACCTTCTCCGAGTCGGCGCCCGGAACGGGGATGACCACGTCGTGCGCGCCCACGGCCACAATCGCGGCGTCGGCGGCGTTGAGGTCCTCAGCGGTAGCGGCATGACTGAGCTCCACCTTCACGCCCAGGCCAGGCAGAATCTTCTCGTAGTACTCGACCGAGCGCATAATCTCGTCCTTGCGCGGAGGCGCAGCCGCCAGCACAATCTGGCCGCCCAGATGATCGCTCGCCTCGTAGACGGTCACGTCGTAGCCGCGCTTGGCCGCCACGCGCGCGGCCTCCAGGCCGGCGATGCCGCCGCCCACCACGGCGATCTTCTTGTCGCCCTCGCCCGGCTTGATGGCGATGGTCGCCTCGTCGCCGTTCTCGGCATTGAGCACGCACGAAATGTACTTGCGGTTTTGAATCGCATCGACGCAACCCTTGTTGCAGTTGAGGCACTCGCGGATGGGCTCACCCGTGGCGGCCTTCAGCGCAATGTCGGGGTCGCACATGAGCGAGCGGCCATAGGCGATGATGTCGGCGGCGCCGTCTTCCAGAATCTTCTCGCCGGCCTCGACCGAAACCACGCGGCCCACGGTTGCCACCGGCACGGAGACCAGGGCCTTGACGCGCTCGGCCACGGGCAGCGTCCAGTTGTAGGGCATGGCGCCCATGGGCGGAATGGTGTCGCCCATGTTGCCGGTGTGGTTGGCCTGTGCGACCTGGATCATATCGATGCCCGCGCCCTCGAGCAGCTTGGCGAACTCGCAGGCCTCGTCGGGCTGCAGGCCGCCCTTGCCGCGCGGCGTGCCGTCGGGGTTCTCCATGATCACGGGGAGCTTGTACTCCACCATCAGCTGCGGCGCGGCTTCCTTAATGGCAGCGACGACCTCCAGCGCGTAGCGAACGCGGTTCTCGAACGAGCCGCCGTACTCGTCGGTGCGCTGGTTGAGGATGGCCGAGCACAGCGAACCTACCAGGCGGTCGCCGTGGACCTCGATGGCATCGATCCCGGCCTGCTGCGCGCGAGCGGCCGAGGCGGCGATAGCCTCCTTGATCTGGGTGAGCTGCTCCACACTCGCCTCGTTCACAAAGTGCTGCATGTCGTGGTGCAGCTTGGCGTAGGCCTGGTTGCGGATCTCGTTGGACTCGGCCATCTTGGCGGCAAAGGTCTCCTCGTCGCCGGCGGCCTTGGCCTCCTGCGCGGCCTTGGCGGCGGCCATGGATCCCATGACCATGCGGCCGACACCGGGCACGTCGTACTCGGGGTGGAACAGCTGCAGCGCGACCTTGGCGCCGTGCTTGTGGACGGCATCGGCCAGGGCCTTAAACGTGGGGATTTGGGCGTCGGTCGCCAGCTTGGGCGTGGGGCTTGCGGTCATGACGGGAGCAACGTCGCCGATGACGATGTAACTCACGCCGCCACGGGCCAAGCGCTCGTAAAAAGCCAGGCTGCGCTCGCCAATGGAGCCGTCACGCTCCTCGTAGCCGGTGGTCAGCGGCGGAAACATAATGCGGGTTTTGAGCTCAAGGGGGCCAACCGTAATGGGCTGAAGCAGCTTGGATGCAGGTGCGGTCATGGACATTCCTCTCTTGTAGGCGCGGCGGCGATGTTGCCGCGTAGTTGTCTAGAGGATATGGCATGGAGGCACAGCAGCACAACGGAAATCGGCGAATATCAGGTGGCGGCAGGTGGATGGGGCAGAGCGGCCCGTCGGTTTGCCCGCCGGTTTATCTCAATCTGTAACAGTTACGCGGTAAAACCGGGTCTTACTGTTACAGATCGAGACATTCCTCTCGGCCCATCCTCAACAATCTAGATCTGTAACAGCTAGGCCCACTTTTGGCCCCTATCTGTTACAGATCGAGACAAACCAAACCCGCCTGCTAGAAAATCTCAATCTGTAACGGTTACTCGGCAAAATCCGTCCCTCGTGTTACAGATTTAGACAAACACGACCCAACCCACCGGTATATCTCGATCTGTAACACCCAGCCGCCTAAATCGGGTCTAGATGTTACAGATCGAGATTTTGTTTGAGAGGCCGAGAATTGGACCGAAAACACGGTCCCGGAATAATCAGAACCACCCTTAAAAAGGGTGGTTTGCTCTTAGGGTATAACCCACGGGCCCCGGGCTCGCGTCTAAAGGCGCGGGCCCGGACTTCGTCCAGGCC
>JAGZQO010000050.1 GCA_018382125.1 Collinsella sp.
CCCTAAGCGGCAATCTGACGTTCAATCGTCGGTCGCGTACCGAAGTACGCTTCCCTCCTCTTTCACGTCACCTTGCTCGCTTAGGGGCGTTTTCGCTGACGTGAGCTCAACCTGCGGCGCAATGTCAGCAACCAAGCCGAAAACAAAAAAGGCCGAAGTCCCAAAAGGCTTCGGCCTTTGTTTTTTGCAACGTCCAAGAGCAGTTTATCGATTCTCAATACTTCCGATGTTCTTGAGCTCGATGGAGATGAGGCCGTTGGGCTCGTTGACAAACTCGATGTACTCAGAGTTCGAACCCATCTCGGCCGGGAAGCTGATCTCGATGCCCGTGTCGGTACGGATCTTGTGGTTGCGCACCGCCGCGCGTTCGACCTGCTTGCGCTCCACGGGCACACGCTCAGGCACCTTCTCCTCAGTCAGTGCCGCGCGCACGCTCTCCTTGATAACCGGCTCGTCCTCAAAGACCTCATCGACGATATCCCAAGGGGGCAGTTCCTCGTCATCCTCAACTTTCTCGGCAACAGCAGCCTTAACCTTGGCGAGTGCTACAGCCGTGTTGGCACCGTGCTCCTCGGCGACTTCCTCGACCACACGCGTCACGGTGTCGATGACCTCCTTGCCCGATACCCCCGTGTCGCACTGCAGCAGGCCATCGGGAATGAGCATGCGATCCTCGCCGGCAATCTTGCGCTTCTTATCCACATAGCCGATCTCCATGGTGCTTGCACGCACGATTGCATAGCTCGGCACCTTTTGCGAGGGATTCGGCAGAATGGCGTAGTGGCGCGCAATGTCGTTGCGCACCTCGCCCTCTTCGCGACCCACCTCGTGCATAAAAGCCTGCTTGGAGCCCAGCAGCATCACGGCAAACCAGCGGGCATCCTCATCGTCATCAAAGTCCGCCACAAGCACGTCAGTGGACTCGGCTTTCTCGGCCTTGGTAAGTTCGGAAGAGATGAACTCCGCAATCTGCTGAGACAGATCCACGAACTCACGCTCACCAAAGAAATAGCCCTTGAGCTCGCCGCCGAATGCGGAGTTCTCGGCAAACGTGGCGCGTTTATTGTCGGCCGAGGTGCGTGCGCGGCGCAGATGCGTGGTCACGAAGTTGCGCACGGTACGGCTCTCGATATCGAGCTCTCGCTGGCTCATGACGTTGACGGCAGAGTCAAAGTCCAGGATATGCAGAATCGCGTGATTGATTTTCATATACGGCATTCCGTTCTAGATCGATTTCGGCACGAATCAGTATAGCGGTCGAGCCCGCCCCAGGCGCTTCGAAGATTGGTGCATCGGGGACAGGTTGCTTGCACCAATGGTTAGCGCAGGAGCTCGGACTGCCAAGCCTCGAGCTGTTCTGCCAAACTCTTGCCGGCAGCGGGCACGTCGATCTGGGGTCGTTTGGGCAGCAGCGCACACTTAAGAATCGCAACGATGGTCTGCGAGACAAAGCGTCGTGTATCCTCGTCAAAGCCTTGCGCAGCCTGGAGCATCACGGGCAGGCTCTCGCGCAGATTCCCAGCGATATCCGCAAACCGCTCAGCACCCGTAGCCTCAAACACGGAGAACAACGCATCTACAAAACGCTCGCGTTCGCTAGGCGACACTGCAAGCAGCATCTCACGAATGGAACCATCAACGTATCGAGCACCGGCAGACAGGCGCTCACAGTACACGAAGTCGTGACCATCAACCACCCAGCTAAAGGGATTGTGCTGCAGCAGGCTGAACTCGGTGCTCTCAACGATGGCATAGTCCTCCTGTGTCTCGAACATCATGCCAAAGATCGACGACCGAGGTAGCGTCTTGTCGATTCGACCGGAAAGATCGGCAAAGGCGTTGCCGTTCAGAAACTCCTCGACGAAGCCCGGGCCATCATGGGAATACGCCCGTTCGATTCGTTCACGGGCAACATCGGAGCACATCGCTGCACCGTACACCGCAAGGTTTCCACCCTTGGAATGACCCCCGCACAAAAGCGGCCCGCCAATCGCATCCGCCGCCTCGTCCACATAACGTGCCGCGGATTCCTGGGCCGGCACAGGACACCGGAACGCCATGTTAAAGTCTTCTTTCCAGCCCACAATCGTACTATCGGTCCCCCGGAAGGAAAGATAACTAAACCCCGCCGGAAACCGGAACGCCATGGCTGCAAACTGCTCCGTCGCCACCATATCGCTCACAGCACGATAGCCGCAAACGTGCACGCCACGGTAGCGAGGACTTGCTGCCACGGCCTCCAACAAGGCCCTGCTCCCCTCTGGATCCCACAAGTCGTCAATCATGTCCCGATAGCACTCGGCACGCAGCAGCTCGCGTACGTCTAGGCCCTGCCAGTTCGTCAGCTCCGCCATATCACCCGGCAAACGCAAATAGGACAACCACGCAAAGACCAGGCTGTCCACCGCGCAGAACGGCCGCTCCTCAAACGGATCAAACGCCGTCTGAGCATAGGTCAAAAAATTAGGCGAATCCGACATGGCCCTCCCATCAACTATGGTGTATTGGGATGGTGCATTGGGGTCAGGTTACTTTGCACCAAAAGGCGCCCGGGCCGTGTGGACCCGGACGCCTTCATTGTAGCTTTTCGCTCTAGCGAGCTTGATTTAGCAGGAGAAATCGACGCTGTCGATGATGTCCTTGAGGGCCTTGGCGGAGACGGTGAGCTCATGCTGCTCGTCATCGTTCAGCGGCACGGGGACGCGGCAGACAACGCCGTCGCGGCCAACGACGGTCGGCATGGAGATGGCAAGATCGGACAGGCCATACTCGCCCACCATGAGCGAGGAGACAGGCAGAACGGTCTGCTCATCGCGCATAACGGCGGTGCAGATGCGCTTGACGGCCATGGCGACGCCATAGTAGGTGGCGTGCTTCTTCTCGATGATGGTGTAGGCGGAGTTCTTGACGTCCTCGGCGATGCGCTTCTCGGCAGCCTCATGCTCCAGGTGGCCGTGAAGCTCACAGAAGGTGTTCAGCGGAACGCCGGCAACCTGAGCGCTGGACCAAGCGACAAACTCGGAGTCACCGTGCTCGCCCATGACATAGGCCTGGACATCGCGCGGGTCAACCTCGACGTGGGCACCAAGCATCTGCTGCAGGCGGCCGGTGTCGAGCACGGTGCCGGAACCGATGACGTGGCCCTCGGGCAGGCCGGACATCTTGATGGCGGCGTAGGTCAGAACATCGACCGGGTTGGAGACGATTAGCAGAATGCCGTCGAAGCCGGACTTCTTAATCTCGGGAATAATGGACTTGAAGATGCTGACGTTCTTGTTGACCAGGTCCAGGCGGGTCTCACCGGGCTTCTGGGCAGCGCCAGCAGTGACGACGATCATGGCGGCGTCGGCGACATCGGAATAATCGCCGGCGTAGATCTTCATCGGCTCGGCAAACGTCATGCCGTGCGCGATATCCAGGGCCTCACCCTCGGCACGGTTCTTGTCCACGTCGATGAGGACCATCTCGGAGAACAGACCACTCTGCATCAGTGCGAACGCCGAAGACGAACCGACGAAACCGCAGCCGACAATAGCGACCTTCTTCTCGTTAACCATTAGAAACTCCCATCTCTCTCCACAAACAAGCCGCCCGGGAACGACCCGAGCGGCTTGTCGTAATCCCAATACATCCAATCGGGACTTTGATTATGCCCCTATTCGCAGCCAAAAATCGACCGTTTACCGAAATTGTTTGCAGTATTCGTAAAATAACTGCGCGAAATCGGTTTCGAGCTATTGACGAGTCGAAATAGGTTTCTAATACAGGCCCGCCTCGCGAATGGCCTCGACAGCCAAAGCGATCTGATCGGGCGGTAGGACCAGCGCCATGCGCACGTGTCCCTCGCCCGAAGGACCAAAACTCGCGCCCGGCGTCACCACAACGCCGGCCTTCTCCATGAGCTCCTCGCAAAACGCCATGGAATCGGTGCGGCCACCGGGAAGCTTGGCCCACACAAACATAGAGCCATGCGCGTTGGGACGCCCCCAGCCCAGGCCCTCAAGACCGTCGCACAGGGCATCGCGGCGCTCCTGGTACTTCAGACGCTGCGCCTCGACCTCATCGCGCGGACCGTTCAGACAGGCGATGGCGGCCTTCTGGATCGGGAAGAACATGCCGAAGTCGATCTGGCCGCGCAGCTTGGCAAAGGCCGAGACCACATCCTCGCGACCGACCAAAAAGCCGATGCGCGCGCCGGTGACGTTAAACGACTTGGAGAGCGAGAAGAACTCCACGCCCACCTCGAGCGCACCGGGGTACTGCAGGAAGCTGCCACCCGGCTCACCGTCAAACACGATGTCGGAGTACGCGTTGTCATGAACGATCAACAGATCATGCTCGCGGGCAAAGGCGATAATCTCCTCGTAGACCTCGGGCGTGCCCACCGAGCCGACCGGGTTCGCGGGCAGCGACACGATCATATACTTGGCACGATCGGCCACCTCGGGATCGATACCCGCCACATAGGGCAGGTAATTATGCTCGGCAACCAACGGATAGTACTCGAGCTTGGCATCGGCGATCTTGGCGCCCGCCTCAAAGACCGGGTAACACGGATCGGGAACCAGAATGGTGTCACCCGGATCGAGCAGGGCCAGGCCCAAATGGCCCACGCCCTCCTGCGTGCCGTTGCACGACTGCACCATAGACGGCGTAATGCCCGAAACGCCAAAGCGACGCTCATAGTAATCGCACACGGCCTGCTTGAGTTCAGGCAGGTCGCGCAGGGCATACTTCCACATCTCGGGATCTTGGGCTGCCTGCGTGAGCGCCTCGACCACATGGTCGTACGGCTTAAAATCGGGCGTGCCCACGCTCATGTTGTAAATGGTCTTGCCCTGAGCCTTCAGCGCGAGAAGCTTGTTGTTGAGCGAGGCGAAGACCTCCGCGCCAAAGCGGTCGAGACGCTGCGATGCCTGCATGGTGCCACCTTTCGATATGAAAAACGCGGCGCTCCGACAAGAGCGCCGCGCGATACGGGCCATCAGATTGCAAAAGTGTAACGCTTGCAACCCCCGTATTGGTTCAATTTAGCCAACCTTAGTCAACTGGATTGAGCGCCCTTGATTATCGACTTCATCCGAACACCTCCCACATTCATCCGCACATGTACGGATGAATGTGGGAACCCGATACCCTGAGGGCCGGACCGGCCGGCC